>PEAL01000041.1 GCA_002753725.1 Deltaproteobacteria bacterium
ATGTGCCAAAATGAAAGTCCGCAGCAAGAACCTGGAGCTAAAGCTCCAGGCTATTATCTGTCGTCCCTGCGGGACTTAAAGTGTTTTTATAAAAACCTCATAACTATTTGAAATTATTGCTCCCCAAAAGCCGATATAATCAGCATATTTCTATTGCTCGCGCTTAAAAAAAAACTAATCAAGTCCCGAAAGGGACGACAGAAAATAGCCTGGGGTCTCAACCCCAGGCGGACGTACAATTTCAGGTGGTCGTGCTTAGCCTGACGGCTATGGGCTAAAGGGCGCATTCCCAAAAAGTCGGACTTTTGTTTGATTTCGGTTATTGAACAAGGGCGAACATAAGTTCGCCTCTACAGAAAAGATCATCTAAAAATTCTTTTTAAAAAACGAATCCTGCGAAATATTATTTTCAAGAGTATTCTTTGGAGGATTGGGGGAGGTTCCTTCCTTAAAACATTCGTACAGAGGATTTTTTGTGCCAGGCGTTGCCAGACAGCCCGTATCAGCATCTATTTTAGAGAAAACCACTCCTGATGGAATTGAAAATTTGCGCACCGGTTTTCCTGTCAATATGCTTTCCATAAATGACAGCCAGATTGGAATTGCGGCTCGCGCACCGGTTTCTTTTTCTCCAATAGAGTGTGGTTGATCAAATCCCACCCATACCCCTGTTATATACCGCGGTGTATATCCAACAAACCAGGCATCATATAAATTATTGGTGGAGCCTGTCTTTCCTGCTACAGGTCGGTTCAGCACTTTTACTTGCTGGGCTGTTCCCTGTTGAACAACCCCTTTGAGTATATGGGTAATACAATATGCAGTGGATGCTTCAATCACTTGTTTTTTTTCAGGTTTTACAGGAAGGGGAACGTCTTTTTTTTGATTGTCTTCGATTTTTACAACACAAACAGGCTCGATCAAATAACCAGAACTGGCAAATACTGCATATGCCCGAACCAGTTCCATCAGAGAAACTCCTGAAGATCCCAGGGCAATGGATAAATCTTTTTGAATGGGGGATGAAATCCCCAAATTTTTAGCATAATCAATGACAGTTTCTATGCCCACTTTTTGAAGCAGTTTAATGGTTACCAAATTTCTGGACAAGGCCATGGCTTTGCGTAAGGTCGTGGGGCCATAGAAAGTATTTTCATAATTATGAGGTTTCCAGATAAAATCCCGATCTTTGTCTTCAACAACCACCGGAGAATCAATAATGACTGATGCCGGTGTAAATCCTGAATCCAGCGCGGCGCTGTAAATAATGGGCTTAAATGCAGATCCTGGTTGACGAATGGCCTGTGTGGTCCGATTGAATTTGGATTCAGAGAAATCTCGTCCACCCACCATCGCTTTGACTTGACCGGTCTGAATATCAATGCAAATTAACGCTCCTTGAAGCGGTGGTTGGTCTTTTGGATATTTCTGGCGTTTTTCAATGGCCGACAACCCTTTTTCCAATGCGTTTTGTGCAGCAGACTGCATTTGCATGTTTAGACTTGTGTAGATCGTCAGGCCTTCTTGATACAGTGGAACGGTCCCCAATTGCTCTTCCAAAAGAATCCGGACATATTCACTGAAATAGGGTGCGTTTTCTGCAAACCGGTTTCGTCGTGGATGGATATTCAAGGATTCATTAAAGGCCTTCCGTGCCATGGTATCAGTGATATACCCCTCATTGTACATACGTTTTAAGACATATTTTTGACGCGCTTTAAACGCGTTGTAATTGTTATCTGGTGCATATCGTGCCGGTGCCTGGGGTAAACCTGCCAGTGCAGCGCATTCGGCCAGACTGAGTTGGTTAATGGATTTTCCAAAATAGTTTTGCGCAGCCGCTTCAACGCCATAGGCGCCATATCCCAGATAGATCTGATTGAGATACAAAAATAAAATATGTTCTTTTGAAAAGGCTTGTTCCAGTTGATAGGCTAAAATCAGTTCCTGAATTTTTCGGAGATATGTCTTGTGTCGGGAAATCAGAAACGAACGCGCAGTTTGTTGAGTAATGGTGCTGCCCCCCTGTCTGACACGCCCGGCAATGACATTTTTGATAAACGAACGAACGATACTTCTAAAGTCATACCCTTGATGGTCATAAAATCTTGAATCTTCGGCTGAAATAAATGCCTGTTTTAATCGTTTCGGGATAAGGTTCAATGGTTTGACAAATCGACGTTCCTGAAAAAACTCGGCAATAACGTTTTTATGATCATCAAGTACCTGTGTTGTGACCGGTGGATGATAATTTTTCAAGGAAGTAAAATCCGGAATATTCCGGTTTAAAATGTACAAAAAACCGGCAAGTCCCAATACCAGAAGGGCAAAAATTAGGATACTCCATAGCAGCACCCCCTTGATCAATGATCGAACCATCGATTTTTTCTTTTTGGGTGGTTCTTCATCAGGAGGGGCAGACTTCTCAGGAGGCATTGGCGGTGGTTCATATTCAGGTAAGGGGATATCTCGGGATGCATCTTCTGCAATAATATCATCCGGAAGCTCTGCTAAGGATACAGATTGATTGGAAGCAACCGAAGGCTCTGCTAAGGATACAGATTGACTGGAAGCAACCGGAGGCTCTGAAACAAACAGTAACTTCGGTTTTTGACTGGATGGGGTTTTATCTGTTGGATTCATGATTGATCACAAAACAAGATGTTCAATAAAGCTCATGAGCTGATTTAAATTAATACAAGGACGCACCTCATGACAATGATGGCTATAGGTTCGCATTTCACTGTCACCCGTGTTCCAAAAACGTTCAGGTTCGGGATTTAACCAGATCATTCGACAACAATGATTGCGGATTTCTTCCAGAATATGGGCCTGCGGGTTGAGATAATTGGATCGGGCATCCCCAACAAGGATAAAGGTTGTTTTTAATGTCAGGCAATCCATGTGATGTTTATGAAACTGTCGCAATGTTTCGCCATAGTCCGTGTATTCCTGATAATGGATATCCGGATGATTCATGACTGTTTCAATGGCAGTATTGATATCCTGACGAGAAAAAATATCCGTGACATCAGTCAATCCGGATACAAATACAAAGCTTTTGACCTGTGTGAAATACTCCTGAAGTGAATAGATTAAATTCAGCATGAAGCGTGCAGCCGAAAAAACAGACCCAGAAACATCACACAAAGTGACAATTTTTCCTTTTCTCGGTGGTCGATTGCGAAATATCAATCGCATGGGAACCCCCTGGTATTTATCTGCATGCCGCAATGTCTTTTTGATATCAATGGTTCCTTTTCGCATGGCAGCATATCGGCGCCCCACGACATCTTTTAATTTTCGAACCAGGCGGTTGACCACATCGCGCATTTCAAGAATTTCAGCAGGGGAAAGTGAGGAAAATGGCATGGTGCCCAAATTTTTTCGATAGCTGTCTTTGCTTCGAACCACCTTGACATGCTGATCATCAAAACGTGTATCCTGTCTGAGCATTTGGCCTGCCATGTCCAGACGCTTGTTTAACTGTTTCAGAGTTGGTGCCAGATCTTGATGTGAATGATTGCTTCCCTGAAAGTTTGCCATTCGTGAACGAACCTGATTAATTGTCAACATAATGGAAAGGCGAAGATTGAGAGCGCCCATATTGGATTTTACTGCCTGTTGCTGCTTGTCTGAAATGGTCTGTATGAGTTGCATTTGTTTAAGGTAAGGGTTGGGATCATCAAATAAAAAATCAACAACAGCGGCATCGGCTTCATCAGGGGAATCATTTTTTAAGAAGTCTTGTATTTCGTTTCTTCCAGGAAAATGATTGTCTGGATCAGTTTCTGACAGTTCTTTTTTGAGTTGATGAAAAAAAAGGTCATACAATTTTTCAAACTGGGGAATAATCCGATAGGACTTAACAAAATTGGTTTGAAGAACCGCTTTAAACTGTTTTTCGTCCAACATGTCAATGCGACGCAACTGATCCATGCAATCCAGTACTTCTGATGTGGCAATAGAGAGTCCGGAAGAGCGGCAGCAGGAGACAAAAAGGATGATGGTGTCCAGCATAAAATGGCCTAACCTTCAATATCGTTGATCACGACAGTTGTTTTTTCAAGCACCGGTCCAATGGCTCCCAGGCGATAACCGGTTGAAATGGTTTCAAGGACAACTTTATTTTGCATATCCGGCCGATGGACCGTTTTTTGAAGATTGTGTAATTCTGGATCAAACAAATCAACGTCCGGTTCTACCTTGATTTTCTGAATATTGGCAATGGACATCAGGTTTTTTCGAATATCATTGAAAAAAGGTTCCACTGGCTTTTCAGTGGAAACCATCTGAGCATATTTTTCTTCAATTTCCGGTAATTGTTTTTGGATAAAAACAAACAAATCCTCTATGACAAACTGATCCAGGGCCTTGGACAGTGTTTTCTCGCTGGTAAAGACCTGGGGCAAAGCGGCAGATTTTTCTTCATGATATGTTTTTCGCAATTGCTCCAGATGTAAATCAACACGTTCCTGGTAGATTTGAAGGGGATCCATTGATTTCCAGGGACCGGTGTGAAGTTGTTTTTCTTCTTTCAAACGGGTTTCTGCTTCAATATCCTGATAGCTGATATTTTCAATTTTTTGGATAAATCCTTCAGCAGATTCAGACAGTACCGAAGGATAAAACGCATACCGGTCTCTGATCCATATAAACTTGTCTTTGACGGCTTGAATGTGTTCAGCAATCCATGAAGCATTTTGCTCGGACATATCCAGAGGAATTAAACGGCTCAGGTGGTTTTCAATTTGAATAAGAATTTGCATACGTTCTTGCAAATCTTTAGGAAAGTTTTGCTTGATGGATTGTGAGGTAATAACTTTATCCTGGTTCAATATTTCATACAGGCGGCAGGCTGCGGCCCTGGCCCGCTCAAAAGGGTCAACCATACGCATGTGTGTGCAGCTTGTTTTGGTGTTTTCGATCAGTTGAATGGCTTCAGACGATTTATATTGGAATTCCAGAATTTTATCCAGTTCATCCTGGATAACCTGTCGTTTTTCATCGGTCCAGTCTAAAAACTCTTGAAGCAATTGATCAAGGGCCTCGCTTTTGTCTTTAAGTTCCTCAGAAAATTCATCAATCTGGTTGGAAAATTTCCGCTCCAATTGTTCGCATCGCAGTTTTGCCCAGTCATACCGTTTTTCAACATAAGAATAATTTTTTTCCAGACCGGGGATATCCATTTTATCGATGGTTGTTTTTAGCTGATTGGCATTATTTTTAAAGGTATCGATGGTTGCCTTGAGGCGTTGAATATCCATTGAATATTGTTGGGTATTAAAACTGAGAATATTGAGAATGTCATCTGTAATGCCCAGGTTATCACGAACCAGCATGACTGCGTTGTTGATAAAGCTTTGCATCAGTTCTTCGGTCAGGCCTAAACGCATTTTCAAGGCATCGTCGGTTAATCCCAATCGCTGGATTAACATTTCATCGGTCAGGCCCATTTGTCGTTTCAGCCGGTCAGCTTGAGCCGGATCAATGGTTTCGCCCGTTGAAAAAGTTTGCTGCCTTCCGCGAGATCCAACGTTAAAACGTTCAACCATGGAAGATTTCATTCCAAAGGGGCCATTGGTTTTTTGAGGACTTGATCGGTATTTTTCGAGATTGAGACGGCTGACATCAATGGTTTGATCCGTGTATACCAGCTTTTCATTTTTATTTTTTGGATAGACTTTCAAGCTGCCGAATTGTGAATATTCTCCAAAATTAGTGGATTGAATTTCAAAAATTAAAAATAAATCTTTGGCAGCATCAATGGAGGAAACATAATATAAAGGGAAGTTTTCCCCTTTTCTGAGTCGAATCCTGCTGCCCGCAATTTTTTCACGACTGGATTTGCTTTCAGTGCTTGTTACTCGAACAAATAACAATGCAGCTTCAAATTTATCATAAAATCGATTGAGTTCAAATTTAACCATCACAGCATTTCCATTTCGATTATCATAAAACTGCTTTAACATAATGGATTCTTCATCGATTTCAGCAATGGCTAATTTATTCAGTTTTATTATCATATGACATGTCCTGTTTTTATAGTCATTAATATGGAAAATCTAATTGAAATTGAACAAGTGTTGCTTAACAAATCCCAATGTATCGGTCAAGATTGAACATCAAATCAACACCTATATTTTTTCTTGAGAGTCGTAAGTTTTCAAAAATTGGCATCCTTCATATTTATATTGAATTTGTCAATAATTAAAAAAGCAAATGTTGTTAGTCATTTAAATCAATCGCTCTCATTATATATCGAGTAACCATTTAATAATTGATCGTTTGATAATTTTAGACTCTTTAAAAGTCAATTTTTTCTCTGTTTCATCCATCGTCAATAGAACATTATCTCCTGAGTATTGATCTGAAAAGGTAAATGGTGATAGCTCTCTTGTGTAATTATCTGTATGAAGTGTTTTGGTGACCTGATATTTTACATAGTTATTGTTTTTTTTGCTTATAAAATCAATCTCTTTTCCATTTTGAAGTATGCCATAAAAAATATCACACCCCTCTCGCATTAATTTTAAAAAAATTATATTTTCCAGTCGCCTGGAATAATTTCGTAAATAATCACCATAAAGATTTGATATTCCAGTATCTACAGCATAATACTTCTTTTTACCCGAAAAAAACTGACTTTGTTTCCAATCAAATTTGTTGATTCCAAATAATGCAAACGTTTGTAATATATAGTCAATATATATCTTAATTGTCTGCTGTTTAACATCTCCTTTTTCATGCTTGATAAAATTTACGATTCTTTTATTGGAGACAATATTTCCCGTTCCTGAAAGAAGATATGAAAGTAAGTGTTTAATAATATCTGTCTGTCTGACATTAAATCGACCAAGAATATCATCCAGTATCACCTTGCTGAGAATTCCTTCAAGATACGAATATTTCGCTTTATCACTTTTGATTGTATACGTTTCCGGTAATCCGCCAAATCGTACATAATCATGAAATAATAAAATAATCTCCTGTTTTTGTTTGATAAAATCAATAGGACGTTTAATGTTATATCCCTTATATCTTAAGACTTCTTTAAATGAAAAAGGTAAGATAAAAAAAGAAATAAACCTGCCTGCCAGATTTGACCCCAATTCTGAAGATAACAGATCTGAATTCGATCCGGTGATAAATATATCAACATCCCTTTCTCTTTCATAAATCGTGCGGATCAATTGATCCCACTGATGAACTTTCTGGATTTCATCAAGAATCAACAGTTTTTTTCCGGATTTTGAGATTTCAGTCTTGAACACTTGAAGCAGAGCATCAACTTTTTCAGGACGATCAATGGATGACAGTTTATATTCTTCAAAGTTTAAATAGAAAATATTTTCAACCGGATAAATCTTTTCTTTGATACAGTTTGCGGCAATTCGCTGCATTAAAAATGATTTTCCCGAACGTCTGAAACCAGTAATAATTTTGATGGGTTTTGACCCAATAGTATCCATGACATCCTGTTCACATTCTCTGACAACACCTTGTGTTTCTTTAATGATTGCCTGCCATTGTAAAATGACCTCCAGATATTCAAGCATTTCCATTTTTTTTGCCTTTATAAAGTTATTATTTTATATTTTTTATAACATTATAATATATAAAATTAAATTTTCAATACAAAAAAAGAATGCTCGAAAAATAAGTTCCCCGTTTTGGGTGGACTAAAGCTTTAACTTTGGGAGTTCCTTGTCCCTTGGATGGAAAGCTTTGGGACTCACAGAAAAGTTATTTAATCGTGATTCCTAAGGCACTCCCAAAGCTAAAGCTTTGGGACTCCATCCAAGGGACTTCAAATGGGAAAGTTATTTAATTGTGGTTCCTAAGAGAAAACTAAGACAGGTAGAGAGTTTTCGACATAATGCATTCTTGTTTACCCCTGCAGTTTCATAAAAAGGTCAACACTTATAGATCTCTGCGGTTCTAAGGTCATAGGAAACGCATTTATTCAATGCGTTTCCTATTCCTATGTCTCAATAGAAGAAAGTCGAGCAAACAAAAGCCGGTGGATTATTTGTGCCTACACTCGCGCAGTATTATGATTAAAATTTTTGCAATTGTTTCTCTTCTTTTATTTTCCAGTTTTCTCCAGATCGTTTTAATTTCAATTGTTTTAAGACAGAATCACTGAAATTATTTGAATGATAGGTTTGTTTAAACGTAACAATCGCATTGGAGGGATTCATTACTGTTATATCAATATCAGACATGTCTATCTGAATCGATTTTTTCTGCAAACGAATTTTTCTTAATGATTCCCACTGTTTTTTATTTTTCCCTGATGCTGGTCTAAAATCATCAGCATAACAGTTGAGATAGGATCTGACATTCATTGATGACCATGATTGAGCCCAATGATTCAGAAAAAGATTAATTTCTTCAGTTTGAGACACTGTTGATATTTTTTCTGGTTCTTCTAGGGGTATATCGATCTCAACTTTTTGTGCAATTACATCTTTTTTAACAGAAGGTATTTCCTGTTTTTTAACAGAAGGTATTTCCTGCTCGTCTTCGTTGCTCATTTCCACTGATGATACATCAGGTTCGACATCATGCTGCTCCAAACTCTTTTCTACAGAAGGTTTTTCAATCGCTAAAATTTCCGGCGCAGTTTCAGTTATTTCGATATCTTTTACAATTTCAACAGGTTCATCATCTTGCACGATATCTTTTACAGGTAGTGGTTTTTCTTCAGAAGTATCAGCAATTATGATCTTTTCATCAACAGCCTTCGTATCAGTACTTGTATCTGCAATAACCGCCTGATCTTCTTTGCCAATTTGAGATGAAACTTTGATAATTTCATCAGAAGTGCTTTTAATTAACTTAACTATTTTACGTTCGTTTGTCAGGACAAGGATAACAGTTTTAATATTATCTAAAACATTTCCTGCGTTTGTTTTCAGCCTTGCAAGACGGAGTGGAACATAAATACTTGACGCGCTGAATTGATTCAACTGTTTGAGTTCATTTCTTAATCCCATAACCGAGCGAGGGGTTTTTGCCATAGCAATGGTTGTCAGTGTAAAAGAATCTGTCAATAAACCATTGATCGCCTTACAGGCTTCAGATATACGTTTAAGAATTTCCAAATCTTTGCCAACAACTATTGGTAAGTTTTTTTTGATATTATCAAATGCAGTGAACAAGATATTTACAAGCTCTTTGGAACGGTTTTTATTTTTATCCAGTTTCTCTTTCTTAATGCTCAAAACATTATCTATTTCTGAAATATTTTTATACCCCTCAACGGTCTCATTATCTTTCAGACGAACTTTTTTATTTTCAAGATCAACGAGTTCTGCATTGATTGTTTCAATTCGATCTTTTATATCATTGATTTCAACAAAGGTATTTTTGATCACACCGATATCAGAAATATTCTGATTTTCTATCACTGAAATCAATGCTTCTGTAATATTTTTATACCCTCCTTCGGTTATATTTTTATTGAATAATTCTGATTTGTATTTTCCTTGTCTTTTAAGAAAAGTCGTATGAGGACATTTTTTTTGTCTAAACTCAAATATTTTTTTTACCGAAATCTTTAGCGCACTAGCAAGTTCATCTGAAGAAGGGATACTTTTTTTTACAAAGTTTCCTCCGCCATTGATTTTGTAATAATATCCATTGATAAAGGTCTCCTCGCCTTCTTCGTAGCAGGCTCCCGCGCGGGAGTATAAATCCGGAGGAACATCATAGAGAATACTTTGAACTTGAACGACATGACCTTTTATTGGTGAGACATATCCTCCGTGAGCTTGATATGCTCCATCTATAGCTAAAACTCTCATTATTTCAGTCAATTGATCTTTGGGAAAGCTCTCCATTTGTTTGGGCCATTCAGATTTGTCCGAGATAGGAATATCATTTAATACAGATTTTGCCATTTTTGAAGCACATGCCGCAGTATTAAGCCTATCCAGAACCAGTTCCACGCTTGGCTTTTCCATGAAAGCCAAACCACCTTCTAAAAGCCCTCTTCCAACTGCACAGCCAAAAATGCATTGAAGCATAATTAAAGAGAGAGCAGCATAAAAAAATAATTTTACATGTTTCATACAGTCACTTCTTTCTGCAATATCAATTGAATAACTATCCCATTATAGCGTTCAGAGTTGGGTTTGTTCGACGAAAAATTTTAAAGCTGAAAAAAATAGATAGGTTAGGGCTTTTCTATTGGACAAGGACAACAAAGCCAAACATGAAATGCATAAACGAGAAAGTTATTCATCTATCATTGCGATAGTATTGTTTTTCTTACATCATCTGATGTTATTCTTCTTCGATTTCATTTGGTCGTTCTTTTTCAGCTTCGACTTCACCCAAAGTGTCCTTTATCTCTTTTAAATAAGTTGTTCCTTCCAAATTATTTTTAAGGCGGGTATAATTTTGATTATATAATGGATTTGCAGGGTCAAGCTTGAATGCTTTTTTGTACATTGAAAGCGATTTATTAAGATTTTCAACCTTTTGAGCTTCTATCACAATTCCTAAATTGTAAAAAGCAGGGGCATTATCTGGTTCCTTTTTAATAATATCTTGAAAAAGCTCTTGTGCACCTTCAAGATTACCATTTGTTGCAGCAATAATGGCAACATTGACATCCTGAGTTCCTTTTACAAATTCTCTAAATTCCTGCCTTTTTGATGGTATAAAATTATGAACAAATTTTTTGCATATTTTTTCTACCATTTGAATCATTAAAGTGTTTTCATTTAAAAACAGTTTTGATGGATTTTTTTGATAAATGTTTGCTGTTTCAAGTTTTGTTCTGACAATGGTTCCATCCGATCTTTCAAGGCTAAAATTAATTGCAGATTCTCCTTTTAGATAATAGTATCCATCTTGAAATATAGGCCCTTTAACATTAAATGCTGAGACAGATGGTATAATTTGTGGTATTTTCATACCAGGCTGTGCATCTTTAATGTTAAAAGACAACATGTTTGTCAGTTCAGATTTTAGAACTTTATCAATTGTAAACAAAATTTTTGGATCAGGTATTTTTCCTTCCGGATCTGTAACCTTTTGTATCCCAATAGATTGGTAAATGTCATCTCCCATCAATTGACTGATGGTGGTAAGATCAAGTTCAGGCTTTACCATAGCCTGGATGATAATCCCTTGTTTCGTTGTTGCACACGAAACTAAATTCAATACGAACAATAAAATAATTAAATATTTATGTTGTTTGCCCATTCTTTTTCTCCTTGTATCGTCGTCATCTGGGAATATCCAATTCAATATCATATGTCATTGTTTTTTTGAAAGAATCAGGTAATTCCACATCGATGCGTTTAACTTTTTTCCGGCCTTCACAATGAAAAATTTTTTTTGAACTATCTATAGGTATACCTTGATCATACCAAGTAAGCAGTATGTTGTGATACAATGAACGCTTATGGCACATCGCGGTGGCGGTCAGGATGTTTTCTTTAATTTTTACATCAAGTATTTCAACAAATTTATTTTTGGGAAAATTTTGATGATTCTCTTTTTTAATTCCAGGGGTATATTTATTTTGAGGGGATGGAACTCTTTTTAATTGTTCTTTAGAGGGGATAGCAATTACAGCATTTATTTTAACGCAGACTTCTCTTTTATCCAGATTTTCTTTTCTATCAATGACCTCGGTGTTTTTAATAAAAGCCTCGCTAATGCTGGAAATTTCGTTTTTACTAACAAGACCATTGTTCATCTCAAAGGAAGATTGAATATAACTTTGAGAAAGGGACACCGCTTTTTCTTTTGCTAAACTTAATGCTGTTTTTCGAGCCATATTTACAGTTTCATTATCTGAAAAATGATAACAGGCTTCTGTCGTAATACTTTGTTCAGCATTTAACTGGCATGAAAAAAGAATGACAATTATTAATGTAATAAGTTGTTTCATTAAACTATGATTTGTTTCCGTTCAATTGTTGTTTATCATTAATCGTTAAAAGCGTAAAAATTTGGATGTTTGGTATCATATAATTTTGATAAATGCAAATCTAATTTATAAAGAATTACTAATATTGTTCTATTCAGTTTTCGTAACGTCCATTGATAATTAACAACAGAAACAAATTAATATTTATTACTCTCTTGTTCATTAGTTTCGTTTATTCAAGCTGTTATCAGTCTTCGTCGAAATATTTTTTTATTACGTGAAGTATAAAAAATTATTTTTTGTCAAAAGATATTTTTGTCATAAATGATTTTTTTATCCTTTATTAAACGAAAGATGTTATATATAAAATTATCTTACTTTAAAAAATTAAATCCTTGAAAATTTTTCATTAATGGGCTGTAATAAATTTAATTTTTGACTTATCCCATCAATCTTTTTCAAATATTTTTTGACCAAAAGCATTGATTATTCTTTGAAGAATCAATGCTTTAATTGGAACATTATTAAATTGTGGCTCCTGAATTTCATTCTGGATTTTCTGGAAGTATTCCTGAAAACATGATACAAGCACTGTAACTTAAAAATTGCAGGCGCCATTTTTAGGAGATAAACAACGAAACCACCTTAAGGCTGAATGATTTCCATGACCATTCGAAAATTATTTCAAGAAAGAGAAGCGTCCTTTATTTCACCCTATGGATGCCGTAGTGATGACACACAGGGACGCATCATTGAAGAAACCCCGTGTCCCATCCGAACACCTTTTCAGCGGGACAGAGATCGCATCGTGTATTGTAATGCATTCCGACGGCTTAAACATAAAACCCAGGTTTTTTTGTCTCCTTTGGGCGATCATTACCGAACGCGATTGACCCATACACTGGAAGTTTCAGAAATTGCCCGCACCATTGCACGGGCCCTACGTATCAACGAAGATCTCACCGAAGCCATTGCTCTGGGCCATGATTTGGGACATACTCCCTTTGGTCATGGCGGAGAAACAGCACTCAAAGAAATTTTTTCATCTCATTTTTCTCACAATGAACAAAGTTTGCGTGTGGTCAATATACTGGAAAATCAAGGCAAAGGCTTGAATCTAACCCATGAAGTCAAGGATGGTATATTGAAACATTCCAAAGGTGGTTTTGGAAAAATTATTCCCAGTGAACAAAAAGATAGCGCCAGTACAATAGAAGGCCAGGTGGTTCGAATTGCTGATATTATGGCATATTTAAATCATGATTTGGATGATGCCATCCGCAGCAGGGTAATTCGGCTGGATCAAATTCCGGATAAATGTGTAAGGGTTCTTGGCACATCACACTCTGAACGTGTAACAATAATGATCAAAGATTTGGTTTTTTCCAGTGAAAAAGATGGGGATCAGCTTCAATTAATTATCAGCAAAGAGGTGCTGTCTGCCATGCAATTGCTCCGGCGTTTTCTGTATGATAACGTTTACCGATCACTTCGTGTTCACAATGAATTTGTCAAGGCAAAAGCGATTGTATCCAAATTGTATTTCCATTTACTTGAAACCCCCTATATTTTCCAAAAAGCATCCGACGATCTGGAAATGGCCAGATGTCAACCCGATTGTCAGCCTACGGAGCGTCAGGTTGCAGATGTTATTGCAAGTATGACCGACCGGTATGCACTGAATTTGTATAAATCTTTATTTTTTCCATCATCGATTGTTTAAACAATGAACACACCCGAATTCTCTGAAAAATATTCTCAACTCATTGGATTGATTTTTGAGCAGATGGACCAGGCATATCATCAAGCGGCAGCCTCATATGAATTTTTTTGTAATGGATGTGAAGACAATTGCTGTGAAACTCGATTTTTTCATCACACGCATATAGAATGGGAATATGTGATTGAAGGTTTTAATCACTTACCCAAACAAAAACAAGATCATGTCATCAAAAAAGCTCAGCAGGTTTGCGAGCAATCAAAAGAATTGATTGCTCAACACTTGCCTGTTCGGTTAATGTGTCCTTTGAATGAAAAAGGAAACTGTTTAATCTACACATACCGCCCCATGATCTGCCGATTACATGGCATTGCACATGAATTACAAATCCCGGGAAAACCAATACAATATACGCCAGGTTGTGAGGCCTTCATTCACCATTGCAAAGCGTTGAAAAAAGAAGATTATTATTCTTTGGACCGGACGCCGCACTACATCCGCATGGCTCAGTTGGAACAGGCTTATAAGAGGGAGTTTCAGATTGATCAGCGGTTTAAGATGACAATTGCAGAAATGCTGATTTAAGGAATGAGGGCCACCGCTATAGGTGACCCCAATGATAATTTATATCTGGTTGGCTTCAAATCGACACACGCGGTCACCGGTTGCCCAACAATCCACCTCTTTGACATTAAAAGCTTTTCCTGTATATTCTTCCAGGATACCTGCAATGAAGCCTTCATCGTAGTCACAAACCGTTTCATTAATCATTGGAAGACCTGAGCAATCTAAATCTTCAGCAACTGACAGAACAAAAGAATTTTTTTCAAGGTCTATTTTTTCAAAACGTAAAATGCCCACACCAAAATTTTTCAATGATTCCTGAAGGGCAGCAACAAATTCATTCAATTCCATGCTTTTATCCAAAATATTTAGGCAATAATTAATACCAGCACTTTTTCCAGCATCATATAGAATTGACGATGCCACTTGCGGATCAAATCGTTTGATCAATACATCACGAATGGTGTATTGCATCAGGCGATATACAGCAACATGTGTGCTTGTACCCAGGTTGGGACGCCCTTCTTCAATGTCACCCAGATCAGACCAGGAAAAACGTAATTCGGTTCTTGGTTCTTTAAACATTTTTCTCTCCTTTTTTATATTATTTCTCATTTATTTTGAACAGAACATAACTCACTGATCATATTTTCATTATCAACGGGTTTTTTTACAATACCATTGGCCCCTTTTGATAAAAACAAAGCAATATCTTCAGGATCATCATTGGCTGTGTAAGCCAATATGCGAAGATTATTATGATCAGAATTTTTTCGAATTTCTTCAATGGATTGAATACCATCCATGACAGGCATTAAATGATCCATCAAAACAAAATCGTATGTATTCTCATTAATTTTTTGAATGCTGACCTGACCGTTTTCAGCCTCATCCACAAGCATTTCTTGTTTTTGGAGCAGTGATTTAACAATAAATCGATTGATGGCATTGTCATCAACAACCAGAATTTTTTTATTGATCAATGAGCAAAATGCCTGCTGGTCTTCAAAGGAATAATTGGCTTCATCAATAATACGTTGAAGCATTGGTTCTGATAGAGGCTTGGCGGCAATTAATGAAAACAATTTTGGATTGATTGTCCGGGTTAATACTTCTGTATGGCTAGTAAAAGCAACCAGCCTGAGATTGTGTAATTTGGGATGCGATTTAATTTTTTCGGCCAGTTCTATTCCATTCAACCTGGGCATATCAATATCTAACATTGCCAAGGTAAAAGGCGTTTTGCTCGCTACAGTGTCCAGCAGTA
This sequence comes from Deltaproteobacteria bacterium, assembly GCA_002753725.1. Lineage (GTDB taxonomy): Bacteria > Desulfobacterota > Desulfobacteria > Desulfobacterales > Magnetomoraceae > Magnetomorum. The sequence continues at coordinate 15,445 of PEAL01000041.1, forward strand.
AATCATACACTTTTGTGCTATCGTTACATACTGAAAACTTGATGTGGCGTTTGTCAAGTTTGTGTGAAGCAATATCAAGAATATTTTGATTGTCATCAACAACAAGAATATTGCAATTATTATAAAAGGATTTCTGTTGATCATCTTTTTGTTCAAAGGCTTCTTTTAAGACAATTTCAAAATAAAATTCCGTACCTTTTCCCAGGGTACTCTCTATATGTATGGTACCTCCCATCAGCTCAACGATTTCTTTGGATATTGACAAACCAAGACCGGTGCCACCATATTTTGATGAAATACTATTATTTTCTTGTGAAAAAGGTTTAAACAATTTTGAAAGATTTTCCTGTGCAATACCAATCCCTGTATCTTTTACAGATAATCGAATCGTATAATCATCTCCGTTTTGAGACATTGTTTTCACAATAAGCGCAATGGAACCCTCCTGAGTGAACTTGGCAGAATTTCCCAATAGATTGATCAATACCTGTCGCAAACGGTTGGGATCCCCCATAACCATCTGTGGAAGAGCGGGATCGCAGTCAAATATATATTTTGTATTTTTCGCAAGTTTAGGCGCTATGAGTTGACCGATATCATCACCAAATGTTTGCAAAGAAAAAGGAATGGATTCAAGTTCCATCTTTCGTTTTTCAAGCTTGGCCATATCGAGAATGTTGTTAATCAGGTTAAGAAGATAGGAACAATTTCGTTTTATTGTCAGAATATATTCTCGTGCCTGATCCGGAAGTTCATTTTCCAGTAAAATATCAGAAAATCCCATCACAGCACCAATGGGGGTACGAATATCATGGGCCATAATATTTAAATAATTATTTTTAAGTTCAGCCAGTTGTTTGAATTTGTCAACTTCGAGCATTAATTGTTCCTGGGATTCTTTCAATGCATTGGTCATTGTATTGAATGCCTGGGAGAAATCCCCCATGAAATCAACGCGTTGTTCAAAGTCACCCATTGCAATCTGTTGGGTTTGCCAGGTTAAGTGGCTGAGGCTGGAGTGAAGTTGTTTAAATGGGGATGCTAAGAAATTATCTTTGGGAATGGTAATATTCAGATTTCCTGATGCCAGAGGAACAATGGATTTTTTTATGCCATCAAATTGGCCAATGAGCGTATTCATCATTTCTGATAACTGATTGATTTCATCATTATCATCATTTTTACAGTTAATTTTTGGTGGGACCTGACCTTTTGACAAATAATAAACAGCTTCGGTAATGCGGTCTATGCGGTTAATCTCTTCTTTGAGCAAAATAAAACTCCTTAAAAAATTATTTTTTCAAATTTCTTTTTTTGAATCCAATATTCTGGTCGTCTGTGACAGTGTACTCGACATATTTATCTATCTCATCTTTTAGTTTTAGTCCTAAACCAAATTGAATAGCCAATGACCTGTAAAGGTTTTTCAAGAATCATTGTTCTCAGGAGTTTTCAACATCAAATTGTTTTTTATCAATTTCCACTTCAATAATACGCTGCTGATCCGCCTTGGTGATGCGTATGACAATATTATCAACAGATAATTCTTCACCCACTTCTGGAATATGTCTCAGATGAGACAAAATATAGCCGGAAATGGTTTCATAATCTTCTTCTTCACTCAAGTTTAACGCCAAAATCCGGTTAACTTCCTCAATTTCTGTTTCCCCTTTGACAAAACTTTTATACTCATCAATAACACGAATCAGTTCTTCATCTTTGTCTGTTTCATCATAAATATCTCCGACAATTTCTTCTAGAACATCCTCGATGGTAATTAAACCGCTAATCCCACCATGTTCATCCACAACCATTGCGATATGAACTTTTTCCCTTTTAAACTCACGAAGCAGATTATCGATGAGCATGGTTTCCGGAATGATCATGGCCGGACGTATCAATTCTTTAATGGGACGATCTTCACCTTTGGATAAAAGAAGCTGTAAAACATCTCTGGCATACAGAATGCCTTTGATATTATCTGAATGATCTTCAAAAACCGGAATGCGAGAAAATCCATTGGAAACAATGTGTTCAGAAACTTCTTTTAGATAGGACGTGGCATCCAATGAAAAAATTTGTGTTCTGTCAGTCATGATTTCATTGGCCTGAAGATCACTGAATCGAAAAATATTGTGGATCATGATACGCTCATCTTTTTCGATTTCACCGATTTCTTCACCCAGCGTGACCACGCTTTTGATTTCAGCTTCAGTAATTAGCGGTTCGGCGGGTTCATTGTTCATGGGTTTTGCTACAAATTTTGTTAGTTTCTCTAAAAGAAAGATCAAGGGAAACAAAACAATTTGCAGTATACGAATAACAGGCGCAGCAAGTACTGCAATAAACTCATTTTTAGCCATAGCAATATGCTTGGGAACAATTTCACCAAAAATGAGAATGATCAATGTCATCATACCGATAGCAATGCCAATGCCACCAGATTGAAAAATATCAATGGCAACTTTGGTCGCTATGGATGATGCTGCAATATTGACAAGATTATTACCAATAAGAATGGTGATAATGAGTCGTTCACTGTTTGCTTTAAGGCGTTTAACGCGTAAAATGCTTTTTTTGTTTTCTTTTTCACATAGATGGTTAAGACGAATATCAGAAAGGGAAACAAAAGCTGTTTCAACCCCTGAAAAAAAGGCAGATAACACAATTAAAAATAATAAAAGAAAGGATTGATCGGGTATGTCCATAAATTATTTATAATGAATAATTCTCGAGAACACTTACGAGGTCTCAAGGAATTGTTGATAAATGAGCAAAATTGCTCGGTTTTTTTTATACGATATCAACACGTTATTTTTTGGATGAATAAAAAACTTAATCAAAAACAACAGATGTCACGATATGCAAACTACGAAATACTAAGATTGAAGTCAAGCATAATCTATTCGAAAATGTAAGCGTATCATCTTAATGATTATCCAGATCAGCAAATACGTGTTGAATAGAAGCCAAATCCAGTTCATATTGCAATGAAAACATTTGAGCAAAAGCGTTCAATGTGGTAATTGCATTTAAACTGGCATCACCTTCTGTTTCAATGGATTGGATACGTTCTAACAGTCCTTGATTAACCTTTTCAACGGCTTCATACTGTTTTTTTAAACCATCCATGCTAAAATCATAAAAGCGGTTATTACTTTTTTGAAAGAACTGTTTTAAAAGATAAAACGATGCTGCACGAAGAATGGTTTCTTCAAAGCTGGCAAAAGGTAAATGAAACAATGCCATGGACGATAAAAAATTCATATTGGGACAATCACTGGCTGCCATAAGAATGCCAAACAACGACTGCAAGGCAATTTGAAGCGTTGTTTCTTTTTTGTAGATTCGCTGTTCACTGATAATTTCAACCGAAACTTCTTCAAAAGAAATTTGGTCCTTAAAGACCTCGATGAGTGAATATAAATTATGTGCAATAGGACATTTGGGATAAAGATCTTTGTTCAAAGGACAGTTTTCACATTGACAATACTCTAAATCAGTCCATTCAACACCATCTTCGGTATCAATATTTGTATTGACAATTCTTCTGCTTTTCTTATCAATCTCCACTCTGTAATGCCGTACTGTTTCATCCGGAAAATAGATAATGTATTCGAAAATAATTAAATTCAAGGATGTCCTCCCTTGTTCAGTGGTTCACTGTTTGAATAATTTACGAGGAGATAATATTACATGATCGCCAAACAAAAACAAACCATTTTAATCGTTGATGATGAAAAAAGCAATATCGATTTATTGATCAATTTGTTAAAAACAGATTATGATACAATTGTAGCAAAATCAGGAAAACAAGCTTTAAAACTGGTTGCCTCAAAAAATCCACCCGACGTGATACTGTTAGATATCATCATGCCAGAAATGGATGGATATGAAGTTTGTCGACAACTTAAATCCAATCCTGCCACCGAAGATATTCCTGTCATTTTTATCACAGCAATGTGCGATGATCATGATGAATTCAAAGGGCTTGAACTGGGGGCTGCTGATTATATTACCAAACCTGTTCGTCCAGCGATTGTCAGGGCCCGTGTTAAAAATCATATTCAACGATATATGGCTATCAAAGAATTAGAACGACTTAACAAGCTAGCCTTTGATGCCAACCCAAGTACAGGCCTTCCGGGAAATAACAGTATTTCTGATGCTATTACTGATGCATTGGATAATAAAAAGGATGTTTGTGTCATCCATGCTGATTTGGATCATTTCAAAGCCTTTAATGACAAATATGGTTTTGCCCGAGGTGATGATGTTATTCGATTTACGTCCCAGCTCTTCAAGCAAATATTAATAAAAGTGAAAAGTGACACAGCTTTTATTGGCCATATTGGGGGGGATGATTTTGTTATTATAACACCATCATCCATTTGTCAGGATATTGCCAACATGATCATTCAACGATTCGATTATGGTATCTGTCAGTTTTACGATAAAGATGATATTCTTCAAAAAGGGATTGCTTCGACCAATCGAGCAGGTGAAAAAGAATTTTTTCCCATTATGAGTATCAGTCTTTCAGGTGTTGATTTGTCAAAACGTCAATTCACAAAATACATTCAAGTCAACGACGTATGCACAGATGTAAAAAAAATTGCCAAATCAACACCAGGCAGTTGTTTTTTTATGGATCGAAGAAAAGAATAACTCAAGAGAGAAATTACAGAATTAAAATGAAAATCCATCTTCAATTTTTCCCTGGCAGTCAATGGTTCTGGGGTAGTTCAACTTTGGATGTTTCCCCTTGATTTTAAAACATTTTTCCGTTGCTTCTGTCAACTCCAGTTTAATTTCAGGATAACGGGATTCATATTTCAATTCTTCCATATTCAAGGCATAACGATTGTGATCAATATAGTAAACTTCCTGCATCACCCAGAAATGGTTCAATTCATGATCCACAGCAAGGTGAAACGAGCTGTCACGGTATTCAATATATTTGGGAACACCAATGGTGATTCCTATATAGATCTCTGCACCAATCAGAGCAATACCAATAAAAATCGCCAGTATAATATGCTTTTGACCACCTAATACGCGATATCTTTTTTCAAATTTTTCTTTTTTGGTCAAAAGATATACGATGCAGTCAAGTAAGGCAAACACATATGAAACTCCGGACCAGCACAACAACAGGTATACGTAGCCCATAAAATTTCTGCTGGTATAAAATTTATGGAAACCAAAACCGCCCAGAAAAAGTGCCAACAGAATAACCGTTGATTTTTTGGCAGGCTTTCCAGGCAATGTCACCGCTTTTTTTTGAAAAATGATTGGGGCCTGAAGCCCTCCTTCCACTTTGAACTCTGATGTATCTTCTGTTTTAGGGCTTGCTTGCTTTTTGATCGTGCAAATAGCACCTGCTTTTTTAAAAACAGCTTGAATTTTTTTACAGGTTTCCAGATCCGCATTTTTTTTGATAGCAATGGGTTTACCTGAAAATAACTTTTCAGCGTTTTCAGCTGACATTTTTAATATTTTGGCCAGCTTAGCTTTAACATCATCCTGGCTGGCGGTATCATTAATTTCCCCTTTAAAAACCACTCGATATTTTTCTTGACTCATGATTTAACCTGCTTCTATTTCATATATTTTTGAAAAATTCGCTGATAAGTTCCATCTGTAAAAATCTCAAATAATACAGCATCAAATTGAGGAACGAGATACGATAAATCTTTAATTAATTTTTTTTCTTTGGTCTCCAAAAATTTGGAAAAAGTAATATACGCTGGCGTGGCAGTCAATGGGACCGGTAATGGAATAATCCCATCCATTTTCAGCTGCCCAAGTGTATATTCACCAACATGTCTGTTAACCAAAACGGCATCAATACAATGTTTTTGTAATATTTTAAAATTAATTTCCAGATCTCTCAACTGAAAAACCTGATAGAGTTGTCTTCGTTCACCCTTTTCAAAATCATATGGGTTTTTGAAGCCCTGAACAATACCAATGCGTTTATTTTTCAGGTCATCAATTTTTCCTGAAAATGGCATTTTTTTATCCTCATGCACATAAAATACCAATGAAGATATATGAACCGGAACATTGGTATAGAGTAAAAATTTTTCCCGATCTTCAGTTTTAAATGCTGCAAACATGCAATCCAACGTTCCAAAACGCATGCTTTCCAATAAGGCTGCCCATGAAAAAATTTTTAAATCGATGTCAATGCCTAAGCGTCGTCCGACTTCGGTCATTAATTCAGCTTCAATGCCCTGTACTTTTCCATCTTTTTCAAACCCAAATGGGGCAAAAGTATTGGTACCACATTTTAAAACCATCCTGTTTTTGGCGGATAGTGTTTGTGGAACAAGCAAGCTTAAAGCCAGAAGGCAGCAGCAAGTCAAGTTTAAGCAATTCTTTTTAAAAGTTTCGTGTTTAAAAATCATTTTTTTTTACCTCGTCATTAATTAGATCGTTTCTCTTTAACAAGATATCTATTTGGATTCAACAGTTTTTCTTAAAAATCTCACCCATCGTAATTACTCTCACCTTACGATGTTCAAGTAAAAAATAAATGGTTTCATGTTATTCCTGTCCCCTGATAACATTTTGAAGATGAATGATATAGTTTTTCATCGCTTCTGCATGATTAAAAAGTTCTGCAGCCGTTGCTGAGGCTTCTTCAGCACTGGCTGAAACACTCTGGATAGACAAATTAATTTCTGAGGCAGATTCACGAATCTGCCCAATTTGCGACGATTGTTCTTTACTGGCTTCGGTTATCATAAACGTTTTTTCGCCAATGGACGTTGCGCTTTCCACGATGCCATTAAAATCCATGTTGATTGTTTTGATTGCATTGGATGCTTTTGCGACGCCTGCTATTGTATTGTTTAACAAGTGTTGTGTGTTTTTTGCAGCCTCTGTCGATCGCATGGCCAAATTCCGAACTTCATCAGCGACCACAGCAAATCCTGCGCCTGCCTCTCCGGCACGAGCAGCCTCAACCGCAGCATTCAATGCCAGAAGGTTTGTTTGAAATGCAATTTCATCAATGGTTTTAATAATTTGTCCGATTTTATCACTGTCATTTTCAATTTGTGACATATTATTGGTCAATTCGACCAATGTTTTCAATGATTGACCGGATCTGGATATATTTTCAGTCATTAACGTATTCGCGCCATTCGTCATTTCAGAAGTTTGATGGCTTTGATTGGACAATGTTTCCAAAGACATGAGTGTATTTTCAACGGCACTGGCCTGCTCTGTTGAGCTTGATGCCAAAGACTGACCTGCATTGGAAACTTCACTGGCCGACACAGCGACTTCTTCAGAGGTTTCAAACAATCCTTCAACAATGCGCGTGATTGGCTTGCTAATGGATTTTGCCATAATATATGAAAGAATGAATACCCCTATCGTAATACCCAAAACAATGCCTGCCAATACGAGTGTCAGGCGGGCTATTTCTTTTTCAACATCGTCGATATATATGCCTTGGGCGCCAACATTCAGCCAAGTTTTAAACAGTTTAACAAAGGAAATTTTAGGCACAGGCGCATTTTGACCGGGTTTGGGCCAATAATAATCCACAAAGCCCTCACCTTTTTCTTTGCACACATCAACAAAAGCAACGAATAATTTTTTTCCTTTGGGATCTTTTACGCCGCTGACATCCTTACCATCCAGAGAGGGTTTAATGGGATGCATAATCACATGCGGATGCAAGTCATTAATCCAAAAGTATTGGGTACCATCGTAACGTAATGCTTTGATGACTTCCAGAGTACTTTTTTTTGCCTGATCCAAATCCATGTTATTGTTTTCGACCTGAGCGGCATAATGACCAATAATGCCATAAACCGTTTCAACCACATGTCGGGTTTTAAGGTATTTGCCCTGGTAAATCATATCTGTAAATTTGGGATAGATTGCAAGTAATGTAATAATAAAACAGGCTATAACAATAAGCCCCTGAAACAGAATTCGTGTTGAAAGTTTGTATTTTCTGAACATGAGAACTCCTTTCTGACCCTAACATTATCAACTGAGTTATGCACGCTGAATGTTGGCGCCCAAGGCATTCAATCGTTGGTCAATTTTTTCATATCCCCGATCAATTTGTTGAATATCGTATATTTCACTGGTGCCATTGGCACACATTGCAGCAATTAACAGGGCCATACCCGCGCGAATATCCGGGCTGTTTAATTTCGTACCGACCAGATTTGAAGGCCCGACAACAACAGCCCGATGAGGATCGCACAAAACAATTTGAGCGCCCATGCTGATCAACTTATCCACCCAAAACAGGCGGCTTTCAAATAGTTTTTCAAATATCAAAATTGTTCCTTGGCATTGGGTGGCCACAACCGTCATGATACTGGTCAGATCGGCTGGAAAACCTGGCCAGGGTGCGTCATCAATTTTAGGAATGGTTTTATCCATATCATGAATGATACGCAATTCCTGATCTGGACGAATATAGAGGTCTTTCCCTCTGACTTCTGTTGACACTCCAAGCCGTTTAAAAAAATGAAGGATGAGTCCTAAATTGTTCAGTCCAGGGTCAATAATGGTCAGTTCACTATGGGTAACAGCAGCAAGACCAATCAAAGACCCTACCTCAATATGATCGGGCTGAATCGAGTGCGTACATTCTCCCAAACTGGAAACGCCCTCAATTGACAGCGAATTGGAACCAATTCCCTGAATTTTTGCCCCCATAGCGTTTAACATCCTGCATAAACCTTGAATATGAGGTTCACAGGCCGCATTATAAATCGTGGTGGTTCCTTCTGCTACAGATGCTGCCATGACTGCGTTTTCAGTGGCCATGACACTGGCTTCATCCAAAAAAAGATGCGTTCCTTTGAACCCCTTGTCACACCGAAAATAAAATGTATTACCATCTTGTTCAATGGTTGCGCCGAGTTCGGTCAGAACTTTGAAATGCGTATCCAGGCGTCGGCGCCCGATAATGTCTCCACCTGGAACAGGCAGGCGCGCTTCACCAAAACGATACAGTAAAGGGGATGCCATTAAAAAGGATCCCCTGATTTTTCGGCATAAATCACCATCAGGTTCGGATGATAATAAATGATTGGCATCAAATACATATGTATTTTCATTCTTAAATTGAATGCCAACCCCCATCCGTTCCAGTAGCAATTTCATGGTGTTGATATCACCAATATTTGGAAGATTGTTTAATATGATTTTTGATTTTGATAAAAGAACGGCTGCCAATACAGGAAGGGATTCATTTTTGTTGCCTGCCGGCTGAATATTACCTGACAGATGGCATTGACCTTTTACTATAAATTTTTCCATGTTACATTCATTCTTTGTCAGAAATTATCATGTTTTCAAGATGCAATCTGTTTATTTTCTTCTTGAGCATTTTGGTTTAAGTCCAAAAAAAAGTTAAAAAGCATTTCCGGATTTAAAGGTTTCTTTATATAGCCATTGACAGGGGCATCCATTTTGGGTTTGGTATCCTGATCGTGCATGACAATAATGGGTATA
>PEAL01000274.1 GCA_002753725.1 Deltaproteobacteria bacterium
AAATCCCTACCTATCCACTGTCTTGCGTCCTTTCCCCTTCCCAACCCATAATCTTTCCAGGAGAAAAAATGTCGCAATCCGATCAAAATCAAAATATAAACATCAATGAATGGATGCAATCCACCATGCATTTCTGGAAAAATTTGTCACCTGCGCATCAGCATGGGGATCAAAAAAAACACGCTAACGAGGAACCCTCCTTTACCGGTTAAAAAAAAACAGATCAGTTTTTTACATCAGGTGTGAATATTTTTCAGTTGCTCGTTGCCAGTTTATTTGAACCTGACAATATCGATGCAACATTAAAAAAGTCCGATGCCATATCGTCAGCATCCCTTGAAATCCTTCAACAGTTTACCGAAGGTTTTATGGAAATGCAAACACAGTGGATCGAAAGATGTGTACGCATTGGACAGGAAACAAAAGCCTATGGTTTCGATGATATGGACAAGGATATGTTCACATCGTGGAAAAAAATTTATGAAAAAGAATTTCAAAAATTTTTTCATATACCAACCCTCGGACTTTTCCGATATTATCATGAGCGTATTTACACAGCCATAGATAAGTTCAACGTATTTCATGAAGCCCTGGCGGAATTATCCTATTTGTTGTACATACCCTTTGAAAAGTCTGCCCAGGTGCTTCAAAAAGAAATTGAAAATCAAATTGAACAGGGAAATATTTCAAACAATTTTAAAGAGCATTACAATCGGTGGATGCGAATTTTAGAAGGCCACTTCATGGCTTTGTTAAAATCCAGTGAATATATGGAGACACTGAATGATGCCATTCAAGCCTACGTTCAGTTTAAAAATGCTAAAGATGCAGTTCTTATGGATTTGCTTCAACATTTACCCGTTCCTACACACAAAGAAATGGATGAACTCTACAAAGAAATTTATGAGTTAAAACAAACGGTCAAAGCTTTAAAAAAATCTATTTCAAGCCAATAAACCTTTTATCAAAACAATTATCCCTTGATATGGAGGTAACTCTGTGAGTAAACCAAAGATTGATGTCGACCTTATTTTAAAAACAGTGGCTGAAAATACGGAACGTGCAAAAATCCGTGTTCAAAAAGCATCAGAAATATTGATGAACGCTCTTGATGTCGAAATCGCTCAAACGCCTTATGAAACCGTATTAAAAGAAGATAGGGTTCGTTTAAAGTATTATCAACCCGATACCATTGAGTACAAAACCCCCCTGTTAATTGTCTATGCTTTGATTAATCGTGAAACCATGCTGGATTTACAACCTGGGCGCAGTGTCGTTCAAACATTTCTGGATCACGGCATTGAAGTCTATATGATTGATTGGGGATATCCCTCACGAAAAGATCGCTTTGTCTCGATTGATGATCATGTAAACGGTTATATCAATACAATGGTCGATTTTATTCGGCAAAAGCACAATTTACCCAAAATTAATTTAATGGGTATTTGCATGGGCGGGGCTTTTTGTGTTATGTACTCCGCCCTTCACCCTGAAAAAGTGAATAACCTGATTACAAGCGTAACACCAACAAACTTTGATACAGACAAAGGCCTGCTTCATACCTGGATGAAACAACCCGGAATGATCGACCTTGCTGACAGCTTTGGGAACATGCCTGCGGACTTTATGAATTTAGGCTTTTTATTGCTGAATCCACCGCGTCTGATGCTGGATAAATATGTCAGCTTTTTTGAAAACATGGACAAAAAACCCTTTGTTGAAAATTTCGTCCGCATGGAAAAATGGATTTTTGACAGTCCAGATATTCCCTTTGAAACATTCCGACAGTTTGCTACCGATTGTTATCAAAAAAATTTATTGATCAAAAGTCAGATGATAATAGGTGAACGCCGTATTATTTTAAACAATATTACCATGCCACTCATTAACTTTTTTGGAGAATTTGATCATCTTGTTCCACCCGAAGCTGCCAATCAATTGACCAGGCATGTGGGCAGCACGGATAAAGAAGATGTCTGTCTGGCCACAGGTCACATTGGAATTTATGTCAGTTCTAAATTTCAAAAAGAATTTGCGCCACGAATTGCTTCGTGGCTGAAAAAAAGGGATGCTTAAAAGGATGCATAAAATGTCATCAAAAAATTTTTTCCAGGCCATTTGCAAAGTCAGTCGAGCCTTTGGAACGGTTCGAAATCATGACGAATTATTACATTTGATTTTGGATCATGCCATTGACATGATGGCTGTTAAAGCTGCCAGTCTTTATTTAAAAGATGAGGAGTTAGATTTAGTCGTTCCAGTTGCGGCAAAAGGTCTGTCTGATCATTATCAGAAAAATGGTCGTACCCGTCCAAGCAAGCTTATTCCTGTTTTGGAAAAAGAAGGCTATTTATACAGCAAAGACGTTGTCACTGATCCTCGATTGGAAAACCATGACGTAAAAAAACAAGAAAATATTGTATCAACCTTGATTGTTCCAGTTAAACTTGAAGGTGATTTTATTGGTATTCTTGGTGTGTTCACAGATACCCCACGGGTTTTTGATGAAGACGAAATTGAGTTTATATTGGCGCTTGCTGATGAAGCCGCTATGGCTGTTAATGATATGCGCTTGCATGAACGGATTGAAATGAATACCCGATTATTTTTGGATTTAACCACCAGTATGAACTCCAGTCTGGATGTCAATAAAATTTTACACATCCTGACATCGGAAGTTTGTGAGGCTTATCGTTTAAAGGGGGGGCTGATCCGATTGCTCAACAAAGATAAAAATACGTTGGAAATAGTGGCAAGTTATGGGTTAAGTGAATATTTTCTTAATAAAGGTCCGGTTTCAGCAAAAATTTTGAATCAATGTATACAAGGAGAAACCATTATCGTTCCGGATGTTCGATCTGACTCACGGGTTCAGTATCCTGATTTTATGGCCCAGGAAGGTATTTCATCCATGATCACTGTTCCCATAAATTCAAGGAAAGAAGTTATTGGCGTGATGAACCTGTTTAGTGCCAGTCAACGGAAATTCCCAGAACAAATGGTCATGATGCTTAAAGCATTGGCCAACCAGGGAGGGCTTGCCATTCAAAATGCAAGCATGGTCTTGATGCTTCAAGAAGAAAACAAATGCCGTGAGGAAGATATCTATAATTGTCGTTTATGGTTTTAATCAAACATTCTCGAAAAATAATGGAGGCGTGTATGAAAGGAAAAACGATAACCGAAATTCAGGTGGGTGATTTTGATGAATTTTCAAAAACAATATCAGAATCAGATATTTATTTATTTGCCGGTATTACCGGCGATTTAAATCCAGCGCACATCAATGAAGCCTATGCCAAAAATACATTCTTCAAAGGAAGAATCGCTCATGGTATGCTTCTGGCGGGTTTTATTTCCAGTGTCATCGGCATGAAACTTCCTGGCCCGGGTACCATCTATATTAAACAGGATCTTGTTTTTAAAGGCCCTGCCAAAATTGGAGACACGGTCACTGCTCGTGTGGAAGTCCTTGACGTTAATCTTGAAAAAAATCGCGTGCGATTGAAAACGAGTTGTATTAATGAAGAAGGAAAAGAATTGGTTGGTGGAGAAGCCTTGATCAGCCCACCAAAAGCGTGATCAATCAAGAATATCTGATGATTAATGCTCCGGAAAATAAAAACATTGATATTGTTTTTTTTATTATTATTTTCACAAGAAAGGAGAACAAATGACAATTCAACAACCCAAATTTTTTTTCAAATTGAGCGGGGTAGCTATCTGCTTAATGATTCTTGTTTTTATGACAGGCTGCGCGGACAACGATCAAGACAATCATGAAATTCTATCAGGCACGTTTATCGACAGTGCGGTGGGTGGGCTGAAATACAAAACAGCCTCTCAAACAGGAAAAACAGATTCAAACGGTACATTTCATTATGTACATGGCGAAACCGTCACCTTTATGATTGGAGACCTTATTATTGGAAAGCCTGATGTTCCGGTAAAAAATTTAATGACACCAATAGACCTCGTTCCAGATGCTGTTGATTTTAACGATATACGCGTTATCAATATTGCACGTTTTTTACAGACGCTTGATGCAAATAAAAATGTTAATGATGGCATCACCATAGAAGATGTCGTTCATCAGAATCTTGTTAAATCAGACAAATTTGACATTTCAAGCATTGATTTTCTGGCTGAAAATCATACCGCATGTGAATCATCAGCGGTTACGATGCTGGGTATTCTGGCAAATGCAGGTGCACATGTATATACAGAACTTGTATCTGAAGTCAGTGCTAAGATACATTTGACAGAATCCATTGGCGCTGCAAACGGCACCAATAAGACGATTACGGTTACCAGAGATGCCCTTGGCGTATGGTTCTTAACAGCGCCTGAGAATGAATCTTTATATACTATTTTTGAGGCGGTTGGATATGAGATTGCAAAAGATAGAATTTGGCAACTTGAAACATACAGAAGAGCAGCCACCGGTAAATTATCCGAGATTTTAGGTGATAGCCAACTTGAAACCGATATTTTTATGCGCACCATTGGCTATTCTCAAGAAGAACTTCAAGCAGGTTTTGATGAACTGGATCAAGACGCAAAAAATGTTATTCGAGGCTATGTTGATGGTATCAATCGTCGTATCGATTATCTTGTGAATGAAAATCGGAGCGCAATGCCAATGGAGTTTGTTGCCATTGGCAGTTCATTGGGGATTAATTTTGTTCCAACAAAATGGACAGTTTATGATTTATTGGCATGGAATGCTTTGCTGCAAAGACAATTCGATCCTGAAGCGCTTGAACTGGAGCATGGTCAACTGGAAAATATTAAACTTATGGGACGCTTGATGGCAGTCTATAATACTGATATTTCAAGCTTACTTCAGCAACCCGCAGGAACCACATTGATGGGACAGGCGATGTTTAAAGATTTACGATGGAACAATGATCCTGATGCGCCAAAATATATTCTTGATGAAGATATCCCTGCATCATGGGGAATAGGAACAAGAAAACGTCAGGCAATGGATACGCCTGTCACTCTGTCTCAAATACCGGACTATTCTGATGCCATTAATACATTGCAAACATTCAGACGAAACGTCAAAAGTAACCTGGAAAGTATTAATGCAAATGTTAAAATGGGAAGTTATGCCTGGGTTGTTGGGCCGGGAAAAACACAAGATGGTAAACCGATTCTTTACGCAGGCCCGCAGATGGGCTTTGATACGCCATCCATTTGTATAGAATGTTCAATTGATGCTGGAGGAATCAAAGTTTCAGGTATGATGATTCCAGGAATACCAGGTGTCATTCTTGGCCGTACGCCTCACCATGCATGGTCAATGCAGGTTGGACATGCCCACACCACAGATTTTTATTTTGATTTTGATGCTTCAAAGGCAACACTCAATAGAATGGAAACCATCAGTATTGCTGGAAAGGCCCCCATTACCATTCCCGTATTTCGAATTGCTGAACGTCCTGTAATCACCCCGTTACCCTTTGATCCATCCTCTTATGAGCCATCAACGACAAATCCAATTGTTTCCTGGCGATATGCTCATGTTGGGCATGAATTTACAATGGTTAATGCAATGTTAGACTTAGCTCGCGCACAAAGTATAGAGGAATTTGGTGAAGGCATTGAAAAACTGGGGCTTAGTCAGCATTTTTGTTATGCAGATACGAATGGAGATATCGCATACTGGATGTCGGGTCGCGATCCTGTTCGTCCGACAGATCCTGTTGGATTAGGGTATCAATTACCACAAGGTGCTGTACCTGGTGTGCCTCAGATGGATTGGAATGATGATAACTTAAAAACGCGATCCCATATTGTTAATCCAACCCGAGGTTATTTCGCCGGTTGGAACAACAAAACCCATTCTGGCTATAACGGCTCTCCAAACAATATTGATTATAATCCTGGCCCTTTTCATCGCTCTCATATTATTTATGAATATCTCGATTCGCATGATAATTTGACCTTTGAAGACATCAGAGATCTGGCCATCAATATCGCCACAACCGAATCCATCGGAAAAGCTGGTAATCCCTGGCCATTTGTAAAAACGTTATTTTCAACCGCAGTGGCCTTAAGTCCTACAACTGAACGACAAAATGCGTTAGAGATACTGAATAGCTGGGATGGTCATTTTGTTGATGGTGGTCAGGCAAACTGGGTAAGCGGTATGGATCGCTCTGACGGCTGGATGTTGATGGATACATGGATTAGAAAAATGATTGACAAAACATTCTCTCAATACTTGAATGTCTTGTCTGAGGATGGTCAAAGCGGTACAGGCAGTGGTGCCGAAGGTGACGATGATGCCAAATTGTATTATGGAAATGAACTTCAGCGACGGTTGTTCAATGTCATTCTTCGAAGTTTTAAAGGTCAATGCAATTATGACTGGTTTAACAATACAATCTTAACCCCTGCGCCTGAATCAGCAGCAAATCTTCAAAAAAAGGCCATGAGCAATATTCTTCAAGCACTGGATGAAACCTTGACCGAGCTGGGAGTTCAGCCCTGGGGAACAGCAAAAAGGAATTACATTCAATTCAGACATGATGTTATCTATAAACTCGTGGCAGAAAAGATGCCAACCTGGCAACTTTGGCGTATCCCTTTTGCATCACGATCAACTTATGCACAGTGTGTACAAATAGGCACTTATGGACCGGATAAAATTGAAAGTTTCTTTCCGCTGGGGCAATCGGCTCATATCTACTGGCATATTTTATTATTGGGCGATAGTGACCCTTATTACAAACAGTTTACTGCACCTCATTTGACAAACGTTTATCATAAAAACTTTTTTGATATGTCTTTACAGTTTTTTGATAATTTTTTACATCGAGATTTTCCGCTGTTTAATGACAATCCTCAATAAACAGGATTATATCGCTTAAAAAAGCCGCCTCAACCGTTTGGTTGAGGCGGCTTCCTTCAACGTCATCTTTGGAGTGGAGATGAATACTTTTGGGGCAGGTTAAACTTAAAAAATTTTGGCCGCGTTATAAGGAGGAATAAAATGCAATCGTTTTTTTCCAAGAATGTTTTTCGATCCCTGATCATTCTCCTTATTTTTTTTAATATCCCCTTACAGGCTAAAAATATTCCAACGGTTTTTGTCAGTATTTTACCTCAAAAATATTTTCTTCAACAAATCGTAAAAG
>PEAL01000275.1 GCA_002753725.1 Deltaproteobacteria bacterium
AACACTACTAAAAAAGGAGGAAAGAAATGAATCTCTTTTATTGACCGTGTGTGTATTCGGTCAACCTTTTTTACAAGTTTTTACAAATTTTTTTTAATCGTTCAAATTTTTATTTATTATTAATTTTTCATTAAGGAGGTAAAAATGAAAAAATTATTATTGATCGCAGGTATGATCATGGCAGTCATGATGGTTGTGCAACCCACATATGCAGCAACCAGCGGAACATTTAACATCACCGTAACCATTTCCACCTATACTGTGGAATTGTTGAAACATGATGGAATGGCGCAGTACAATGACTGGGGCATTACCGTTCCGCCGGGTGGTGCGATTACAATGGTCGCCAACGATGCTGTCATGGTATCCTTAACAGGGGCAGATGGCCAGGCAATGGACATCATTACATTTGTATCCGCCAGTGGAGCATGGAATTCTGTTATGCCTGAGCCAGGCCAACCGCTGGCTGCCAATGAATTTGTACTGATTGTCGATGCAATGAACGTAATGCCGACAGGTATGGGCGACCCCTTGGCAATGCCTAGTCCCAACACGGTTACATCAATGTCACATATGCCGATTCATGCAGTAGCCTCCGGTGAAGATGCTGCCTGGGTATATTATTCGTTCCGTGCATCAGATCAATATGCCAATCCCAATGAAAACATTGAAGTTACGATAGAAGTTAAACCTACTCCATAATTCATATACGGCTTTATTCTTGTATTGAAAGAACCAGCATATTTTATTTTATTGAAATATGCTGGTTTTTTTGTTTTTAGTTTTTAATGGATTTATAAAATGAATTATTTTTCTGGTAAAAAGTATTTTTCGCTCAGACACTAAATAACCTCTTTTATTCTATGAATATCGTTATTTCTTGTTTTTGGGAAATGCTTTGCGATTTAAATTGATATTCTGTTTCTTAAGAAATGCAGCACACAGGCTGGACATAACAATGGCTGCATAAATGGTCACAATCATGAAAAATGAGTTGGTATTTAAAGGATAATGAGTGAGATTAGTGGAGTTTGAAGTGAATCGGGGCGGAGGGATTTGAACCCCCGGCTTTCTGCTCCCAAAGCAGACGCGCTACCAGGCTGCGCCACGCCCCGATAAAATAAAAATAAACTTATAACATGATAAATTTAATATTGCAAGTCTGTTTGCATGCCATATGCATTTTTTTCGATAAATTGTTCCAGACCGCGTGCAATCCCTTGTGCAATCTTGTCAAGAAAGGGAAGGCGCAATAAATTTTTTTCTTCCTTAGGTCGGGTAATATAACCGATTTCAATCAATATCGCCGGCATATCTGCACCAGCAAGCAAAAACAATGGGGCCCCATTTACCTTTCTATCATAAACATCAACCTCAGACAGGATGCTGTGATGAATGATTCCAGCCAACAGCTTGCTTGAATTTAAGTGATATCGTTGTAAATGGTCCCATAAAGGTGGGTATTGAACATCTTTATCATCGTTCTTTTTAAGCATATCGTCAAAGAAGGATTCTCCCTGGCTGGGTTGCCAATAATAGGTTCCAATACCTTCGGGCTGTAATCGGAAACTGGCCCCTACGTGAAAGCTAATAAATGCCATCGGCTGAACGTAATTCGCTTTTTCTGTTCGAGCCAGAAGGGTGATGAAAGTATCTTGTTCACGGGTTAATATCACATGACATTTGTTTGTAAGGTGTTTGATAACGCAATGAGCCAATGTTAATGTAATTTGTTTTTCAGTGGACTTATAATATCCTGTAGCCCCTTGATCCGTCCCCCCATGCCCTGGATCAATGACAATCACGGGCAAGTCATCTGATCCAAAAGTCAATGAAGCCGAAAAAAGACCCAAAAAGAAAAAAAAAATAATTTTTTGTTGGATTATCATTATGTTTTCAAATGAAATTCTCAATTTACTTGACACCTGCTACGATAAATATTATTTTCATAGACTATGCTAAATTTTCTGGTTCACAGCCCGAAACGTGGAATGCAAAAATAGGAACGATATAAATCGTGTTAAATTTAGATATACTGTTTATTCGGTTGGATTTCAAATAAAAAATTTGTGCCCAATGCAGAATATAAAAAGCGAGAGTGGCGGAATTGGTAGACGCACTGGACTTAGGATCCAGCTCTGGCAACGGAATGGGAGTTCGATTCTCCCCTCTCGCATTTTTTTATAATTTAATTATTTTTTTTGGCGACAAGTGCTGATAACACAGAAACAAAAATAACCAGATATCTTAATGATTCTAAGACTCTCGAGCATGAATGTTAAAGAATCATGAAAAAAATGAATAAGGAACAATAATAGATGGAAGAACAGAATGAAGAGATGCACGTTCAGATCGAAGATGTATCAGGTATAAAAAAAGTCCTAACGATTGAAATTCCTGAAAAAATTGTCACTCGGGAATTGAATAGTGCATACCGTGAGATGAAACAAACTGCACGCGTCAAGGGGTTCCGACCAGGAAAAGTCCCTCGATCTGTCCTTGAAAGAATGTTTGGGAAAGATGTCAATGAGAATGTTCGTTCTCAACTCGTGACTGAGGCCTTTCAGAAAGCATTGGTTGACAGCAAACTCAATACTATTGGTGAACCGAATCTTGATATTCCGGATTTGGAAAAAGGATCAGCATTTACATTCAAGATTTCTGTTGATGTCAGACCTGAAATTGGAAATGTTGACTTCAAAGGGTTGAATCTTGTTAAAAACAAATATGTCGTCAGTGATGAAATGCTTGATCAACAGATTCAAATACATCAAAAAACAATGGCAACGTCAGAACCTATTCTTGACAATCGCCCCATTCAATTAGATGATATTGCTATCATTGAATATGAAGGATTTAAAGAGGGTAAACTCTTTGAGCTGCTTCCGAAGACATCAGCGGTTCGTGTAGAAATAGGTAAAAACGAATTGTTTCCAAATTTTGATGAAAATCTGCTGGGGATGAATAAAGATCAGGAACGAACGTTTGATTTTACATTTCCTGAAAATTATTCCAATGATACCCTTGCTGGACAACCTGTGCAGATGAAAGTGATTTTAAAAGATATTCGAAAAAAAGTGTATCCTGAAATCAATGATGATTTTGCAAAAAAGATGGGTAATTATCAAACACTGGATGACTTAAAAAAAGCAATCCGCGACAACTTTGAACGTCTCTATGATGATCGGGCTGAAAAGGAATTGCAAGAATCGGTATATACCCAGCTATTAGAAAGAACATCCTTTAATGTACCTGAAACCTGGATAAAATACGAACTGGAAAACATAACACTTGAAATCAAACAATCTCTTGCGTATCAAAATATTTCAATGGAACAGGCAGGGATGAACGATGAAATCATTCATCAGCAATACCGTGATTTGGCTGAAATTCAAGGCCGACGCCATCTACTCTTAAATCATTTAATTGAGCAAGAAAAACTTGTGGCTACTGATGAGGAAGTGGATGCTGAATTTGAAAAAATGGCCCAGGCGACCGGAAAGACCATTGAAGATGCAAAGACTTTTTACACCAACGAAGAGAATGTGCAACATTTCGAAATATTAAAGCATTCCATTCTTGAGAAAAAAGCGATGCAAATGGTTTTAGATGCAAACAGCATTGAAACGGTTGAACTCCAGGCAGATTCCCAATCAGACACTAATCAAAAAGACGATCAATAACCAAGAGACATTTTGTTTCCGAAGAAAGGTATATCTTCTTACGGATATCTCATATTTCTCTTGTAATACCAGTGATAACTACCGATAAAAACAGGGTAAACAATGATTATTGTTTACCCTGTTTTGTTCCAATATAATTAAGAAAGGATTTTAGAAAATGGCATTGATACCCATGGTCATTGAACATAGCAGTAAAGGTGAACGTGCATATGATATATATTCCAGGCTTCTCAAAGATCGAATTATTTTTTTAGGTTCAGCGATCAATGATGAAATCGCTAATTTGTTGATTGCACAATTGCTTTATCTTGAATCAGAGGATCCGGAAAAAGACATTAATTTTTATATCAATTCTCCGGGCGGTGTTGTAACAGCAGGTATGGCTGTGTACGATACCATGCAATATATCAAACCTGATATTGCAACCCTGTGTATTGGTCAGGCCGCAAGTATGGGCGCTGTTCTACTGGCTGCTGGCAAAACAGGAAAGCGATATTCTCTTCCAAACTCCAGAATTTTGATTCACCAACCCATGGGGGGATTTCAAGGACAGGCATCAGATATTGAAATTCAAGCAAGGGAAATTCTTCGACTGAAAGATAAATTGAACGATATCCTTGCTTTTCATACAGGACAAGACCTCAGTATCTTAAAAAAAGATACGGATCGAGATTATTTCATGAGCGGTGAAGAAGCAAAAGAATATGGCGTGGTTGATCATGTAATCATGGATAGAAAAGATTTGGATGAAATGGATTAATTTTTAAACTTTTGTTTAGGAGATTGTAAACATGGCAAAGCGAAAAAAAAAGGAATTTAACGATGAACTGGTTTGTTCATTCTGTGCAAAAACACAGGATGAAGTGAAAAAACTGATTGCTGGACCGGATGTTTATATCTGCGATGAATGTATTCAGCTTTGTTTGGAGATCGTCGATGAAGACGGTATCAAAGGAATGAGTGACTTCACCTTATCTCCACACAGTATTATGAATGTACTGAATGATTATGTTATTGAGCAGGAATATGCCAAAAAAATTCTTTCTGTTGCAGTTTACAATCATTACAAGCGACTGGATGCACCATCTCACACCTATGATCGATCCGTTGAAATTCAAAAAAGCAATGTTTTATTGATCGGCCCCACAGGATCAGGAAAAACACTTCTGGCCAGAACCCTGGCCAGATTTCTGGATGTTCCGTTTACCATCGCAGATGCCACAACATTGACAGAAGCCGGTTATGTTGGCGAGGATGTTGAAACGATTATTCTGTCTTTGCTTCAAAACGCTGACTATGATGTTGAAAAGGCAGAACGTGGTATTATTTATATTGATGAAATCGATAAAGTCTCTCGTAAAACAGAAAATCCATCCATTACCCGCGATGTCTCAGGCGAAGGCGTTCAACAAGCGCTATTGAAAGTGATCGAAGGCACCATTGCCAGCGTTCCTCCCAAAGGCGGCCGCAAGCATCCGCAACAGGAATTCTTACAGGTCGATACATCCAATATATTATTTATCTGTGGTGGCAGTTTTGAAGGTCTGGATAAAATTATCCACCGACGAATTGGTAATAAGGTCATGGGCTTTGAGGCCAAAATTATCAGAAAAGAGGATAAAGATATTGGTGAACTTCTGAAAATGCTCCAGCCTGAAGACTTGCTGAAATTTGGATTAATACCAGAATTCATCGGACGACTCCCTGTCATCGCCCCCCTGGAAAACCTCAGTGAAAAATCTCTCGTTCGAATTTTAAAGGAACCTAAAAATTCATTGATTAAGCAATATAAACAATTGTTTGCAATGGAAGGTGTTCATTTGCGTTTTACAGAGCCTGCTTTGGAGGCCATTGCCAAAGAAGCGATCAAGCGTAAATCAGGTGCGCGTGGGTTAAGGGCGGTTATGGAAAAAACATTGCTGGACTTAATGTTTGATATTCCATCAATGGAAGCGGTGAAAGAATGTGTCATTAATGATGAGGTCGTTATCAATAGCGAAGCCCCCCTTTTAGTCTATGAATCAACAAAGAAACAGGCTTGATTGTCTATGTTTATTTCAAAATTCAAAAAAGCGTCGAGTCAGGAATCCAATACATATATTCTTCCTTTGATTCCATTGAGAGATATCGTTGTTTTTCCATTTGTGGTTTTTCCACTGTTTGTTGGCCGTCAAAAATCTGTGAAGGCATTGACGTATGCCATGCAAAATAACAAACAAATTTTTCTGGCCAATCAAACCAAAACCGATCTTGAAGACCCCAAAGAAAAAGATATCCATACATTTGGGACTGTTGGAAGAATTCTTCAACTGGTCAAATTGCCTGATGGTACAGTTAAAACTTTGATAGAAGGTATCGCGCGGGCAAAAATTGTTCG
This sequence comes from Deltaproteobacteria bacterium, assembly GCA_002753725.1. GTDB lineage: Bacteria > Desulfobacterota > Desulfobacteria > Desulfobacterales > Magnetomoraceae > Magnetomorum. Next base: position 6,061 of record PEAL01000275.1, read on the forward strand.
CTTCCTGGGAAATACTGACATATTTGAAATAGAACTTGAACCCAGCTTTGAACAAGAAATTGACACTCAAAAGGCTGAAGCGCTCACCCGTGCAATGATTGAAAAGTTTGAATTATATTCCCAAAAAAATAAAACCGTACCTCAGGATCTTGTCAGGAACATTGCTGCCATTAAAAACCCTTCACAATTGGCTGATACCATTTCCGCTCATTTTCCATTTAAATTAGAAGACAAAAAAGAGTTACTGAAACTCTTTGATCCCAACGAACGTATCACTGTTTTAATCCAAAAAATTGTTGCTGAAATTGACATCTTTGAAATGGAGAAAAAGATCACCGGTCGTGTACAAAAACAAATCGATAAAACCCAGCGGAATTATTATTTAAACGAAAAAATGCGTGCCATCAAAAAAGAGATGGGCACTGATCCTGATCCCAAAGATGATTACAAAGATCTTGAAAAAAGACTTAAACGCAAAAAAATGTCAAAGGAAGCATCATCAAAAGTCCGTCAGGAATTCCAAAAATTGAAAATGATGCAGCCAATGTCTTCTGAAGCAACTGTTGTTCGAAACTATATTGAATGGCTCATAGATCTTCCCTGGTTTCATAAGAAAAAGACCTGGCTGGATATTGATAAATCTGAAAAAATTCTCAATGAAGATCACTATGGATTGGAAAAACCCAAGGAGCGCATTCTTGAATATTTAGCGGTTCAATCGTTGGTAAAAAGAGTTCGAGGGCCAATTTTATGCTTGGTGGGCCCACCAGGCGTTGGAAAAACCTCTCTGGCAAAATCTGTGGCTCGTGCAACAAACCGTGAATTTGTTCGCCTGTCATTGGGAGGCGTTCGTGATGAAGCCGAAATTCGTGGCCATCGGCGAACATACATTGGTGCAATGCCTGGAAAAATCATACAATCTTTAAAAAAAGTAAAAGTGAACAATCCTGTATTTTGCCTGGATGAAGTAGACAAAATGAGCATGGATTTTCGAGGAGACCCCTCGTCAGCACTTTTGGAAGTTCTCGACCCTGAACAAAATGATACTTTTAATGACCATGGGTATCAATGCCATTT
>PEAL01000276.1 GCA_002753725.1 Deltaproteobacteria bacterium
ATTAACCCGATTTTGTTAATGATCCCTGTATCTGTGGCATCAACCTGTGCTTTCATGACCCCCATTGCAACACCTTGCAATGCATTTGTATTTGGTGAAATGAAAGGCGTTCGCTTGAGTAAAATGGTGTTGTGCGGATTTTTTTTGAATATTTTGTGTGTTTTATGTGTATCTTTTTGGCTACCAATCTGTATTCCTTTGATATATTCCAGTGAGGCAGTGTTTACATTTTAATCATCCCCGGATAAAATCACTCCTGATAGGGGATATAAGAGCGGAAACATGCTTAAATTAGTATGGCCATTGCGATTGATAAAGAGCTAATTGATTTATTGTGAAAATACTGTTAAAGGTTTTCAAATATCTTATAGTAACCCCTTTATTGAAAAAGCTGGAGCGCTTATAAAGATCAACGTCGGGTTAAACAACAGAGATGCCTTTTTCGATCTCTGTTATAGATCCATCGTCGGTCGGAGAGACGATTTATGGGACGAATCAGTCATTATCACCTGACCCCTGAAAGTGGTCGGGTGTGTGTGAACTTAAAAAAAAGACAAATTAAAGAACTCAAAAAAATTGCTGTTGAATTTGAAATTTCTGAAAAAGAGGTAATGACACTGGCTGTTGACATGCTGATAAAAACCTATCAAAGTCTTCCGCAAGAAGTCATTGATAAAGATGGTGTCAGGGCTATTGGAAAAAAATGAACACAATGAACCAAACCTGGGCGCCATAATGGGAACGTTATTAAAGTTTGGTTCTTTACCTTATGAGGATTCAATGAAAGATCGGCCTTTTTTTAGTACAAAGGAAGTGGCACAGTTTTTAGATGTTAACGAAAAAATGATTTATACCCTTGTTTCGGAAAAAGGATTGCCAGCTACAAAAGTGACAGGAAAATGGCTCTTTCCAAAACGCTATGTGGAACAATGGTTGGAACAAAATATTATCAATTGTCCCAAACAAACGTCATCTCTCCCATCAGAGGGTCTGCTCATTATTGCAGGCAGTCATGATATACTGCTCGATAGAACCATTGCTTTGTTTAACAAATCTCAACCCGATTGTCTGGCTGTTTTTGGAAATGTTGGAAGCATGGGGGGGATCAAAGCCTTGGGAAAAAGTTTATGTCATTTAGCATCCAGTCATTTGCTCCAGGAAGATGATAACGAATATAACTTTGATTTTATTCATCAGGAATTGGGAGGAGAACTGGCTGCTGTGGTCAATTTTTGTCGAAGAGAACAAGGCTTTATTGTTCAAAAAAATAATCCCAAAAATATCAAAAATGTTTCAGACCTTCAACGAAACGACATTATTCTGGCCAATCGTGAAATAGGAACAGGTACACGTCATTTACTCGACAGAACTCTTGAAAAAGCCAATATTAAACCTGAGACAGTTAAAGGTTATGCAAATATTTTTCAAAACCATCTGGATGTAGCCATTGAGGTACTTTCCGGTCGAGCAGATATGGCGCCTGCCATTCGACCGGTTGCGCAACTATTAGGACTTGACTTTATTTCTTTACGATGGGAACGGTATGATCTACTGATATCAAAAAAACGCTTTTTTGAAAAAAGTATTCAAATACTTCTAAATATGTTAAGTGATAGACCGTTTAAAAATGAAGCTGAAAAATTAACAGGTTATGATACCTGTCATAGCGGGAAAATGATCTTTCCTAAACATTACGATAATCATTTACAAAATGAGTAATGAAGATTTAGGTATATATAAATCTAAATTAATATTGGGATGATATCCTTTTATCCCTGTCATGAGGAGCGATATTTTGAAAGTCGTTATTATCGGTGCCGGTGAAGTTGGTTTTCACATCGCCAGCCGAATTGCTTATGAACGAAAGGAAGTCGTTGTCATTGATACCAATGAGGATGCATTGCGACGAGTTTCTGAGGCCATTGATGTTCAGGTGATAAAAGGTTCCGGAAGCAGCCCTTCAGTATTGAAGCAAGCCGGAATTGAAGATGCAAACATTGTCCTGGCGGTTACAGATAGTGACCAAATTAACATTGTCGCCTGTTTGTTTGCCGATTATATCAGTCCGAAAACAATGAAACTGGTTCGCTTACGGGATCCAGATTTCAATCTCTATAAAGAAGCGCTTCAGAATTTTTCGCCACATATTCATACAATCATTAATCCGGATATTGAAGCTGTTCATGCCATTGAACGTTTTATGAGTGTTCCAGGTGCTGTCGATGTAGGGGATTTTGCCGACGGCAGAATACAACTGATTGGTATTCGATTAGCAGCCGAATCTCCTTTATTGGGGTTACGATTGATGGACATACCCCGCGTGCAAAATGCGGGACACATGTTGATTGCAGCTGTTATCCGTAAAGAAAAGCTGATCATTCCCCGTGGTCAGGATGTCCTGGCAAAAGGCGATCTTGTTTATATTGTGTGTGAAACACGATATCTCACACAAACGCTGGACATGCTTAAAGTAGATACCGCACCGGTTCGAAGGGTCATGTTGATTGGCGGAGGCAGGGTAGGATCGAAAATGGCGGCAGCCCTGGAACAGAAATCTATCAAAACAAAAATTATTGAAAAGAATCCTTCTGTTTGCCAGAAACTTGCTGAAACACTGAATAAAGTCATGGTGCTTCAAGGGGATGGTACAGATCAAAACTTATTGATGGAAGAAAATGTTCAGGACATGGACATGGTCATTACCCTTACTGGAGATGAGGAAATCAATATATTATCTTCCTTGCTTGCCAAAAGAATGGGAGCAAGATCCAACATTACCCGTATCAGTAAGTTCAGTTATTTTCCATTGGTTGAAGCCATTGGAATCGATCATATTGTCAGCCCGAGACTATCGGCAGTCAATACGATTTTGCAGCATATTCGCGAAGGCAATGTTTTGTCGGCCATATCGATCAAAGGTGAGCAAGCTGAAGTTCTGGAAGCGATTGTTCCTCAGGATTCAGAAGTTTCGGGGAAAATGCTTCAAAAAATTTCATTTCCAACAGGAGCACTGGTTGTTGGCGTTGTTCGTCAGGATGAAACCTTTATTCCCACGGGTAGCAGTATTATCCAGGCCAATGATCGAATTATCATTTTTGCGGTTCGCGAAGTCATTCCTAAAATCGAAAAAATTCTAACCGTTCAACTCAACTATTACTAATCAGGATATTTTTATATGCGATGGCGTTACACTTTATGCTTTGTCGGGATATTGTCTGTATTTCTAGGTTTGACAATGATCATACCTTTGATATGCAGTCTGATTACTCAAGACGATAGTGCCAGATCGATTCTTTTATCGGCGGCCATCACAGAAACCTTTGGATTGCTCCTTTTCTTTGGCTTTCGTATTCGAAACAATGATTATATCAGTCCAAGGGAAGGTATTGCGATTGTTGCTCTGGGATGGATCGCTGCTGGTTTTTTCAGCGCACTTCCATTTTATTTCGGTCATGTATTTGAAACATTTACAGATGCTTTTTTTGAGTCTGTATCTGGAATCACAACCACCGGAGCATCGGTCATGACCAATATAGAAGGTGTATCCAGCAGCCTTTTGCTGTGGCGAAGTTTTATCCAATGGCTGGGAGGCATGGGAATTATTGTTTTATCGTTAGCTATTCTTCCACTTTTAGGCGTGGGTGGAATGCAAATGTACAAAGCTGAAGTCCCCAGTCCGATTCCAGATAAACTTAAGCCCAGAATTCGCGACACAGCCATGATTTTATGGAAAGTCTATGCTGGCATTACAATTGCAGAAATCGTTTTTTTGATGTTTGGAGACATGAGCTTCTATGATGCATTGAATCATGCACTCACCACTATGCCCACCGGCGGATTTTCGACAAAAAATCTTTCAGTCGCCCATTATGATAGCGTATACATTGAAACAGTGATTATTGCATTCATGATGTTAGCGGGTATTAACTTTTCATTGCATTATCAAATGCTTCTTGGAAAACCGTTGGCTTTTTGGGAAGATTCTGAATGCCGCTTTTTTATCAGTTTTGTATTGATTGTCACACTCATCGTAACCATCAATATCTATCCCGTGTATGATAGTTTTGGAAAAGCGCTTCGATATGCATCTTTTCAGGTTGTTTCTATTGTAACAACAACCGGCTATGGTTCGGCGGATTATGAGTTATGGCCCTCCATGTCTCAAATGATATTGCTGCTTTGTATGTTTATTGGCGCATCGGCAGGCTCTACCGGCGGAGGCATGAAATGTATGAGAATTATGATTTATTTTAAATATTGCTATAAAGAATTGATATCCTTGATTCATCCAAGAGCGGTTTCTCATATTAAACTGAATGCCCAACCGGTTTCTTCAGATGTGGTTAGCAGTGTTCTGGGTTTTTTGGGACTTTTTGTGGGCCTTTTTGCTCTCAGTTCTGTCATGCTGGCAGCGATGGGCGTGGATCTGGTGACCGCATTTTCAGCCGTGGCATCTGCTATCGGCAATATTGGGCCTGGTCTGGGAACCGTAGGACCAACTGAAAATTATGCCAGTTTACCCGCTATGGGAAAATGGTTGCTCGTCTGGTGTATGCTTTTGGGCAGGTTGGAAATATATACCATTATTATACTCTTGGTTCCCGAATTTTGGCGAAAGTAAATATAAAATATGATCATATCTTATAAAACCGATAAGGGGTCTATTCGTCCCAATAATGAAGATGCTTTGATCTATCGAACGTCTGACAATAATCCTGAAGGTTTTGATATTACATCATATGGAAGTTTATTTGCTGTGGCTGACGGCATGGGAGGCCATTTTGCCGGTGAGATTGCCAGTAAAATGGCCTGTCAATCTGTACTTGATTATTATCGTTTACCTTCCATAACAGACGACAATGCATGGGACCAACTGAATCGTCTTTATTATAAAATTAACGATACTGTTTTACAGCGTTCTCTCAGAACGTCTGATTTCAATGGTATGGGGACAACACTGTCCACATTGATTATCAGAAAACAGACCGCATGGGTGGCACATGTTGGAGATTCGCGAATCTATCTCATCAGAGATGGATCAATGAATCAAATAACATACGATCACACCGAAGTTCAACGAATGGTTGAACAAGGCCTTTTCACCCAACAAGAAGCTGCCGAAAGTCCTCTCCGGAATGTCCTCACACAAGCCATTGGTGTTGACAATCGTTTAAATGTTTTCACCTGGGCAGAAACTCTTCATCGTGGCGATATGTATCTGTTATCTTCTGATGGTTTATACGACATGATTCCCGAAAAAAAAATGTTTTCAATCATTCAATCCAATGCCAATAACTTGACAAAATCATGCCATAAACTCGTTGATGAAGCGATTCGTTCTGGTGGCAAAGACAATATTACAGTAATGTTGGTATTGATATAGAACGGTGCTCCACCTTCGTTATCCCGCTCGTTATAATAATAAATAACAAGGAATCACGATTTATTAAATGAGATCCACCTCTTCAGGGGAGAAAGGTGGGATTGACAGGTCTGGATTGACATCATCAGGGTGTTGATAAAATTGCTGGATGGAAACTCTAATTTCCTCAATTAAAATATTTTTGTCTACCTTATCCGGAAAGGACTTGTCTTTGCGCGACTCTCTTTGAACATATCTATCTGCCAGGATTTTTGAAACATGATCCCAATATTCAGGACGATCTTCAACAAAGGGGATCATGTCTTGTTTCTGGATTTCATACACTTTTGTTTTGGATGCGGCGATGCTCGTATAATAGCTGTATTCTCCAGTAAAAAGACTCATTTCTCCAAAATAGCTGCCCACACCAATCCGATCCACTTCAACTAGCTCGCCATCTTCATTTGCACACCACAACCCAACCACACCTTCAACCACAACAAATAAGGATGATTGTGGTTTTCCTTCGTTTAAAATCGTCTCTCCAGCTTTTAATTCATGCGTCATGATACGATGGCTGATAAATGAGCGGGCTTCAAAAATAATGGGTTGAAAAATATCCAACTTGGTGAGCATTTCTGCGGGGTTTTGAAAGAATTCTTCTTTATGATCAAAAGGTACTTTTTGATGAATTTGAATATCTTTTCGTTCCAGAATAGGTTCAATGCCTTCATTTTTTAAGTGTTCATAGACGCGAGTCCATACGGATTCATTGTGAAGAAATTTATTCCCGTAATCCCGAACACAAACAGAAATCAGGTAATTGGCCGCCCAGGGTTTGCTGAGCTTGGTCATCCCCTCATTCAAACCTAGATAGCGGGTGGTTGGCGATGGATCTCTCAAAACAGCATTGACAGACAGGGCAGCATCAAGCAGAATTTTTTTGACACGATTCGGGGGATGTCGTTGATCAATATAAACCGTAAAATATTGCCAGTACGTATCATCAGGATAACTGAAATTATGGATAGCGGTTTCCGATGCTTCACTGTTGGGGATGCTTAAAATACAACCATTTCGTGTTCTCAATCGTGTGGCCCGCCAGGTGATATCCGTCACCACACCTTCTTCAAAATTTCCGATAATAACCCAGTCTCCGGTTCTAAATGGACGATCCAGGTTAATGGCAATTCCAGCAAAAACATTGGAAATATTGACTTGAATGGCCAAACCGACAATCATGGCAAACATACCCGATGTTGCCAGTAAACTCGTTAGTTTTTGATTGAATACAAAGGCAACAATACCGAACAAAGCAAGAATATAGATAATTGTCGCTAAAAATCGTCGTGCATTTTTGGGAATTGATCGGCCGCTGCGTTCTTCAAGGGGAACCCACAAAAAACGTTCTGCTGCAAGATTGAGCAAATACGCGGGGATAATCCACCAGAGAATATCAAAGGTCATGATAATCAGCCGAAGGTTATAACTGGATGTTTTTTCCACCAGCCAATCGAACAAAACAATTTCACTGGTTAAAATGACCAGCAAAGCAAAAAAAGCATAAATAAACCATACATAGGAATCAAATCTTTTGGATGTAAAATTTTTGCCAATCACCGCAAAAATAACCAGAAAGGCGATACTGACAAACATGACTTCATAAACAATTGCTCGGGGAATAATTCCTCTTAAACTGAACTCGCTTTTTTTAATACGAATACCTAAATTAAAGCGAGAATATTTGAGGTCA
>PEAL01000277.1 GCA_002753725.1 Deltaproteobacteria bacterium
GCTGTAAACAGTATTGCAGTAAAAGCGGATAACAATCATCGTGTGTATGCAAGCTTTGAATCAACGATCAGGCGAACCATTCAGGGATATGTTAAGGCAGAAAATACAAATATTCCGCTTGAAAATTATTGGGTTGAACTGTGGAATGATGAAACTTTTGTGAATGGAGTTCACACGGATGAACAGGGTTTTTACACTATAGAGAATATTAAGCAGTCTGATCAATACATTATTGCCGCTTGGCCGCCTGAAGACAATGCGTATTATATTTGTCAATTCTATTCACAGGCAAAATCCTGGGAAATAGCTGAGCGTTTAACAGTCATGGATAATGATTTATCAGATATTGATTTTTATCTAAAACCAACTGATAAAGCTGGATTTTCAGGTCAAATTCGAACAACTGAAAATATTCCTGTTGCTAATGCCAGAGTTAATGCATTGCGAATCGATCAAACTTATGTGAAAGAAACCACGACTGATGCATCAGGGTATTATACCATAACTGGTTTAAGCCCGGAGAATACCTATTTTGTATCTTTCTTTTTTGAGGAAACCAACAAAGAATATTATTATACTGAATTATCAGATGATCCTGTACCCCTGACACCAACAGTGCCAGTTCTTCAGAATATTGATATAGTTGTTGAACCAGGGGAGACTATCTCAGGTTTTGTACAGAGTTATTCCGGAAATGCGGTTGCCGGTATAAAAGTTAATGCAATTTCTGAATATCTAAATGAAGGAAATGCGGCTACAACTGATAGCAATGGACAGTACACTATTGTTGGCCTGAAAATCGTCAGCAGTGAAGAGGCTTCAGAAAAAGGCTATATTGTTGAAATTCAACCCTCAATATATCCTTATCAGGTTTATCCCTATTCAGAATCGAAAGAACAAGGTCAAAAAGTTGCTACCAATTCGGGAAATATTAATTTTAAGCTTCGTAAAGGAAATGCCATTTATGGTGCAATAAAGAATAATTATGAAGAACCCATGTCAGGAATAGCCGTTGTTGCCTGGGCTAAGAAAGATTTTGGAAATATTGACTATAAAACCCAGACAAATGAAGATGGTACTTACGCACTCACAGATTTACCCATTTCAGATGATTATATTGTTGGAATTTTTCCAGAAAACCTTTCTCCACAGTATTACCAGTTTAAGGATAACAGTGAAAGTGCTACTTTAATAAATATTGTGAACAGCGGTCAGTCTGATATTACATTTACCATTGATAATGGCGGTAGAATTATGGGCGATATTTCATATGAAGGAACAAAAATGTCAGGTCTAAAAATTGAGCTGACATCATCCAGCCAGGAATTTCATACAAGTGTTCAAAGTGATAATTTGGGCCATTTTGAAATTAGAGGCCTGGATAAAACAGTAACTGATTATTTGCTGGTTGTTCGTTATCCCTATTGTTTACCATATATGATTGAAAATATTCAACCTTCTGAAATATCGCATGATATTCAACTTATCAAAAGTATCAATATATCTGGTCGAATCATATACGTTCGGTACGGTATTTCCAATGCAACGATTCATGCACAATTGAGTGATAAAAGCATGGAAGTTTCTACCATCAGTAATAGAAATGGCTATTTTTCATTAACGGGCTTGAAACAAGGAGAATGGCAAATAACTGTAAAGGCAGCTCAATTTACTGAAACACAAAAAACACTTAATATTACGAATAATTTTAATACTAATTTTTATTTATCACGACCGCCTACAAGGTACGTTTATGCTACTATTATTGGATTAAACAAATCTGAAAGGATGAAAATCCAGGCATGGTCAGATATAATGGAATATGGAAGAACCCTTCAATTTATGGGGAATGGTACGCCTCTTCGTGTTACACTACCTCTCCTGGCTTCATCAGATTACACCCTTGAATTACAATCAGATGATTTTCCTGATATTTATTATGACAATGCACTGAGTATTGAAGACGCCAAGACAATTGATCTCTCTGAAGATCATGTACGAGACCTTGTTATTCGTGTCCATCAGGATACATCATCTGATATTTCCGGTGTGATTTCATTTCCAAAAGGCACACCACGAAACCAGGGCGTAACATTGCATGTACTTTTAGATGGACAAAAACAACATAGTCAAACGGTTATGTATTATAGCATGTATGATATGCCATATGTCATTCAAGGACTCCCAAAAAGAGACAATTATCTGATTTTTGCAGATTCAACGCTATTTATGCAAAAATATTATTCGGAAACAGAATCTGGTGGAGATTATATCACTGATGCAACAGTAATAGACATATCAGAAAATCCGGCTGAAAATATTGATCTTCAATTAACAATAGGCGGATCAATAGATGGTTATGTATATGATGCACAGAGAAATCGTTTGACGGATGTTCGTGTTGAAGTTTGGTCTGAAAGTATTCAAAAAGGAAAAGTTGTTACACCAAATAGTAGTGCTTATTTTAAAATGAGCGGATTGAATTGGGCATCTGATTATAAATTGAGAGTGATAAGAGACAATGCGCCGATTGTATATTATACTTCATTTGGAACTGTAAATGACATAAATATAGCTGATGAGCTTGATATTAATCTTAGTCATAAACACGAAAGGGCATATATCTATGTGAAAGAAGGAGAGTCTATTTATGGAACCGTTCGAAATACAAATGATTTGCCTTTAAGATACATTTGGGTTTCTGCTAACTCAGATATCATGAAAGCCAGTAATGGTGTATATACTGATTCAGAGGGAAATTTTATACTAAATGGGCTTCCTGAAAGTAATGATTATAAAGTTACTGCTTATGATCGAAGAAATGAGTATTTGGCAGAAACATATCAGAATATTTCTACAGGAACTCAAGCTGATTTTGTTTTAAACGCAAGACTTGGCTATATGGTTACGGGAAGAATACTGAATCAAAAAAATCAGCCTGTAAGAATGGCTAAAGTAGAAATAGAATCCGCCGGTGACCATAGGATTTATAGTGTCACACGAACAGATTATTATGGAAATTTTAGACTGCCGAGAATGCCTGTAAAATCAGATTATTTCTTACAGGTATGGCCGTATCGAACACCAGACGCCTACCATATTGATTATCCCATTGAACTGGATAAGAATATTGAAAAAACGATTTATCTTGAGCCAGGCCTTACAATAAGTGGTTATATCAAGCGAAAAGAAGACCAACGACCTCTTTATGGAATATACGTTAGAATTGCTTCTGAGTCTTTACACCTTAATACTGAAGTAAGAACAAATAGGAGTGGATACTTTGAATTTCCAAATGCCAAACAAGCAAGCGATTATATTATTACTGCTGCCCCAAATTCAACGATTTATCATCCCGTTCAAATTGAAGACTGTATGCCATCAGAAGGGTACAATTTTATTTTGGAAAGTAGCTGGTCAATAGAAGGTCAAATAAGAGACAGGACTTCAAAAGCTGGAATACCAAACGCTCTTGTTGAAGTTTATTCCCAATCTCGTCAGGGCATGGAAGATTATTCAGGAGTGGTCTATACTGATGAAAATGGTTTTTATAAGGTTGACAACTTAACAAGATTTAACGAACAAGGATCAACGATTACAGATTATATTATTCTTATCCATGCCGATGGATATTGTTATATTGGGTATGACCTCAGGTATATCAAAAATATTTTTGATATCGAATTGAGAAGAGGCAGTATGATTAGAGGAAAAATTCAAAATGATAATTTCTATGGGAGTACAATTACGGTTTTAATATATGATGATAATGGTTCTTATTTGTCTGCTTCCAATGTTTACCCTGATGGATACTTTTATTTCGGTAATCTTGACTATAGTAAACGTTATCAACTCTTTTTTACAGGTTCTCTGAAAGGAAAAGGTGATATCAATCAATGGGCTGGTAAAAACGATATCGGGGTTTCAGATCGAAGCCAGGCGATATCATACGCTCCGGAATCATACTTGTATTTAACTTTTGACCTGTCATTACGTCATTCTCCCATACTCTCAAATACTGATCGTATCAGAAAAATACATTCAACAACTCAAAGTTTCAGAATGGTCAGAAATAAACGTGATGAAAATCCGGAACAAGTTGATACGTTAAATGTTCCACCAATATCCAATAAATCCAAAATTTCAGTTAATTGGGAAGGTAATTCCGATGATAAATATTATGTCTCTTTTAGTGAAAATCCTGATTTTGAATTTAAATACACGAATCTTCCGGAAGTACCGCCTATTCGGACGCGAAAAATTACCAGTAAAAATATTGAAGGTGATGATGTAAACCATTACTTTCATGTGGCTCCAATTGATAAAGATGGCCGTATTGGAAAAACAACATCAATCGCATTTCGAATTGATACAACACCACCACAAAATGTGTGTGTCATCCCGCCAATTACAACTTCAACCAGGAATATTCAATTGCAATTGGGCGCAAGTGGTGCAACAGAAGTATATATCAGTAATCTGAATTATCAGGAAGGTGGACAATGGGATGTTTATGATCCGGAAAAACAATGGGAAATTGATCATGGTTATGGCGCTAAAACCATTTATGTTCGTTTCAGAGATCGTGCTGACAACCAGACGATGATAAGTGGAGAAACTCTGTTTAATCAAGCGATCCCGACATTTACCATAAACACTCTGGCTGGTGAAAATGGAATCATAACCCCTGATGGATTGGTCGAAGCACCACAAGCAAGTGATATTTGTTTTAATATTATACCGGATGATGGTTTCCGAATTGATCGTTTTGTTGTCGATCAACTGGCAACACCTGTGACTGATCATCAGTATTGTTTTACAGACGTTCAGGCAGACCATAATCTACAGGTTGCATTCAGTCTGGATCAATATTTTATCCAATCCACCTGTGATACCAATGGCCAAATTTATCCATCAGGAAAAATTACTGTTGATAAGGGCGCCAGTCAAACCTTTGTCATGACCCCAAAAGATGGCTACCAAATTGACAACCTGACTGTCGATCTTCAGAATACTCCTGTTCAGGATAACAATTACACGTTAAGCAATATTCAGGATAATCACGATGTATTCGTGTCTTTCAAACGTGTATACAATATTTCTGCAACATCCAGCGGTAAAGGGGCAATAAAACCTTCGGGAATTGTAACCGTCAATAGTGGCAAGTCAGCATCTTTTGAATTACTTCCAGATCCAGGATATACAATAGATAGTTTGATGGTAGATGGTCATGATGTCAATAAAAACGATGTTTATACGTTCTTAAATGTAAATGGCAATCATAGCATTCATGTGACTTTCCAAAGACAACTTCATTCTATTCAGGCTATTAAAGGCATAGGCGGACGAATTGAACCTGAAGGACTTGTTAGTGTCGCATCTGGTGAAACCCAACAATTTACCATTTTTCCAGATCAAGGATATACAATCAATCATGTGATCATTGATGGTAAAACCATTGTTCGGACAACCAAACGTTCAAATACATCGGTTGTGATTCATGACTATGCTTTTAGTGATGTATCTGATGATCATACCATTGTGGTCAGCTTTATGCCGATCATGCGACTTATTACCGCTACTTCTGGTCCGAATGGTAATATTGCACCATCAGGCGATGTTATGATTAATGATGGTTCTTCTATTACATTCACTGTATTTCCATCTGATGGTTTTGTTTTAGATACATTACAACTGGATCAACAAACCGAAACAGTGGTGAATAATCAATTAAGTCTTGAAAATGTCAATTCAAACCACAATATTCACGCGACATTTAAACGCGTATTTAAAATTACATCGATTTCTGGCGCCAATGGACATATAGAGCCCGAAGGTGTCATTATGGCTGAGGAACACTCAAACCTTACGCTTACGATTATTCCGGATGATACCTACGAATTGGCATCATTAACCGCAGATGGTATTGAAATGGCGGTCACTGACAACACGATTACCTTAAAATATATCCAGAAAGATCAAACCCTTATCGCCAGTTTTCAATTAAAACAATTTACAATCATTGCACAGGCCGGCAATCATGGAAGCATTGAACCTTCTGGTGAATTTTTAGTCGATGCTGGCGCCAAACAAACGTTTGTGATTCAACCGGATGTGGGGTGCCAGATTAAATCATTGAACGTCAATGGTGAAACTGTTTTACTGTCTGGTAATCAATATAGCATAGAAAATATTGATAAGGATTATACCATTGAGGCAGATTTTGTTGTTATCAATAATGCACCAGTTATATCGGATGCTTCCATATCCATATTTGAAGACACTCCCATAAACCTGACCCTTACAGCCAATGATTTGGATAATGATGAGGTCACATTTTATATTCAAACACCACCTGATTTTGGAACCTACACATTAACCAATTTAAGGTCAGGCTATTTTGAATACACACCCAATCATAACTATTTTGGGAATGATGCATTTACGTTTATGGCAAATGATGGAAAAATCAATTCAAACACAGCCACTATTTCCATTACCATTACGCCAGTCAATGATATACCCCAAAGTTATGGCGGGGAAATACAGCTTGCGGAAGATTCCTCTATCAGCAGTCAATTAACTGCATTTGATGCTGACAATGATCCCCTGTCATATACTATTGCAACGAAGCCTCAAAAAGGTGTGGCTGAAATTACTAACCTCAAAACCGGTACTTTTGTGTATACACCATATCCGGATAGCAATGGTGCGGACAGCTTTACATTTACAGTTTCTGACACTGAATCAACCAGTGAAGCATCACTGATTGAAATCAGCATAGCGTCCATTAATGATTTACCACATACCACAGATCAACTACTGGAAACCGGTGAAAGTGAATCCATAGATATTACATTAATGGCTACCGATAAGGATTTGGAGCCGCTGAATTTTTATTTATACACATTGCCGCTTCATGGTCAGATCGTCTGTATGGGCTATACCATTGATCAGGTGCCGGCAATTTTGGAATCACCACATATTGTTTACGCTCCTGAACCCGGTTACAGAGGTATCGATAACCTTACCTATTATGTGAATGATGGCGAGACTGATAGTAATATTTCAGAG
>PEAL01000278.1 GCA_002753725.1 Deltaproteobacteria bacterium
CCTTGAATTTACACCAACCAAATGCAAATGAAGCCATTCAGACCAAAAATCGTTCACGGAATGTCGCCCCGCAATCCGGTATTTGTAGCCGATGTGTGGACGGATGCAAAGGCAATTGTGATCTTTTCAAAGCAACCTTTCGGGGCCGAGAATTACTGTATCCTTCACCCTTTGGTGAAATAACAGCAGGTGCAGACAAAGATTATCCAGTCGATTATTCCCATTTGAACATTATGGGATATGCAATGGGTGCTGAAGGCACAGAAGCTGATCCAGATCATGCCACTTTCCCAAAAGTGAATACAGAAACCTGGTTTGGCGCTACTGAAAAAGTTAAAATGAAAATCCCGATGTTCACTGGCGCTTTGGGATCAACAGAAATTGCACGAAAGAACTGGGAACACTTTGCAATTGGCGCTGCTATTTCAGGAATCAGCCTGGTTTGTGGTGAGAATGTTTGCGGTATTGACCCTGCTCTTGAGGTCAACAGTAATGGTAAAGTCACCGAATCTCCAGACATGAGACGTCGTATTGAATCTTATCGAAAATATCATGATGGATATGGCGATATTCTGGTTCAAATGAATGTTGAAGATACCCGCCTGGGCGTTGCTGAATATGTTATTGACAAACTGGGTGTAGAAACCATCGAATTGAAATGGGGCCAGGGTGCAAAATGTATTGGTGGTGAAATCAAAGTCAACGATCTGGACCGAGCCATCGAGCTTGCCCGACGCGGCTATATTGTCACTCCTGATCCAACCAAAGTCGCCAATCAAAAAGCATTTCGTGATGGCGCCATAAAAGAATTTGAACGTCATTCTCGTCTGGGCTTTATTGATCAAGATGGTTTTATGAAAGAAGTTGACAGAGTTCGAAAACTGGGTGCAAAACGTGTTACATTGAAAACCGGCGCTTACCCCATGCGTGAATTGGCCATGGCCATCAAGTGGTCTTCAGATGCAAGGATCGATCTTCTCACGATTGATGGCGCTCCTGGCGGAACAGGCATGAGCCCCTGGCGAATGATGTGTGAATGGGGAATTCCTTCCATTTATCTTCATTCAATGACCTATGAATTGTGTCTCCGATTGGCACAAAAAGGTGCCTGGGTTCCAGATATTGCTTTTGCGGGTGGTTTTTCTGCTGAAGATCATATTTTTAAGGCCTTAGCTTTGGGCGCCCCTTTCTGCAAAGCTGTATGTATGGGACGTGCGCTGATGATTCCAGGTATGGTTGGAAAAAACATTGACCGATGGCTCAAGGGTGAAGATGGTGGATTGCCAGCAACGGTATCAAAATTTGGTGCTACCAAAGAAGAAATTTTTGTTTGTTACGAAAAACTCAGAAACATCTATGGCGAAGAAGTCAACAACTTCCCATTGGGTGCCGTGGGTATTTATAGTGCTTCTGAAAAAATGCGGGTTGGATTGCAACAGCTCATGGCTGGCGCAAGAAAATGGAGAACCCATCTGATTACACGAAATGATCTTGTATCTTTGACCGAAGAATGTTCAAAAATTACAAGCATTCCTTATGTCATGGATGCTTATCGGGAAGAAGCGCTGGCTGTTATAGACGCTTAATCCTGTCTTATTCTTTTGTGCATGAGATTATCTAATGATCTCATGCACACCATTTATATCAGTCCCATTTTCCTTTATTTTATAAACTGAGATAATAGACCATCGACAGGTAATGGGCCAGCTCTGTTAATTGTTGTGCTGCACCCAAATAGTCCCCGGTGTATCCACCAAGACTTTTTTTATAAAATTGAAACAGACAGACAATCACAAGGGTGATTATGGGAATGGAAAATAAACTATAAAACGGCAAACCACTAACAAACAATCCTGTTATCACACATGCAATACACACATTGATGGTATGATTGTTGTCAACCAGCGTTAAAGATTTGCTTGATTCTTTTTTTCCAACATAAGGAAGGAAAAGCATCAGGAACATGATTGACAATCGACTCATCACATGAGCGGATATTAAAACGGCTGGCAGATGAGCAGCAGGAATATGAACAAGGAACAAATATTTCCCCAAAAGTATACCCATCAACCCAATCACACCATAAGCCCCCATATTGGAATCTTTCATGATGGCCAGACGTTTTTCCACTGTCATACCACCGAGGCTATCACAGAAATCAGCAAAGCCATCTTCATGAAGCGCACCGGTTAACAGGATTGTAGACAGCATGCTCAAAAAAACAGCTATTTCCATTGGAAATATAAGCATACATAAACTGAAAACAAGCGCCGCCCAAATTCCTGCAATACCACCGATGAATGGCAAATACCGGATCGCTTTGCTGGCATCGTCGGCGTGATAGTGAAATGATGTTTTTAAGGAAATTCGTGTAAAAAAGACAATGGCATGCTTGAAGATAAGCCATTCTTTCTTTATACCATTCATGCAAAATACTCGACAGTTATAAAGTTTTGTCATTGCTGAAGAAAAGAGTCTCAATGACAATTCATCCAGGCCTGATACTGACACATGCGGCTCAACGCAAAAACCGCACGTTCCGGCGATGGGAACAGAACGCATTTGTAATCACTTTCTGATATACTGTACAGCGTTTGGTCTTCTTTATCGGTTAGCAGGCTAACACCCAGGACAGGCTTTTGATATTTTTCAATCAACTGAATAATATGAGCGATATATTTTTTTTCATAGTGTTGATTTTTCGTTTTGATTTCATCTAAAAAATCCTTTGAATAGGATGAATCTGCCTGATGAATCGAATGAAGCATTCGTTCCACAAACAAGCGGCGACCATGAATCCCCAGATGAATCACCGCATCACAACCATCCCACTTAAGTAAGGTTTCAAGTCCGATAAAGGGTAAATCCGGCTTCCCCTCCCCAACCAGATCAACGGGATTGGCACGACTCCAAAAAGGTGGTAGCATACGATCAAATTGTTCAATAATATCATTGGAAAGAACAGGTAACTGAAGCCCATATTCTGAACATAAATCCGACGTAACGACGCCCCAACCGCCGCCCAGGGTCATGATCGCAACACGGTTTCCTTTGGGAAGTGGTAAGGCTGAAAAAACGGCTGATACATCTAACAAATCCATCGGTTTTTTTACAAGAATAACTCCTGCCTGATGGCAGGCAGCATTAAAAATACGGGCATCAGAAGCCATTGCACCAGTATGACTTTGAGCTGCCTGACCGCCTTCTTGTGTTCGACCACCTTTTAATATGACAATCGGCTTTTTGGGAGACATTCGACGGGCACTTTCAAAAAAACGGCGTCCATTTTTTACACTTTCAATATAAAGCACAACCGATTGGGTCTGATGGTCCTGCTCAAAAGCCTCCATATAGTCTTCAATGGTTGTCATGGCTTCATTACCCGATCCACTGAATGCTCGAATCCCAATGCCTTGTTGCTCAGCAAATGCAAGCAGTTGTGTTCCCATGTTTCCAGATTGGGCCACCAGTACTGTTGAGCCTGGTTTTGGATGAACATGGGCACCACTGCAATAAAATTGAAAATGAGGATTACATATGCCCATAGTATTCGGCCCCAGAATGATAATTCCAGCCTTGTGTGCTTCTTCCACAAGCGCCTGTTCAAGAGCAAGGCCAGCCGGGCCGATTTCACGAAAACCGGATGTAATCACCAACATGCCCTTGACCTGCTTTTCTTTTAATTGAGGAATCAAGTCAATGACATGTTGCGCAGGTATTGTCACAACAGCCAGTTCAACAGGGCCAGGTAATGTTTCCACAGAAGGATAAACAGGCACACCAGATATCTCACCACCTTTTGCATTAACCAGATAGATATCGCCTTTATACCCACCACTTTGCGTATTGGTCAGCAACATATGCCCCCATTTGCCAATACGATGAGATGCTCCAACAAATACAATGGATTTGGGATAAAACAAAGGCCCTAAATCCACAGGCTGGATAGGGCTGGAATAGGTCGTGGCTGCGTGAGAACAATCATCTAAAATGATCAGTGCATCAACGGCTGTTAACTGACCCTCTTTTGAAACCACAAATGGATTGATATCAACTTCTCTGATCTCTGGAATTTCCTGAACCATTTGGGACAATCCCAGTAGAATTTGAATCAATTGCTCACGGTTGACAGCTTGTTCACCACGAAAAGACTGTAACAGAGATTTTGCATGAATGCTGTCGATCATTTCTTCAGCATCTGCTTTGTCCAAAGGCACCAGTCGAAAGACGACATCTTTGAGCGCTTCAGCAAAAATGCCCCCAATGCCAAACATCACCACGGGCCCAAACTGGGGGTCATGAAACAGCCCGGCAGTCAATTCTCTTTTTCCCTGTACCTGAGATTGAACAAGAAAACCATCGACATCAGATCGTCCTGCCTGTTGAATTGTCAAAACAGCCTGCCTGACCTGATTGTCATTCATGATATTGCCATAAACCAGATCGTGTTCTGTTTTGTGCAAAAGCTTTTTGCCGATGGCTTTGATATATACAGGATAGCCAAATTGTTTTGCAGCATCAATCGCTGATTCCAGGGATGCTGTTCTTTTTTCCTGAACAACAGGAATATTGAATGCCTTCAAAATGGTTTTAGATTCCAATTCATCCAGCGTCTTTCTATGATCTGCTTTTACCTGTGCCAATAGTGAATGGTATGTATTCATCATTGTGTGTATGCCCATCATTCTGAAACTTTGTTTATTTGGGTAGCATTGGATTGAACATTTTTTTGCCCGCGCCACAAATGGGACATTTCCAATCATCAGGCAGATCTTCAAATAAAACACCTTTTGCAATTTTGCCTTTACGATCTCCTTTATCTGGATTATAAAAATATCCACAATTAACAGTTTGGCACTGATAAATATCTTCTGGATTTGCCATCATTTACCTCCATATTTAATGTTGAATAACGAATGTGTCATGAACGTTTTTACATCATGATTGCTAAAAAAAAGAGTGTAACATATCCTGCCAACGTATTTCAACGAAATATATTTGTTTTTATAAACAACGTCAGCCCTGCGTTATTGCGCCTTGTTGTTGACTATTGTTTTCTTAGAACAAAAAAAAAAGCCCGTTATCCTTAGATAACAGGCTTTTGTTATTGTAAATGCCGAAGGCCGGATTTGAACCGGCACGGACGTCGTCCACTACCCCCTCAAGATAGCGTGTCTACCAATTCCACCACTTCGGCGAGGTTTATTGTGCTTCGGTTTCAGCAGGATTCGGCAAAACGGCATCTTGCTGAATGGGTTGAACGGCTTTCTCAACAGATTCTGCTGGTTGATTTTCCGCTGTTGCTTGCTGTGTTGCCATTTCAGTCGGTGCTGTATCTTCTTGTACGGGTTGTTCTGTACCTTGTGCTTCTGTTTGTGCCGGTGGCTGATATTCCGTCATAATTGATGACTCATTTCGATTTCCCCACATATATGTCAGAGAAAAAGTTGTCAACATAAAAATGACCGCAATCACAGTTGTAGACTTACTTAAGAAAGTACTTGCCCCGGTTGTTCCGAAAAGTGTTTGACTTGACCCCCCACCAAATGCAATCCCCATATCTGCTCCTTTTCCTGTCTGGAGCAAAACGATCATGATTAAAGCTATGGCAACAAAAACATGTATAATTGTTATTATGACAGACATTCATTCATCCTAATAGTTCGGTTTATAAAAACTATGTTTATTCATATTGAACAATTGCACTGAATTGATCAGCATCAAGACTTGCACCGCCGACCAATGCACCATCAATATCAGGCATAGCCATTAAACCTTTTATATTGTTTGGTTTTACGCTTCCACCATAAAGAATTCTAATGGATGAAGCCGCTGAATTTTTAAAAATGTCATTCAGTCGTTTTCTCAAGTAGGCATGAACGTCTTGTGCTTGTTCATCGGTTGCTGTTTTTCCTGTTCCAATCGCCCAAACCGGTTCATATGCAATAATGACATTATCGACGTGATCAATAGCCACGCCTTGTAAACCAATTTCAATCTGTTTGTCAAGCACAGAAAATGTTTTATTTGAATCACGTTCACTTTCTGTCTCTCCGACACAAAGGACAGGCTTTAAGCCGCCATTCAATGCAGCATGAACTTTTTTATTGATGTGTTCATCGGTTTCGTTAAAATATTGGCGCCGTTCTGAGTGACCGAGGATAACATATTGACAACCGGCATTGACAAGCATATCAGCTGAAATTTCACCCGTATAAGCCCCTTCTTTTTCCCAATGCATGTTTTGACCGGATAATCCAATGGATGTATCTTTTATGAAAGGGGCGACAAGTGATATTGCTGTAAAAGGTGGCGCAATCATAATATCAACGGTTTTAATATGACCAACCTGTTTTTGTAATTGTTGCGTTGTTATAAGAGCTTCATCGATGGTTTTGAACATTTTCCAATTTCCAGCGATCAAGGGTTTTCGATCAGGCATTGAGACCTCCTTTATTGTTGTTTGCCAACCATCTCAGCAAGATCGACCATTCGTGTTGAATAGCCTGTTTCATTATCATACCAGGATAACACTTTAACCATATTTTTGATCACCTGTGTTGTCGGCGCGTCAACAATGGATGATAATGGTGATCCATTAAAATCAGATGATACCAGGGGCTCTTCGCAAAATCCCAAAATACCTTTGAGATTACTTTCCGATGCTTCTTTCAATGCAGTGTTTACATCAGATACAGAAACATCCGATTTGGTAATCGTGACAACAACATCAACCAATGATACATTTGGCGTTGGAACACGAACAGCCAGTCCATTGAGTTTTCCGGAAAGTTCTGGCAGAACAAGAGCAACAGCGCGTGCTGCGCCTGTTGATGTTGGAATCATTGACAATGCGGCTGCCCTGGCACGGCGAAGATCTTTATGAGGAAAATCAAGAAGGCGCTGATCTCCTGTATAGGAATGGATCGTTGTCATCAGGCCTTGCTCAATTCCAAAATTTTCCATCAAGACTTTCGCCACCGGTGCAAGACAATTGGTGGTGCAGGAAGCATTAGAAATG
>PEAL01000279.1 GCA_002753725.1 Deltaproteobacteria bacterium
GTGATCCGTTTTATAAGAAAAGAAAAGAGGTCTGGATGTCATTGCTGCGGATTGTGCTGAAACAGCGTTATTTTTGTTAGAAACGCAATCCATTGAGATTGTGATTTCAGATGTCAAAATGCCGGGCATGGATGGTATTGATTTATTGAAAACCATCAAAACTCGATATCCGGATTGTGAGGTCATTCTTTTAACGGGTCATGCCAACGCAAGCGATGGGGTTTCTGGAATCAAGGAAGGTGCGTTTGATTATTTGTCAAAACCCATCGCCCTGGATCATCTGATCAACAAAATCAGGCAGGCCCAGGAAAAAATCATCAGAAAGACCGAAAAAGAAAAAGAGGCTGCATTTAAAGAAACAATCAAACAAAAAATGGTTGCCACTGAACGACTGGCATCTCTCGGTACCTTATCTGCTGGCGTGGCTCATGAAATCAACAATCCTCTTGCCATCATTAATGAGGCTTGCGGTTGGATGAAAACCATTCTTTCAAAAGAAAATATGCAGAACATCCCCCGAAAAAGTGATCTTGACAAAGCCTTGAATAAAATTGAAACCAGTATCAATCGGGCCAGACAAATCACGCATCAGTTATTGCAGTTTTCACGAAAGCCCGAGAGTTTAATAGCAGATGTCAACATCGAAGGTCTGGTCTCTGACACTATTCAACTGCTTCAAAAAGAAATATCCTTAAAGGAGATCCATATAAGCGTAGAACAGACATCCCCTCTCCAACCCATTGGTTCAGATCCAGCGCAGATTCGTCAGATTTTACTTAATTTATTGACCAATGCCATTCATGCAAGTCACGTTCAGGGGAGTATCTCCGTTCTGATCAGTCCTGAAAACAAAGGCGTCAGGATTGAAATCAAGGATACCGGAGAGGGTATTCCAGAAGAAAATCTGGATAAAGTGTTTGAGCCTTTTTACACAACAAAAGCTCCCGGTCAGGGAACCGGATTAGGATTGTTTGTTATCAAAGGTATTGTCGAACGATTGAAAGGAACGATCTTACTGGCAAGCCAGTTTGGTAAAGGAACGGTGATTTCTGTTTATTTGCCCTGTCAGTTTGAATCAAAAGGAGAAAAAAATGTTTACCATACCCATTAAAATATTATTGGTGGACGATGAAAAAGATTTCGTTGAAATGCTTTCTTTGAGACTTGAAGAAAAAGGCGAACAGGTGTTTACCGCCAGTAGTGGCAAAGAATGTCTGGAATGTCTGAATAAACAGCCTGTTGATGTAATTATCCTGGATTTAAAAATGCCGGGAATGGATGGTATCGAGACATTACAACAAATCAAGGCCAGACATCCACTGGTTGAGGTAATCATGCTTACCGGTCATGGCACTGCCGAAACAGCAGTGGATGGCATGAAACTTGGGGCATTTGATTATTTGATCAAACCCTCTGATTTTGATACGTTGAATCAAAAACTCGATGCTGCCAGAAAAAGGAAAGATGAGCAGGAAGAACGTATCCGGCAGGCAGAAGCCAAACTTCTGCTAAGAAGAAGCGGTGTGATATAATGGAAGGGGCTAATCGTACACTTAAAAAGCCTATTCGTGTGCTTCTGGTGGATGATGAAGAAGGTTATGTCAATGTTTTGTCCAATCGTTTATGCAAAAGGCATTTTTGGGTTAGCAAAATGCTGTCTGGAGCTGAGGCCATCCGCTTGCTGAGAAAAGAAGATTTTGATATTGCCATAGTGGATTTAAAAATGGAAGACATGGATGGCATCGAAGTTTTAAAAATTTTTAAATTGATGGTTCCGGAAATGCCTGTCATTATGCTCACCGGTCATGGCAGTGAAGAATCTGCCAAAGAGGGAATGGCCCTTGGAGCCTTCGATTATCTCAGCAAGCCCTGCGAACTGGAAGCGTTGATTGAAAAAATAAACGAGGCGGCTTGTAATAAAAATTTTTTTTGATGGTGACACGCTCATGATGAATTACTGCAATATGATTATGGATATGATCCATGCAATCATTATTACGATGGATGCATCAGGGAGAATCGTTGCCACAAATTCTTTTTTAAAAGATATCCCAGGGTATGCACCGGATGATCTTGTCAACCGATTATGGTATGATATTTTTCTCAAAGAATTACCCAATGAAAATTTAGAGATTTTTTTTCAACAACTGATTTTAAAGAAACAAACACACAGTTATTTCAGTGAAATAGTGGATCATACCCAAACCATTTGCCTTGAGTGGAATTTTTCACTTGTCAGGGATCAACAGGATGAAATTGAGCGTATTATTGCCGTAGGATCGGATGTCTCAGAATATATTCAACATGAGAATCAACTGATGAGTAAGCATCGCAAATTGATCGAAAGAAACAAAGAACTCCGGTGTATGTTCGACATGAGCCATATTATGGAATCCAGGGAGTTTTCTTTTGATGAAAAAATTGCAAGCATTTTAAAAACAATTCCATTGGCGTTTCAATATCCCAATTATATCAGAGTGTGTATTGTCATTAATGAAAAAATTTTTGCTGCTGAAGGCTACAAAAAAAATAGCCTTTGTATTGAAAGTGACATTCATATCTATAATATTATCTGTGGATTTATCAGTGTTTGTTATATTGGTACACGAACAGATGAGACCAACAATCCTTTTGTTTTTTCAAATGAAGAACAACAACTGGTTATTTCCATTGCCCGCCAGCTCTCTTTATTGCTTGAAAAGCATGAGGCGCAATACCGCAGACTGGAGTTGGAAAAACAGCTCAGACATGCCGACCGCCTGGCCAAAATTGGACAGTTCGCCGCAGGTTTTGCCCATGAATTAAATGAACCGTTGGCCAATATTTTGGGGTATGCTCAACTGGCATCAAAAAATCGGAATTTATCCGAGCGTCTGCAAAAAGACCTGGAACATATTATTAAATCATCCTTGCATGCCCGGGAAATCATCAAGAAACTGATGCTGTTCAGCCGTCAGATGCCGCCGCGCCGTTTGAAATTGGATCTCAATCAACTGGTGACCGAAGGACTTTATTTTATTGAGTCCATTTGTGCTAAAAAAAATATCAAAATTGTCCGGTCCTTTTCTCAAAATAGCCCTTTAATCAAAGCCGACCCCGCGCAAATGAACCAGGTTCTTGTCAACCTTGTGGTCAATGCTGTTCATTCTATGTCAACAGGGGGTAAACTGACCATCAGCACCTCTTTTTCCAAGGATTTAAAAATCGCTTACCTGACAGTGAAAGACACTGGTGAAGGCATGACAGACGCTGTAATGAAACAAATTTTTATGCCATTTTTTACCACCAAAGATGTCAATGAAGGTACAGGTTTGGGATTATCTGTCGTTCATGGAATTATCAAAGCGCATGATGCAGAAATTTCAGTTAAAAGTAAGCCTGGAAAAGGAACCACCTTTAAAATCAGTTTTCCATCGTTTGAGGAATCTTCATGAAAAACAATCGACATAAAATATTATTGGTGGATGATTCTGCCGACACCCTCGAAATTCTTGAACGCAATCTTGATCAGGCAGGCTATCACGTACAAACATCTCAAACTGTCGAAAATGCTATCAAAAAATTGATTGCAGAACCTTTTGATCTTGTGATTACAGATTTGAAAATGCCCAAATCCAGCGGTTTGGATTTGATCAAATATGTTCGGGAAAATATCGATGACATGGAAATTATGATGATCACCGGTTATCCCTGTATCAGTGGAGCCGTTCAGGCCATTAAAGATGGTGCAGAAGATTATCTTGTCAAACCATTTACTGACGAGGAATTACTATCAGCGGTTCACAAGGTGATGGACAAATTGATGCGAAGCAGAAAACTTCATTGCACGGAAATATCCAAGGAATCCTATGGTATAATTGGTGAATCCAAAGAAATTACAAAAGTGTTCCGATGGATTGAAAAAGCAGCATCTACCTCAGTCAATGTCCTCATATCTGGCGAAAGTGGAACCGGAAAAGAACTGGTTGCCCGTGCCATCCATTACAACAGTGATCGTCGATCCGCACCCTTTGTACCGGTAAACTGCACAGCCATTCCTGACAATCTCATCGAAAGTGAATTGTTCGGTCATGTCAAAGGCGCATTTACCGGAGCCAATAGCAATCGAACCGGATTTTTTAAAATGGCTGATGGTGGAACGATTTTTTTGGATGAAATTGGCGATGCCAGCATGAACCTTCAAGGTAAATTGCTTCGTGTCATTCAAAATAAAGAAATCTTGATGTTAGGTTCCAGCCGTGTTCATAAGATAGACACACGAATCATTGCTGCGACGCATAAAGATCTTCCAGAACTGGTGAAAAAAGGTCTTTTTAGAGAAGACCTTTTTTATCGAATCAATATTGTCGATATACTGATCCCTGCCCTTCATGAACGACAATCTGACATTCTTATATTACTTCCTTTTTTTGTTGAAAAACTGTCAAAAGAAATGCAAAAAAAACCCATTATGTTTTCAGACAAGGCGATTCAGATTTTAACCAACTACAAATGGCCGGGTAATGTTCGAGAGTTGGAAAATCTTATTCAAAAATTGGTTGTGATAAAAGATGGTGATACCATTGATGTGTCTGATTTGCCTGAAGTGATGCGAAGCAGTTTCAACATATCTTCCGATGAAAACAAAACCCTGATTCAAGTCGAGCGAGAGCATATTTACAATGTACTCAACAGTGTCGATGGAAACAAAACCAAAGCTGCAAAAATTTTGAATATTGATCGGAAAACACTGAGAGAAAAATTAAAAAGTTCGTATCGGCTGTAATTTTTTTACCCATCATTTTTACAAACATTTTTTATTCCTTGAAAATATTCTTGTATCTCTATATATACCTTATTAAAATTTTTTTGGAGAACATTTCAAGTGCAAAGAGATCATCGACCCTACTGGATAAAAAAGGCATCATTACTTTTTCAACGATTATATGTATCCTGGCGTGTGCGTCCTCACATGACACGATTGGGTAAACGCCCTATGATTATCAATCCCTGGTACATTGAGCTTTTTGGCGGGCCCATTGAAATCGGTGATTATGTCAATATTTTCTCGGCATCTGATGCCAGAACGAAATTACTTGTGTGGTCTGAAAGAGAAGGACAGGGAGGTATTTCAATAGGGAATTGTTGCCTGATGTCTCCCGGTGTTCGCATCATTTCAGCAGCAAATATCCGTGTTGGCAATGACTGTATGTTTGCCCGGAATGTGTCCATTGCTGATTCAGACTGGCATGACGTTTACGACCGTGTGGCATTGGGAAAATGTGAGCCTGTCATTATCAAAGACAATGTATGGGTCTGTGAAAGCGCTATTATCTGCAAGGGTGTTACCATTGGAGAAAACAGTGTTGTGGGTGCAGGAAGTGTCGTTGTTCGGGATATTCCCGCCAATTGTATTGCAGCCGGAAATCCAGCAAAAAAAGTCAAAGCATTGGATCCTGGCCGAACAATCAATAAAAGAACAGATTGGTATCTCCATCCACAAAAATTATTTGCCGATGTTGATCAAGTCGATCGGGAATGCTTGCAGAACAATTCCTTTGCACATTGGCTTCGCGTGGCTTTATGTCCTAAAGCAGGTGATTGACAGTGCTGTTGTCTATATTGCCACATATACTTTTAACCCAATTATTGTTCAAAAACGAGAGTTGTAAGAGAGATTAAGAACGTTATTAAATTTTGGTTTCTAACGTTCCCCCTTATGCCCCCTCACGAAAAACCAATATGAATGATAATAATTCTCTATTTGAAACCCAAAACTTATGACAGAATTTGAAATCAAACGAGCCCATATGGTGAAAAATCATATTCAAGCAAGAGGTATATCTGACAAACGTTTGCTTGAAGCGATGAGAACCGTTGAACGTCAAAAGTTTGTTCCAGAGCATCAAAAAGCATATGCATATGAGGATCATCCCTTGCCTATCGGTTTGGAACAAACCATTTCTCAGCCATATATTGTTGCAGAAATGACAAACACCCTGAAAATAAAAAAAACCGATCGTGTGCTGGAAATAGGAACAGGATCAGGATATCAGGCCGCGATCTTATCTCAACTTGCAGCAGAGGTCTATACTGTGGAACGTATTAAACCCTTGCTGGAAAAAGCCCAAAGAGTGTTTAAAACATGTGGATACACGAATATCCATACCCTTCACTCGGATGGGACTCTGGGATGGTCTGATTACAGTCCCTTTGATGCCATCATGGTCACCGCAGCCGCTCCAAAACTTCCTCAAACATTGGTTGACCAACTTGCTGTTGGCGGACGCATGGTCATTCCGGTGGGAGACCGATCTGTACAAAGCCTTGTCGAAATCTATAAAGATCAGCAAGGGGTTCATGTGAAGGATTATTCTCTGGTGCGCTTTGTGCCCTTGATTGGTCAACATGGATGGAAAGGATAATTTCAGGGATAAATCGTATGAAACGTCTTTATCAGTGGGTTCTTTCCTGGGCGCACACCCCCTATGGAATGTGGGCCCTGTTTATTTTAGCTTTTTGTGAGTCTTCTTTTTTCCCCATCCCACCAGATGTTCTGTTGATTGCTCTGGCAGTTTCCATCCCAAAACGGTCTTTTCATTTTGCTTTCATCTGTTCACTGGGATCGGTTCTGGGTGGGTTGCTGGGGTATTTTATTGGTTATCAATTCATGGCCAGTGTTGGCATGCCCATTGTTGAATTTTATGGACTGACTGAAAAATTCAATTACATTCAAACCTTCTATGAAAACTATGATGCCTGGGCAATTGCCATTGCCGGGTTTACGCCCATTCCATATAAGGTCTTTACCATTTCAGCCGGTGCCTTTCAAATCAATCTTCTGGTATTTACCATTGCATCGTTTCTGTCACGCTCTGCAAGATTTTTTATTGTGGGTGCCCTGATTTTTTTTATGGGTGAAAAGATTCAAGCTTTCATTGAAAAATATTTCAATAGTCTTTCCATTATTTTTGTCATTGCACTCGTGGCTGGTTTTGTTGCGATCAAGTTTATTGGGTAAAAGAATGGAATGGACAGTGC
>PEAL01000280.1 GCA_002753725.1 Deltaproteobacteria bacterium
AACCAGAGAATTTTACACCCTAAAAAATTTTTTTTGGAAATTTTTTTTAGGTTTGATATAGAATTTTTTATGCAAACATGAAAAATTAGAACTGTTTTTCGTGGTACGGCGGATCAATAATTCACCACCTTTCTAAAAAATAGTGAATACAATGTAGGGATAATTCCCAACGTCAGAAGTGTTGATGCCAAAAGCCCACAGATAATGGTCACGGCCATGGGACCCCAAAAAGGTCCACTCATAGCCAATGGAATGAGACCGCTCAAGGTTGTCAGGGTTGTCAGGATAATGGGGAAAGACCTTCGCTTGCCTGCGGCAATGATCGCCTCATTAAAGGGCATTTTTTGTTTTAAAT
Organism: Deltaproteobacteria bacterium; assembly: GCA_002753725.1. Taxonomy (GTDB): domain Bacteria; phylum Desulfobacterota; class Desulfobacteria; order Desulfobacterales; family Magnetomoraceae; genus Magnetomorum. Next base: position 356 of record PEAL01000280.1, read on the forward strand.
TGGCGTCGATTTCTTCGATAAGCAAAATCGCATTATTCACAACAATGCCTGCAAGGGAAATAATTCCCAAAAAGGCCATAAAACCAAATGCCATACGGGTCAAATAAAGACCAATAAATACGCCAATAAATGCCAGGGGGATCGTCATAAGGATAATCATCATTTTTCTGACATTGCCAAACTGGGCGACAAGAATCATCACCAGAATAGCCATTGATATGGGAATTTGTTCGTTGATACTTTTTTCCGCTGTTTCACTGCCTTCCTGTTCTCCACCATATGAAACACCATAACCAGGTTCAAAATCGATATCTGCCAAACGGGCTTGAATGATACTCAATAAAGATTTGGCGTTATAGCCATCTGCCGTGTATGCACTGACAGTGATCGTTCGCCGTCGGTCAAGATGCCTTATTTTTCCTGCTTCCCAGTTGAGTTTTAGATGGGCCACCTGTGCCAGAGGCACTTTTGTATGGGTCATTGTTGGAATATTCAAATCTTGAATTTCACTGATGGTTGTTCGTTCATTTTCAACAATTTTTCCAACAATGGGAATGGAGGTATCACCTTCACGAAAAAAGGTGACTGTTCCGCCTTTTAGTGAATCTTGAAGCACATGTGCAATGGAGCTGGAAGTGACCCCTATGCGTCGGGCCTGATCCTGATTGACTGAAATGGATAATTTGGGAATCAACGCCCCCCAATCATCCCGAACATTTCGGATGCCTTTGGTGGATTCACATAGTTGGGTGATATCACGGGTATATGCATAAAGTTTTTTCAGTTCTTTTCCATAGATACGAATCTGGATGGGGGCGCCGACCGGTGGGCCTGTCTCCAGTAATTTTACAATGCCACGGGCGTTTTCATAATTGACTTCAAAGTATTGAGACAGCTCATTGAGCATTCTACAGGCCAATGCATAAGATCGGGCATTGATCATAAACTGTGCGTAGTTACTGGTTCGTTGTTCTCCCTGCACACCACTTTCAAATCTTGGACCTTGTTCGCCAATATACAAAGCCATGTTGTGAAGTTGATCGGAATATGTTTGCAAAATGTAGTGTTCCGCTTGAATAGCCTGACGGCGCGTTTCTCGATAATCAGAACCTTCAGGTAAATAAAAATCAATCAAAAATTGACTGCGATCTGATGGAGGAAAAAATATCTTTTTGACTTTGGGAGCCACAAAGGTCATCACCACGATGAGCAGAGCAAGGCCCAAAAAAATGGTTGTAAAACGATAGGTTAAAAAGATACGCAGGCAGCGATCATAGGTTCGAATCCAGATGGATGGCTTTGGCTGTTCCGTGTTTGTGTCTCCGGGTTTTAAAAAATAAACACATAAGATGGGCGTCAATGTCATGGATACAAAAAAGGATGACAACAAAACAACGCCTACTCCATACGTAATGGTTCTACAAAAAATGCCCACACCGGATTGTGCGAGTGCAATGGGTAAAAAAGCAGCCACTGTTGTTCCAGTGGCTGAAAGCAATGGCACGGCCAGCTCTTTGCTGGAACAAACAGCAGCATCAACCCCTGACATACCTTTTTTTACATAGGATGTAATGGATTCTGTCATAACAATGCCGTTATCAACCATCATCCCCAAAGCAATAATGAGAGATACCAGGGAAATTTGATGTACTGCAATGCCCGATTTTTCCATAACAGTAATTGAAATCATGTAAGCAAACGGAATTAAGAGACTGATAATAATGCTTTCGCGCCAACCCAGCAAAAAAAACATAATTAAAACAACAACCAGAATCGCTTGCCAGAGATTGCTTGTAAATTGGGAAATTTTTAAAAATACCCATTTGGGTTGAAAGTTGACAATATGAATATCAACGCCCAAAAAAATATCATTTTGTTTTTGCTGGATCAACTGTTTCATCTGACGCCCCAATGAAAGAATCTGGCCACCGGCCTGCATTTCCACTTCAATGCCAATGGCTTCTTTTCCCATGTACCGCATTTGCATTTGAGGTGGATTGATGGGCGCTCGGCTTATGCTGGCAATGTCTTTTAAAAAAACATGATGGGTCTGACCAGGAAGGGCAATGATGGTTTTTCCAATATCTTCAATGGATGTATATTCTCCAGTGGCTTCCAGTCGAATATCCTGGGGCCCCACTTTTATATTTCCACCGGCTACGATAGCATTTTGCTGAGCCATCAATTCAGCGATGATATCGCCATTAATGCTCAGCTCGCTCAATCGCGCATTTGAATATGCTACAATGATTTCTTCATCTTGTTTGCCAATGACATTCACGCGAGCAACATAATCGATTTGTTCAATATCTTTTTTTAGGTCATCTGCAATGTCTGCCAGCTCTTTGCTCGTAAAGCCATCACCGGTGACTGCCAGCACAAACGATTGCACTTTACCCAAATCACTGTTCAGCCAGGGAATGGATGCCGATCCTGGCAGCCTGCCATTGAGATCCGTTAATTTTGCACGAACAGTATCCCATATGGGTTTGGTCTGTTCAATGCTTTCGACAATTTCAGCAAAAACATAGGACACGCCTGTTTGAGAAATGGATTTGATGGTGTCGATTTCCGGCACTTCTTTCAGTTTTTCCTCAATTTTTTCAGTCACCAATTCTTCAATTTTTTGGGGCGATGCGCCAGGCATCCGGGTGATAATCACAGCATTCCATTTGGGAAACTCTGGGAATTCTTCTTTAGCAATTTTTTGAATGGACTGAATCCCCAAAAGAATGATCAGTCCGAAAAAAAATAAGACAACGCCTTTGTGATGGAGTGCATATTTTGTCATTGATATTTATCCTAAATATAATTTATTTATTGGTTGTGACCACCCGAACTTTCATGCCTTCTCTCACACGATTTACCCCGGCAACAATCACAATATCATCTTGAACCAGCCCTTTGATCACTTCAACATCATCCCGAACAATCCCCGCCAAAAGAATGTCACGTCGTTTGGCGGTCTGAGATTGGGGGTCATAAATCCATATGTAGCGCGCGCCAGTTATTTTATCTTCAAGAATGGCGTGAATAGGAATCACTGGATAGGCTTGCTTTTGTAATTGTGTTTTGACTGTAACCCTTGTTGACATGCCCGGAAGAACAGAACCACCGGGGTTAGCAACTTCCACAAACACTGGATAGGTCAAAGTTTGATGATCCGCTGTAACACCAACTTTTGAAATGGTACCTGAAAATTGTTTGTCAGAAAAATTAAGGAATTCAACATCCACAGATTGACCGGGAGATACGTTCGCAATGCGACGTTCAGGCACACTAATTTGTATTTCAATGCGTGTAATATCAACCAATGTATAAATCGACTGTCCCATATTAATTTGCTGATAATTCGCAATATGCTTTTGAGAAATAATGCCATCAAACGGAATTTTCAATTGTGTGTCCTCAAGATTGGCCTTTGCTTGATCCAGATTGGATCGGATGGAACGAATATCTGCACGCGCTGACCGAACTTCTTCTTCCCTGCCACCTGAAACACCCTTCGTTCGTTCTTGTTGAGCAGAATTTAATTCCGACGACAGGCGATCCAGTTCTGTTCTGGCAGTATCCAGTTGACTTTTTGATGCGGCATCAGCAGCATATAATTTTTGAACCCGATTGTATTCTGTGCGTGTTGTTTTCAACGCCGAGTTGATGGCATTAATTTTCTGATCAATGATTTGTAAATCTTCACTGCGAGCCCCCTTTTGTAATTGTTCCAACTGTGCCTGAGCACTGTTTAAACGATTGGTCATATCATCCACCCGCAACTGAAAATCACGTCTATCCAGTGCTGCAACAATCTGCCCTTTTTTTACATGATCACCGACTTTAGCTGTTAATTGCTGCAAAACACCCGGTACACGAAAGCTTAGCACAGATTCATGAATGCCTTTTGCGATACCACTGAATGTATTCATTCGCTCCTGGTTATCATTGACTTGAATACGCAATACCTTTACTGGACGAATATTTTCTTGTGATACTGTTGGGGCGTCATTGCCACATCCGGCGACCCAAAACAAAAAAAACACCACGATCAACAGATTTGATCTCATGCAAACGCTCCTTTTTTTGAGTTGTTCTTTTAAGGAAAAGATCGTATAAAGTTAAAAAAAAGTTGTCAATATATATGTTCATATATTTTTTTAATTCTAATTCAGGATAGTCAAATCTAAGCGACCAAAACATAACCAAAGGAGAAAACCAGATGGAATTGAATCAAGCTGTTAAAACTCTGGTTCCAGATGAAATATATACAGATCGACAGGAATTTATCGATTATTTTTATGATGCATCCTTAAAAGCGATTAAAAGAATGACAAAATCTATGGTTTTGCTTGGTCAGCGTCGAATGGGAAAAACTGAAATATTTAAGCGGGTGGTGAATAAACTGTTTTTTGAACAGAATCATAAGACTGAAAATGTCGTTATACCGATTTACTACAGTTTTGATGATGATATTAGTGACCGCAGAGAGTTTGCCATAGCATATGTAGAATCATTTATTCGATGGTATGTTGCATTTAAGTTACAGAACGTTGATCTAATAAAAAATCCAAGTGATTACAATCAACTATTGCAATTAGTTAAATCCAACATTGATATTACAAATGGTTTTTCTATTGCGCTGGATTTAATGGAAACCCTGCTTTATAAAGATATTGTTTTACCTCAAAAGCATGCATTAATGCTTCCTCGTCTTGTTTCTGACCGTGATAACACAACAATCGTTATGTTCCTGGATGAATTTCAGAATATCCATCTGCCACAACATAATTTTAGAGTTATCGGGCACATGCAGCAAGCTGTTGAATCTCCAACATGCCCTCATTTTGTTACCGGCTCAGCGATGACAATCTTATCGAAAGATATTTTAGGTCGAGGGACACTCTTCGGTCGATTCAGAAATAAACCCATTAAAGCATTTACAGATTATTATGGCTCGGAACTGGTCATCCGATCTGCACGATTTTATCATGCAAATGTATCATTGGAAATGGCCCCTGTCATTTCCAATCGATGTGGCGGAAATCCTTTTTATATTGATGCGGTTATTCACCAGGCTGCTGAACAAAATGAAGCTTTAACAACAGAACAGGCAATGAATAGAATATTGGCAGTAGACATAAACTCTGGTTTTATCTGGGGTGAATTACACGATCAGATTATCCGATGGATGACGCGCATCAACGATGTGGGGATTACCAAATGGGTGCTGTATCTTTCGGCTATTTGTGATGGTGATCGGATTGATATTGAATGGATACAGGAACAACTCCTGCAAAAAGAAGGCAATAACGTCTCCATCGAAGAAATAAAGGATGTTTTGGTTAAACTGTCTCGGGGGGATTTATTAGAGTATTTGGAATTGGGTGGATGGTTTAAAAAAATCGATGATCCAATACTTCTGGACTTTTTAAAAGTGTGGGGAAAAACAGATATTGAAGGTTTTGACAGAACAGGGGTTACGTCAAAACTGGTTAAAGAATATACATCCTTAAAAAATAAAATAACTGAACATATTGCGTATTTATCAGAAATATATATGTCGCAGATATTATGGAATGGGCAGGGAAAAACATTCAGCGGCCACTATTTTCATTCAGATGTTGATATCAAAATTCCCAATATGATCATATTTATCAAACACAGAGTCAGACTGGGAGCATCATCAGGCCAGGAAATTGATGTTTATGCCAGTGCTGGCGATGAGTTTTGGATCTGTGAAAGTAAATATTGGAAAGGAAAGAAAGTTGGTAGCACTCAGCTAAATAATTTGTTATCCCTTGCAGAACAGGTTAAAGAATTTGAAGGAAAAAAGTATTTTGAAAGTGAAAATCCTGTCAAACTGGTCCTCTGGCTATATGCTCATGATGGACTCACTGGGCCGGCTTTAAAATTAGCAAAAGAAAAGGGGGTATTATGGTCTGACAGGGATGATCTGGATACTTTAATGAAGACCGTTGGGTTGCGGAAATTACCTGATATTAAGTAACCGATCATTGTATCGATGGTTCCTCAACCTTTGGATACGCCCTATGTTCAGTGATTCTGATTCAGGCGAGTCCTATCTAAAAAAGGAGATAAAAAAATTGAAAAAATGTATCATCACACTACTTTTTCTGCTTCTTATCATACATCCCAATCCTCTTTGGGCAAAACCCCAGACAAAAACCATTGGCGTTTTACAAGACGGCCCTTACTGGTGGAAAGATAAAATGATCGAACAAATTCAAACAGAGTTGGACCATCTTAACCAGGGAGAGTATCATCTTCAATGGCCGGATACTGCCCGTTTGGATGGGGGCTATGATGTTCAACAGATTAAACAGTTTGCCGAGGAGTTGGTGTTCAAAATAAAACCGGATATTATTTTGTCCCTTGGTGTTGAATCCGGAAAAATATTGACTGAAATGAAAAATTTAACCATACCCGTGGTTGCCGCAGGAATGATGTTTCCAACGGCTGTTGGGGTCTTATCTCCCAAAACATTTAAACCGGTCAATCCATATGTTACGACCATTTATGATCCCAGTGTTGAAATTTCTTATACCAATTTTATCCGCAAACTCATACCCTTTCAAAGAATTACCTATATCTGCTCATCCTTTTTATGCGACAACAACCCGAGGCAGTGTTTT
>PEAL01000281.1 GCA_002753725.1 Deltaproteobacteria bacterium
GTTATGTTAAATTTTGATATTACGCAAACAGTTGTTGGCAAACAGCTAAAACAAAAATATTTGGAAGAAGGAGTGAAAAAAGGCGTTAAGCAGGGCGTTAAGCAGGGCGTTAAACAAGGTAAAAAGGATGGTCAATTTTTAATTGCAATAAATTTATTGAACAAAGGGTTTGATCTTAACATGATTAAGGAAATAACAGAATTGGAAAATAACGATCTTCGTAAATTAGCTTCATTTATGGCGTAATGTAAAAGAAAGCAGAAAGGGGGCAAGTCTGCTCTTGACTCTTTTGTCTCTATTTTGCCCCCGATAATATAACGGTCAATCTGGCGCCAGCAAATATCCGAAAAGAAGGCACCGGCTTTCAAAGTAGGTAAACGGGATAAGGTTTAATATCGAGGTAGAAATGAATGTTACTCAGCGTGTTGGAAATCGTGGAACAGACACCGCTTTTTTTAATCTGATGGCCATAAGCGGAGAAGCAATCCTTAAATTAATTGGTGTCACTCATCCTAAAAAATATCAAGCAAAATCAGTTGTATTAAAAGATAAGCAACTTTTTCCGGATATACAGGCCTGGCCAATAATGAAAGGTGAGAAAGGTCTGATTTTTATTGAATTTCAGGGATACAAAGATCCAATGATTCATTTTCGTCTGGCATCAAAAATTACAATGGCTTGCGCACATGAATCATACTCCGGTCCTGTTTATATGGGCGTTATTTTTACTGAACAAAAATTCCAACAAGCTGCTATTGATTTAAGCCTGTCCAGTCCCAATAAAAAGGATAAAATTACAGGAGAGTTCACTCAAATCGTTCTGGAAAATTATACAGAAAAAGAACTGCTTCAAATTGATCCACGGTTGATTGTTCTTGCGCCGTTTACAGTATCAAAACGAATCAAAAAGTCACAAAAAATATCTCTGGGGCATGCATGGGGACAAAAATTGAGAAAAGTCTTTCCTGCATCAGAACATAATGATGCACTGGATGTCATCGCTCTTTTTATTTTAAACCGCTTTAGAAATTTAACGATAGAGGAGGTCAATGTTATGTTAAATTTTGATATTACGCAAACAGTTGTTGGCAAACAGCTAAAACAAAAATATTTGGAAGAAGGAGTGAAAAAAGGCGTTAAGCAGGGTAAAAAGGATGGTCAATTTTTAATTGCAATAAATTTATTGAACAAAGGGTTTGATCTTAACATGATTAAGGACATAACAGAATTGGAAAATAACGATCTTCGTAAATTAGCCTCATTTATGGCGTAATGTAAAAGAAAGCAGAAAGGGGGCAAGTCTGCTCTTGGCTCTTTTGTCTCTATTTTGCCCCCGATAATCTTCTTTGGCTTTTGTATCCTATTGAATAACTTTAGCAATTTCTAAAAGCAACAGGTTAATCTTTAGAGCAGACGCTTTCATTATCGTGGAATTGAATTCAAAATGCAAGGTGCCCTTGCCAGTAATATAAAAATTGATTAAAACGCCCTTTTTACCAAATCCATCTGTATCGCTGACAGTCATGATCGGTTTATCACGGGTCTGTTCTAAAATGGCATCCAGTTCAGATGGTGTGGTCTTGCTGATAAATAGAACGTGTGAAAGACCAATGTCATCAATTTTGTGAACATGTCTGACTTTAATGGGACAACCTTTAATCTTTTGCTTTTGATAAAGTTTTTCCAGTACAGAATGGATAGGACTGTCTCCAATGATACCGCACAAAATTTTTGGCTTGAACTTGGCAAAGGAGTGACCTGCTTTTTGGGAACGTTCATTAATTATTTGAGTACAGATCCCTCTTAATCTGATGGACCCACTCCGGAAAAATTGGATTTTCAATATCATCGTGCATCACCGATTTGATATCCAATATGGGACTGCCATCCAGAGCTTCTAAACCTCTAACACGAAGAATATTTTGATTTCGCTCCAGCAGTTCAACACTTGAAATTAATATAGAATTTGGCCGGGCCGGACAGCGTGTGGCAAAAATGCCCTGAATCGGTAAATCTTTGCGCCCCATTGGATGAACTTTCCTGAGGGATTTTTGTGCGTCAGTCAGTAAATGCGGCCAGTAGATGACAATAATATGAGAGAATGCCTCAATACCATCCAACATATCATCAAATTCAGGATCAATGACAAGCTCTGAAATTATCTGTTTGATTTTATGATATTTCAAGCGTCCATGTTCTTTATTGATATCAACGTTCACATCCTTTTGAAAGGATGACATCTTTATTTCGCTGTTTACATAACCAATAGGTTTAAGCGTTATTTCCATTATTTTTCGCCTTCCGAATCAATTAATATTTTAAAATATTGCCCGTGTCAACATGCTTTAGATTAGACAGCCTAATGCCAATCAATTCAAAGGTATCGGAACTGTAAGGACTTGTTTTTTAGAATTCGGAACTATTAATACCGGCTTTATAAGCCTTTCATATCTTTAGTTTAATAAAAATATTGTTAAATATCTGATATTCAATCCGTTGGGTTTCGGAATCAATAGTTCTTTTCCTGATCCATCTCTTATTTGTTTATTAATCAAATCAATGATTTCTTGTTTGGCATTTACATTGCTTATGAGCGACTATATTGAAAGAACAGTCTGTTGAATAAAAAAACAAGATCATAGAAAGGGTAAATATGAAAACCTTACCGGTGCTAATTTCTATTCCACATGGTGGGACTTATATTCCAGAGGAACTTAAAGGGAGCATCCAATTATCTCCACTGGATTTAATTGATGATAGCGATGCATTTACCCGAGAAATATATGATATTAAAGAGAGAGCAACGTCTGTTATTAAAGCCGATATTCTCCGTGCCATTGTTGATTTAAATCGGTCTATAGATCAACGTCCACCAGATTTTCCAGATGGGATCATTAAAAGTCATACCTGTTATGGAAAACAAATCTATCACAAGGGAAAAGAACCGGATTCCAATCAAATAAACGATTTGATTCAGTCCTTTTATCAGCCTTTTCATGAATCACTGAAAAATGCTCAGGTGCAATTGACTGATGTCATTGAACTTGCATTGGATTGTCATTCAATGGCTGCTATAGGGCCAGAAATTTCAAAAGATCAGGGGAAAAATCGTCCGCTGATGTGTCTGGGAAACTTATGGGGCCAGTCGTGTTCTGATGATGCCATGAACCATCTTGCAGACTGCTTTTGTCAGTCGTTTGGTTTTAAATCCACAGATATTCAAACCAATCAACCTTTTGCGGGTGGATATATTACACAAACCTATGGGAAACAAACTATTCCCTGGATTCAGGTCGAAATGTCAAGAGCATTGTACATGACCTCCCCATATTTTGATCGTCAAACATTGCAGATCGATTCTCATCGGTTAACGGTTTTGAATCAAAATTTTCAGGCGGGCTTAGCACTTTATTTTAATGAAAAAGAATCCTGATGATAAAGGATTCCAGGGATGAATAATAATTCCTCATCTATTAAAAAAAATTAAGAGAATTTACGACTCTCGAAGCATTATAAAATGAAAGGAAACAATTGTGGCCAAAAATAAAAAATTAAAAAAAATAAAATGGACAGATTTTTTAGGTCCGGTTGAAAATTTGGAAAGTTATGTAAAAGCAGACTGGTGGCGTCATTTGTTTAATGCCAATTATCTGCGAACCGATGGCGATGTTGTTGAAGATAATGCTATCACTCGATATGAAATTGATTTATTTTTATCCATACTCAAACCATCCAAGGACAGCTATATTCTAGATCTGTGTTGTGGGCAGGGACGACATGCACTGGATCTTGCCCGACAGGGATTTATCAATATTCATGGACTGGATCGATCCCACTATTTGATCACGCGAGCACGAACATTGAATAAACAAACTGGTGGACATGTCACATTTAAAGAAGGGGATGCCAGAAAATTACCCTTTAACGCTGATACATTCGACTATGTTATGCTGATGGGAAACAGCTTTGGATATTTTGAAACATTGCAGGATGATTTAAATATTCTCAAAGAAATCATGCGTGTTCTCAAACCTATGGGAAAACTCCTCATTGATGTGACCGATGGCAACTATATGAAAGACAACTTTCAAGCGCGCAGTTGGGAATGGATTGATAAGAAATATTTTGTATGCCGGGAACGATCACTTTCAGAAAATCAGGATCGTTTAATATCAAGAGAGGTGATCACTCATGTAAAAAAAGGAGTCATTGCCGATCAATTTTATGCAGAGCGCTTATACACAACAGAAAGTCTCACTCAGTTACTTGATAAAGTTAAGTTTGATGACATCTCCTTTCACAGCGAAATGATGACGGCATCCAAACGCAATCAAGACCTGGGGATGATGGCCAAACGAATTATTGTCACGGGCATTGCAAAAAAAGAATGGCAGGCGGTGGATACGACCCGGGTCTTAAAAAAAGTAGCTGTTTTAATGGGTGATCCTGAAAAATCCGATATTGTCAAACCCCAGTCCAATTTTGACGATGATGATTTTTTTACCATCGATGCATTAAAAAAAGCATTGGCAGAAATTCCAGATTATCATTTTATATACTTAAATCAGCACGATACTCTCATCCAGGATTTACAGAAACACAGAGGCCAACTGGATTTTATTTTTAATTTATGTGATGAGGGGTTCAACAATGAAGCTTCAAAAGAACTTCATGTCCCTTCATTCCTGGAAATGATGAATTTCCATTATACCGGTGGAACCCCCCAATGTCTTGCGTACTGTTATGACAAATCTCTGGTACGCGGTATTGCAAAGGAAATGGATATTCCGGTGCCAAAGGCTTTTATTATTAAATCTGAAGACATTGCCTTTATTGAATTATCCTTGTATTTTCCTGTGATTGTCAAACCCAACTTTGGTGATTCCAGTTTTGGTATTACCCGCCACAATGTTTGTTTTGATATCAATATGCTGGAAAAAGCCATTTTGCAGGTGAGAGAAAAATTTGGTTATAATCAACCCATTCTGGTTGAACAATATCTTACTGGAAAAGATATCAGTGTGGGAATTATCGGAAATCCACCAGAATCATATATGGCATTGCCAATCATCGAAGAAGATTATTCTGCATTGCCCCCGAATTATCCCAAAATTTGTGGTTATGAGGCCAAATGGTTGCCGGATTCTCCCTATTGGAAAATCAAATCGATTCCTGTCAGTCTTCCGGAAGACACCGAACGTTTTTTAATTGCAAGCTGTATCAAATTATTCGAACGTCTTGAATGCAGAGATTATGCACGTTTTGACTGGCGTCTGGATTCAAATCAGACACCACGATTGTTGGAGGTCAACCCAAACCCCGGTTGGTGCTGGGATGGACATCTGGCAAAAATGGCAAAGTTTGGTGACATATCCTATTCGCAAATGTTACATGAAATATTAAAATCATGTGAAAAACGAATACAAACCAGTGACGTTGGTTAAAACATATCATTGTGGGAATGCCCCTCAAGATAGAATTCATAGAGACGTTGCATGCAACGTCTCTATGCGATGCAAATTGCATCGCATCAATACTTTTTTTAGACGGCATAGATTTGATTTCGCTTGTTGAACAAGGGCGAACATCAGGTCCGCCCTTACACTTGTCAAGTGGGTTGCAGGCTTAATGGTTGCGCAAGGAGCTGTTTTTGTTGCAATGATGAAAATTATTTCCTGATTAACACAGGGTTTTAGTCATTAACCACCGAAAATTATCTATTAAATAAATCTTTTTGGGAAATAAATCTTTTGGGGAAATAAATCTTTTGGGGAAATTTTTAATACCAGGAAGATTTCTGGCAAATGGGCAGGAAATAAAAAATGGAGCTGAGGGGGATCGAACCCCTGACCTTATGACTGCCAGTCATACGCTCTCCCAACTGAGCTACAGCCCCATAAAAAGATCAGTTAATTAGCATCTGAATTTTTGTTTGTCAATAAAAAATGATAGATACCTCTAAATTTTTGAGGCTTTAGCACCGAACGTTTTTTCAACTCCTACAATCCATATTTCCTGGTCGAGAGTGATAAAATATATCAGGTATGGCAGCCTTTGAAGTGAATACATCCGCGTTTGTGTCTCCTGATGAACAGGGAAAGATTGAGGATTGGTATTGATTTGTTCGATTCCGCGTTCAATCGCTTTTAAAAATTGTCTGCCCAGTCCTTTTGCTTTTGCATTATAATCATTAACCGCTTCTAACAATTCTGACCATGCATCCTGATAAAAGAACACCTGATTTAATGGCATGCCTGTATCTCCTCAAATACATTTTTTGCCGGATACCGACTGGCTTGTCCGGATTTGATTTGAAATACGCGGGAAAGTAAAATTGCCCTTCGTGTTTCTGTTTCACTTCCAGAAAGTGATGCGATGTGATCGATCTCTAATTCAATCCCCTGATCTCTGGTTTGAACCTTTCGCTTCAAACGCCTTTCACCAAACCACATGGGAACAAACAAGGCAAACAAACAAATGATAAGACCCATTGAAAAACAAAAAAGGATGAGCAGTGCATCACTGTCTTTCAGGAAAATTTTTTTAAAATGAGCATTAAAAATTAAATACACTGGAAACGTTTCCAATAATACCACACTCCCAAAAAATGCTGATGAACAAAACATATACATCAAACCACCAAATCCAGTAACCGTCTGTGTCGGATTTTCCGACTTGAAATCCGGATAGGCTGCCCCGAGCCCAATCCCCAGAGCAACAACGCCGGGAGAAATACACGCAATGGTAATAACCGATAAAAACATCATAAATGTGTTCACATGCAATAATATATTTGTTGTGATAATCAGTACTTCCGACAGCAGAAAAAGCGGTAAAAAGTAGCCCCAGAATTTTATCCATAAATAGGTTCTAATTGTGATGGGGCTGCTTTGAATGATCCAAAAAGCCATCCCTTCGTGACTAATTGATGGAAACACAAAACGCGCACCAATAGCGGCTAGAACAAACGCTACGAATGCGATAT
>PEAL01000282.1 GCA_002753725.1 Deltaproteobacteria bacterium
AGTCTGCGGAATATCGTTTTCTTTTCATAGTTGCCCCCTTCTTCATTTTGTATTTATTTTATAGCATATTTAGAGCTTAAGGGACTGTCCAAATTTTGGGGGGAATTATAATTTCGAAAATATTGAAAGAAAGGTAGTTTTTGGTAATATATGAAATTAAGAAAGGTCCCAATAAACGACGCACAAGTATGGATGTACAAGATAAAATTATTGACAGGCCCTGACGCCTCAATGAACCCTAAGGGTGAACCCTTGGGTGCATCCTTAGGAATCAAAATTTAATAACGTTCCCTTGAGTGGAGTCCCAAAGCTTTAGCTTTGGGACTCACAGAAAAACAACGCATTGAAAAGCTAAGAACTCCCAAAGCTAAAGCTTTAGGACTCCACTCAAGGGACTTCAAATGGTAAAGTTATTTAATCGCGATTCCTTATGGTTCATTGGATGGATACTCCTTTATCAATCAATGTCACTCGAATGCCAAAATCTGAAGCAATCGAATGGCATCTTCAATTGAAATGATGCCGCCAGGATGAACATCTTCAAAAGATATGTTACTTAGATCAGGTTGAATCCCCATTAATACCTGTAAAATGGCTATCAGATCAGAAAGATTGACAGGTTCTTGATAATGAATACTAAATGTGGTCTTTGAATAGTCGGTATAAGCATACAACATGACATACCAGATTCCTGCTTCCGGGGTTGCAATACTGACATGCTCATTGTTCCCCGATACATATGGCCTGAAATCATAGCGTCGAAACGTTGGGTATGACTCGTGACTGATATAAAAATCACAATCTCCCATTCCACCTGAAAGATTGAACGATAGATTTTCCTGATTTGGAGGAATATCAATCATATAATATTGAACGCTTTCCTTTTCACCATCAACGACAATATTTACATTGTTTATCATATTTGAAGGAGATGTTTCCTCGATTCCAGACTGCATCACCGTAATCCATTGATCCGCGATATGAATATTATGGGTGCGAATGGAATGATTTTCATTTTCTGGAACAGTGTAAGTCATTGATCCATTTCCCATTCCTCGCCGGGTATCTTCAAGGATGTTCATCCATGTACCATGTTTTACAGCAGTCCAAACACAACCATCATTTACTTCAACATTTAATATTCCTGTGCCACCCGAAACACCAAAGATAGCATCCATCGGTGATACTTTATAATTGCAGTCTAAAGTATGATACGTTCCTTTCATAGAAACATCCGATGATGCTTCAAAACCAAGAATAAAGAAATACCAGGGACCTGCTTCTGGATTTTTAATATAAATGTATTCATCGTTTCCCCATGCATAACACTGGTAATCATAGGAAGAATCGGTCGGGAATGCGCCATATTTGGCGTACAAATCAATATCACCTGTACCATTCCAGGTATCAACAATTAAATTTTTCTGGCCAGGTGGGACATCGATGACAAAGTACGCAATTTCACCCTTCGCCAGGGTTATACCGGTAATTGGCAGGTTGTTTATCATGGGAATGGCCAGGGTTGCACCCGCCTGATTTATAAATATCAGTTGGCCGGACATATCAATAATACCAGATCGTTCCTCATTATTGGTATTGTTTTCAACGGAATAATGGATCGATCCACTTCCCACAGAAGCGCTGTCAGCTTGAATTGAAATCCAATCAACATTCACAATAGCAGACCATGAACATGCAGACTGGGTTGTGACATCAATGGTTCCTGTCCCGCCAGTATTATCTACAAATATTTCTGTTTCAGAAACGGAATATGTACAGGTCGATGCCTGGTATTGTGCTTGTAGTGAGATCCCTGAATACGCATCATATCCATATAGCAAAATAAAGTAGTCACCCGCCTGAGGTGTACTTATACGAATGGTTTCATCACTTGAAGAATTAGAAGAAGCGCTATCGTAACTGTCATCAGTAGGAATGTCGTTAAATTTTATATACATATCACAATCCCCAATTCCGCCCCAGGTTTTGATAATGAATACTTCCTGATTTTCCGGCACTGTAATTTTGTAATAAGCATAGGAACTCTCATTACCTGATAATTCCCATTGAGTGACTGTATTGATCAAGGGAATAATGGGAATCGTCTCATTTCTTTGTTGTGTAATTTCAAATTTTTGATTCATTACTTCAATAAAACCAGTTCGTGAGGAGAATGCGTTATTTTCAGCAATATTGAAAGAGACAATACCATTCCCACCGTGCATCGATGTATTTTCTGATAGTTCTATCCATGCGGACAGGCTTGTTACTTCCCAGAAACAGTCATTGTTTGTGTTGACCTCAAAATATCCAGAACCACCTGATGATGAAATCTCCATGTTGGATGGGGATAACAGATATTCGCAATTTTGGGATGAATAGTTTACCTTTAATGTAACATTATTAAAAGTGCTATATGCAAACAGTAAAATATACCATTCTCCATTTTCTGGATTTGAAATGCTTATTTTTTCATTGCTGGAAAGGACTGTTGCGGAATAATCATGATTGTCCTTTGATGGCATTTCACCTTTTTTGATATATACATCGCAGTCACCGCTTGCACCGGTGGTCATAATATCAAATGAAAAAATAGCAGCAGGAATGTTTATTTTAAAATATAATTGCCCGCCTAAATCCAAAGAAATATTTTTAACGACAGCATTATTCTCCAAAAGTGTTGCTTCTGGAGCTATCGCAGCGTTCTGAACAATGGTAAAAACGATACCTGCAATTGTTATTGTGCCTGTTCGTTTATTGAAAGATGTATTTTTATCAACCTCATATTGGACAGAATTATTGGTTGTTCCATGATTTTCGGAAATAATTTTTATCCAGGAATCATTTGTTTTAGCTTCCCATGTGCATCCGGAATTAGAGGATATCACAGAAACCTGACCCAATCCTCCGGCATCAGTAATAGTGCTTTGTAATGGAGAAAGTTCGTAATTGCAGGAGGACGCCTGAACGATTTTAAGGGTTTTATTTTCAACATTCAAATAGCCTGTACGAACTTGAAATTGGGTATTCTCGGCAACCCAATATTTTATCAGGCCTGAACCCGTGCCTGATTTTTCACTGGTAATATTAATCCAACTTTCTTGAGAGGATACGCTCCATTCACAATCATCGGTTGTTGTCACCCCAAGTGTTTTTTGTTCTCCTTGCGCTCCCACATTTTGAAGATAGGAGGCTAATGAATAGCGACAGCCTTGATCATTGTCTGGTAAAAACAATAATGCAGACAGGTTCATAATGACAGGTGAGTCATAGGAATATTGCAAACCACTAAACCTGCTCCCCTGAACGCCAACCGTTGCACTATTGCCGTGATCAATTGAAACATTATTAAACAGTGTATCTTTATATTGAAAACCAATTCGGCCATCTTCATATAAAATGGCTTGAAAGGTTGCAGTATCGCTTGCTGTTGAAGAATAATGAACGACTTCATGCCATTGGATAATGAATCGTTTTTCAAGGCCATTGGTCTTAACTTCCCAATAAATATCAGCCCCTTTCATATCATCCCAAAAGGGTGCAATAAAGCGTTCATCAAATTTTTCACTGCCTGGAATGGATTCATTTGATGCGGACGACAGGTCTGAATTTTTAAAATAAATCACGCCATTATCAGAGATACTGACTGAAGAATACTGTTCTCCATAATAAGAAAAAACAAAATTTTGTGGTGAAATATATACAAAACTGTCATCTTGAATATGTTTGAGTGTTCCTGAGGGTTGAATATCTACAAAATTATATTCTGCTATCTCCGATGTATACCCGGGACGTTGATCACCGGAGTCCATTGTTTGTATGATGGAACAAAAATGATCCAGGTCAATATTGTCATTCTCAAATTCTAAGGATTGTTTTCGCGCCAATGCAATCCATGATCCTGACATTTTATTGAGATAATCAGATAGAAATTCATTCCAGGTGGTATCGTTTGCCAAATCAATTTCATCATAACCAGAATCATAATAACCGAGGGGAAAATAAATGGATAAACCCGACGCATGTCTATAGTTTTCACCATTTTTAGTATTGATGACAGCATCCTGAATACGATTGCGTACAGTTTGTGCAGCATTTTTTATGTGTTCAACATTGTCCTGCCAGGAAGTTTTCATGGCGGTAGCAAAGGATGACAAAGCAGAGGCAAGGGCATCTATTTTTGTAAGATCGATAGCCGCTTGAGTTTCATTCATGTTGTAGGATTCATAATATTTATCAACGATCCATTCACCCAATTGAGCAGCACTCCATTCCGAATGTGATGACAATCCCTGGGCAATTGTGTGGTAAGGCCAACCATCGCCGGGTTCCAGTTCTTCCGATCCAACCATCACTGAAATACCTGAATTTTTTAAAAGGTACGCGTTTTCCATCATACCCATTAAACAGGCATCAAAGCCGACCAGATTGGGTTTGATCGCTAAACCAGACAAAACCGCTTTCACTTCGTACATATATAAGCCATCTGAATTATTGGTATCATCAAAACAAACCCCTTTAAATATGGGCGAAACAGGACTTCGTTTTCGTCGAAACCATCCATTACCATGATCCCACATAATCAGTGCATAATTTTGGGCAGGATAATGAGCCACAGACCAGTTGATAAAGGCTTCCAGTGTATCCGGATCTCCCATGTTGACTTCACCAAGGGATTCTATGGCATTTCCGGGATCAGGTGTCATGTTTTTTGTTACACGAAATCTTTTGCAGTCTTTCCAGTTACCATATCTTGTATCTTCCCCGTCTACACGGTCCATCTGTACGATATAATGAACATTTTCATCGCTGCCAATGGTTGCCATTTCAAGAAAATCTTCAATGGCAAAAGATTCCAAATTGTTGTCTGCATCAAGATAGACCATGACTGTCCATCGGGATGCAGCAAAGGATGTTGAGGTGGTATAAAAAATAAAGAGCAAGGGAATCATAAAAAAATAAAAAAATAGTTCTTGCTTTGTTTTCATCATAAATCCTTTCTTTATACAGTTAGAGTCTTTTTCATATGACTTGATATTTATTTGTTAAATATTTCTACACTTCTTTGTTTTTAAAAGCGCAGCGATGTGTTTCTTATCTAAAGAAACATTCTCTTGTCAAATAATGTTACAACGCAAACTCATTAATGTCAAGAGTTCAAGATGAAAATGTTTTTAAACATAGGTATCAATTTATCTAAAATAAAATATTGTGTATATTTAAAACAACATACTTTACTCACTCAAGCTCATCAACACCTTGATTATCATCTATCTTATCATCTTCTTCCCAGTAGCTATCCTCCTCAGTTATAGTCTTGCCAATCAATTTCCGGCATGTTTCTGCTTTGACTTGAGCAAAAGCTTCAGGTAGATTATTCCTAAACTTTTCAAGAGTAAAATCACAATTCCTTGCCATATAATTTTTAAGTACTCCCCAACATCCTTCGATTGGCTGAAGTTCTGGATGGTATTGGGGTGTACGCAAAATAGTGTGCCCTTTTGACTCTGCTATCTGATCAATTTTAAATACTGGTTTGGGTTCAAATAATTTACATAACACGTACAACTCAGCTTTTAACAGATCATTACTCCATGGTATTCCATTATCATCTAACCATTTACGAAATATATCCTTTTTAGAGTTCGACTTAGGAAAGGAATTATCTATAGTAACATTATGATAACTGGCATTATCCATTATAATAATGGAATTTTTAGGAATATTTGGAAGTAGTTGTTTTGTAAACCATTTTGAAAAATTGCCCCAGTCCATTTGACCATGATAATCTCCTGTTCTTTTTTTCGCCTCAAAAACTAATTTTGCGCCATCAACCCATCCATTCGAGGTGATTGCATTTACAATAATTAACCGCTGACCTTTACCAGATGGCTTATTTACACTTGGTCCATCTTCATCGCTATACCATGTAAAATGATTTGAATGATTTTTATTAACATAGGTTTCGTCAAGGTAAACTTCAACTCTTTTAAAAGAACCGTCTGGGTTTCGATTTAATCGTTTTTGGCGTAGATATCGTCGCCTATTGAGAATAACATAATCACGCTCTTTCAATGCAGATCGCCTCTGTTCTTTTCCATATGTGAATCCCCATCTGTACAAGGTTCTCCATAGAGTTGTCGTTGAAAAATTATATTTTGGATCTATTGATTTTAAATATTCACTCACTGTTTCAAGTGATACATGCTGACCTATCAAGTTTTGTGAACGAATATACTTGCGAACTTGAGGTATTAAATCATTAGTTATTAAAAATTCTGGTTTTCCTTTGGGTTTCGGCAAAGAGTCAGGAACGTCATGTTTATTTTTATTGTACTCAGCCATTATCCTTCGAACTGTAGCTTCTCCGATTTTTAACCCTTTAGCTGTTTGTTCTATAGCCCAATTAGCTTTCTTTCCATTTTTAGTTCTCTCTGTATCATAAAAGTTTTTTAAGTTAATTACAAGTTGCTTCATCTCTTGAGTGAATTCTTTCCCTTGAAAAGACATTTGTCACTCCAAATTTTATTGTAAAATAAAATGCTTATTCTTATTTAAAAGTAAATAAAAAAAGTATCAACATAATAGTATAGTGTCAAAGAATAATTATGAATAACAAGTAATGTAACAAAACTCAATAAAAAATATTAAGTCATATGAAAAAAATTCTATCTCAAAATTTATAGCTTTAATAGCCTGGATTGTTGATAGAGCTAAGCCTGCATTGTAACATTGTTTAACATGAAAAATATATTTTCATAATAAAAATTCCTGTGACGCTTACAAAAACAAAAAGGTGTAATAAAATTTAACATAAAAATATCACGTCATATGAAAAAGACTCTAATTCGATGCAACTCATTCCATTCTGCTATTTTGGATTCATATTTTTTTAAATCTTTGAATTTTGCTTTGATCTTTTCATGATCGATTCCTTTTAATCGCTCATTCTTTCCTCTTTTAA
>PEAL01000283.1 GCA_002753725.1 Deltaproteobacteria bacterium
TCACTTCTATTCTCAAACAAACTACAAAAACGAGCACCTTCTCGACTGGCACTGACCATCATTTGTTTCTGATACCAGGCACTTCCCATTTCAATAATTGAAAACAGTATAACAAACATAAATGGTGAAAAAAGCGCAAATTCTACAGCAACCGATCCTGTTTGAGATCGATATTTTGATTGCGATATTTTCATCATTTACTCCTCCTGTTTTTAATATCTCAAAAATGAAGATATTATAGAATGAAAGCTTGTTAATATAATACATATCAAACTGTATGCCACAGGAAAAAGATTTGAGTGATAATCAAAATATTAAATACCATGTTTTAAATTATATAATAAAATCATGTATATACATAGCAAGTAGAGAAAATAATAATTCCTTATTGTTTTCCATAAAATAATTAAAGTATTGAGAATATGAGATTTATATAGATTTATCGCAAACAAGTATAACGATCAACCATTATATAACAATATATTTTCAATAAATACGAGTAATTAAATTTTTTTTTTTTTTTTTTTACACTGTCAAAATACGTTGACAATAGAATAATGGACGAATATAAGGCAGCCTCTAAAGTGTAAAACGCTTACATTTGACACTGTCACGGTTTTTTGGAGAAAGGGATGGCTTGAAAAGCAATAGATCAATGAATACAAATAGTTATAACTTATTCTTCTCCTAACAACCTTACTTTTTTAAGTGTCAATTAAATATATATATCTATTTGTTATTAAAAGGATAAAATTATTGGTTTACATATTTACTGACGATTTAAAAATTTATGGCCTACAGGTTTTATGGCATGAAAAAAATGAAAAATTATGATAATCAATCTTCAAATCAAAGGACAATAGCCGAATAAACCCTATGAATGAATGGAACGATGAAACAATCTTATATACAACAACTACAAAAAAAGTTACCCCAATGCCCAAACATCATGGGTAAGAATGAATTTGTCAATGCTGCTGTTCTGGTTCCCCTTGTCCCTATCGATGATGAATATTATTTTTTATTTGAAGAACGGGCATCGCATATTCGTCAGGGCGGGGAAATCTGTTTCCCTGGAGGGATTTATCAAAAAGAGGTTGATGCAACATATGAACAAACGGCCATTCGTGAAACCATCGAAGAATTGGGGGTCGATGCATCTCAAATTCATATTATTGGGCAAATGGATACATTGCTTGCGCCAATGGGAATGACCGTCGATCCTTTTATAGGTATTCTTCAAATGGATGATATCAAGCAGTTGAAAATGGATACCAATGAAGTCGCACGGGTATTTCTTGTACCTGTATCCTTTTTTGAAAAGCATCCTCCAGAGCTGCATCAGGTAAAATTGATGGCGCATCCCATTGATGAAAAACCCAACGGCCAAACGGAAATCCTTTTCCCGGTTCGTGAGCTGGGACTTCCAGAAAGATATCACAAACCCTGGGGAGGCGTTCGATTGACTGTGTATATTTATCGTACCCCTGAGGATATCATCTGGGGGTTGACTGCAAAAATAATTTATTATCTGATCCAAACATTGGTAGCATTATGATTGACCAACTGTCTGATTATTTATCACCGCTTAACCAGCATTTTTCCAGGTTTATGTGTCGTATTGCAAAAATAAACACGCAAGAGTTGGCTCTTGCATCTGCATTGGTCAGTTATTGGACAGAACGTGGACATATTTGTGTTTATTTAAATGATTATTCTGAGCATCCTGTCAAGGACTGCTTTGAATATTCATCTCGGCCAATGGAAAAAGAAGACACATCCATGTGCCCGACAATGGATACATGGAAAGCATTGCTTTTGACCAGTGGTGTTGTGGGAAGGCCGGATGAAAAAAAACCATTGATTTTAGATCAATGCAACCGGCTGTATTTGTATCGATATTATGAGTACGAACAGCAACTTGCAAATCATCTTCTCACTCGAAGCCAACAAGACGTGTCCAATTTATATATCAGCGGCCTGTCGAAATTTTTAGACCGACTGTTTCCAAAAGATCCATTTTCCGCAACGGATTCCCCCCAACGTCTGGCCGTAGAAATAGCGATCAACAAACGGCTATGCATTGTTTCTGGAGGCCCGGGGACAGGAAAAACAAGTGTTGCAGCAAAAATGATTGCTGCCCTTATCCATGTTTCTGAAATGCCTCCTAAAATAGATTTAACAGCACCAACAGGAAAAGCAGCACAACGGCTTCAAGAATCATTACTGGATGCTCAAGAACGTCTGGACTGTTCCCCTGAAATTAAAGCAATCATGCCCAAGCAGGCCATGACCATTCATCGCTTATTGGGCCCCATTCATCGCTCGCCTTATTTTAAATATAACAAGGACAATCCATTGCCTTCAGATGTGGTTATTGTTGATGAAGCATCAATGATCGATCTGGCACTGATGAGTAAATTAATTGTTGCCCTGCGGCCTGAAGCGCGTTTGATCATTCTTGGCGATAAGGATCAGTTAGCCTCTGTTGATCCGGGGTCTGTTCTGGGGGACATTTGCATTCAGTATGCAACCCATCGACCGCATTCCTTACAATCCTGTATGGTCTATTTATCCAAAAACTATCGCTTTGGTGATACCAGTGGTATTTTCAAGCTTGCAAAGGCTGTTAACCAGGGCAATTCGAACAGAGCCATAGACATCTTGGAAGATTCTTCAAGATATCCAGATATTCAATGGACAGATCTGCAAGATCTCAAAAATATCAAAACCGCATTACACAATCATATCATTCACTATCAGGAAATTTATCTCAAATATAAGCACCCCAAAGATGCCCTTCTGGCTTTGAACACGTTTAGGATATTATGTGCTGTGCGTAAAGGTCCTTTTGGTGTGGAACAAATGAACGCCTATGTGGCGGATATACTGGCATCAAAAGGACTGATTCAACCCAACAAGCGATGGTATCATGGCCGGCCCATTATGATTACCAAAAATGATGCCACTATTGGTCTATACAATGGTGATATCGGTATTATATTTAAAGATAAAGAGGATCAAAACACGCTTAAAGCGTTTTTTATGGGAACGGACAATTCAACCATAAAAAAATATTTACCCGCACGATTGCCTGAACATGAAACCGTTTATGCCATGACGGTCCATAAGAGTCAGGGATCAGAATTTGATCATATTCTGTTTGTGCTTCCAGACAAACTTTCAAAAGTGCTGACACGCGAACTTCTTTACACGGGCCTGACACGAACGCGAAAAAGTATCCAACTGTGGGCAACACGATCCATTTTCTGTGCGGCTGTGACCAATCAAATCCATCGGCAATCCGGTTTGTCTGATGCAATTATGGTATACCAACGGGAGAAATTATGAGTTTGCATTTTGAGCCCATTACCATGAACCGACAAAAAGACTATCTGAAATATTTGTCTAAAATGACTCAAAAAACATCGGATTACAGTTTTGTAAATATTCGGGGATGGGCAGAAGAGTATGCGTTAACATGGGCGTTTACAGATCATTTGCTTTGGATAAAACAAGCACAGCCCGAAGAACAATTATGGGCGCCAGTTGGCGACTGGCATCTGACAGACTGGCCGGCTGTTTTTAAGGACATCGCTTTACCTGTAACGTTTACCCGCATTCCAGAAAAATTGATTGCCATTTGGAAGGATTGCTTGCCCTTATCTTTAGAGATTATCGATGAGCGGGATCATTGGGATTACATCTATTCAACAAAAGATTTGATCGAGCTTCGTGGTAATCGCTATCATAAAAAAAAGAATTTGCTGAATCAGTTTGTCAAAAAATATGATTATCAGTATCATACCGTTACGCCTGAACGTATTGATGAAACCCTTGCCATGCAAGAGGACTGGTGTTCATGGCGAAATTGTGAATCTGATGATACGCTGTCATCGGAAAATCGCGCCATTGAAAATGTTCTCAAATCGTATCGCGCCTATGACAATATTTGTGGTGGTTCCATTTTGGTCAATCAGTTGATTACCGCTTACACAATCGGTGAATTTTTTTCTGAGGACACGATGCTTATTCATTTTGAAAAAGGATGTCCCATGATTAAAGGTGCATATCAGGCAATCAATCAATTTTTTTTAAAGAACGAAGCGTCTGATACTGTTTGGGTAAATCGAGAACAGGATATTGGTGATGCTGGTTTAAGAAAGGCAAAGCTTTCTTATCACCCCTCATTTTTTTTGAAAAAATATCGTGTCAACGTGAATGATACTACCAGTATTTAAAAAAATTTTTGATTTTGTTTTAAAATAAGGGTAGGATTGATCAATATATTTCGTTATCATTCTATATAGGGTGAAAACAAGACAATGCCGGAGGTTAATAACACATGCCACTATATGAATTTAAATGCAATCAATGTGATGAATTTTTTGAAATACTCGTCATGAATTCAAAAGATGAGGGTGAACTGAAGTGTCCCAAATGCTCGTCTGAAGCTTTTGAAAGAGTGATGAGCAGAACCAGTTATGCCATGGGAACCAGTGGTAGTTCTTCAAGTGTAAGCACCCAGACACGAACGTGTTCAAGTGGTAATTGCACAACATATACATTACCAGGTTATTCCAGAGAATGACGATTCCATTTAAGGGTGAAATACGGTTCACCCCTCATACAAAGGACCGATAAAATGAAAGAAAAATCCATCTTAATTATTGAAGACAATCAAATGAATATGGAAATGGCCACCGATCTGCTTGAAATAGCAGGTTATAAGGTTTTGCAGGCTGAAAATGCTGAGGATGGTATCCAAATGGCCCGCAAGCAGCATATCGATTTAATTTTAATGGATATTGCCCTGCCGGGGATGGATGGCCTTGAAGCCACGCGTGTGCTTAAAAAAGATCCAAAAACAAAAGATATTCCAATTGTTGCATTAACCGCCCATGCAATGAAAGATGACAACGACGAAGCGCTTAAAATTGGTTGTTCTGGATACATAACAAAACCCTTCAACACACGGACGTTTGCCTCTGCCATTGGGCATTTCTTTTCGCCCAATATCAAAGGAAAAGGTGAAGGGTATTTTATTCACTATTTATGATTGAGAAGTAAAATTATGCCATATTTGTTTAATACACGGGATGCAAATGATTTTGATAACTGGTATCAGCAGTTTTCCAACCGCCAGATTATTGAACGAGAAAACCGCTTAATGTTTGATATGCTTCAACCGGTTCGCGGTGAACATGTTTTGGGTATTGGATGCGGCACTGGACAACGATTGTTCAAATTTCTCGAACGTGGATTAACTGTTACCGGGCTGGATGCGTCTGATGCCATGATCACTGCTGCAAAAAATAATCTGGGAAATCTTGTGGATTTACATCATGGAAATCCTGAAGATCTTCCCTTTGATGATAACAGTTTCAATCTTTCTGTTATGATCAATACCCTGGAATTTTCTGATAACTATAAACGTGTTCTTGAAGAAGCGGCGCGTGTTACAAAAGATAGAATGTTTATAGGTATCTGGAATAAGTTTGCCATCAAAGATGTCAGGATTCAGATTAAAGACATGTTTCCCAATATATCTGAAGAATCCATTCAATTTTACACCAGCGGTGAAATCAAAAAACATTTGAAACACACCCTCGGTAAAGTCCCCATTGAATGGAAAACAACGGGCCAACCCGGTGAAGGTAGCGACAGCATGCTTGGGCAAATGATCGAACAATTTTCTTTGCTCCAGAGATGCCCTTTTGGCACATTTTTAGGCATCAGCGTCATTCTGGTGCCCTCCTTTCGATTACGTCCGCTGAATTTAAAGATCGAAAAAAGCAATGAAGCTTTGGCAGGAGCCGTCTGATGAAACAAGCTTTACTCTATGATCGATTAGATACTGACAGTGTGGTGTGTCATTTGTGCCATCATATGTGTACCATAAAAAACGAACGATGGGGCATTTGTCGGGTGAGACAAAATAGGAATGGTATTCTATATACATTTGTATATGACAGAATTGTTGCGGAACATGTTGATCCCATTGAAAAAAAACCGCTGTTTCATTTTTTGCCAGGATCGAAAAGTTATTCTGTTGCGACAGTCGGGTGTAACTTTCACTGTCAATTTTGCCAGAATTCCAGTATCGCCCAGATGCCCAGGGATCAAGGCAGAATTTCTGGAATCCCCATGACTCCCGGTCAGGTGGTTCAGTCCGCACGCAATCAACGATGTCAAACAATCGCTTATACCTACACAGAGCCAACCATCTATTTTGAGTTTGCTTTAGAAACGGCACAAAAAGCGCATGAACAAGGGATTCAAAATATTTTTGTTTCCAATGGTTTTATGTCAGAAGGTGCTATCACAATGATTTCGCCCTGGCTGGATGCTGCCAATATTGATTTAAAAGCCATTGATAATGCATTTTACAAAAATTATTGCAGTGCCCGCCTTCAACCGGTATTGGACAATCTTGTTCGCTTGAAAGCCAATGGTGTATTTATAGAAATAACAACGCTCATGATCCCTGACTTGAACGATGATCCCAAAAAAATCAAAAAATCTGCAAAATTTATTGTCCGAGAATTGGGTCCGGATGTTCCCTGGCATATCAGTCGGTTTCATCCCACATATCACATGAAAGATCGTCCCGCCACATCCGTCGAAACCCTTCAAACGGCACGAAAAATTGGGTTGGATGCCGGACTTCGGTATGTGTATACAGGAAATATTCCCGGCGATGAAGGAGAAAGTACTTTTTGTCATCACTGTGGAAAACTTCTTATTGAGCGATACGGCTTTACCATTCAAAAAAATGTACTCAAGGACAATATGTGTCCTGAGTGTCAAACGCCTGTGAATGTTATTACTGGTAATTAATTAGTGCCCTGGCTGATGCCCAGGGCATCAGTATTGAATTTACATTATTATTTTTACAGATAGTAAAATTTTACATTCTTTAACGCTTTTCGT
>PEAL01000284.1 GCA_002753725.1 Deltaproteobacteria bacterium
AATTCTTTTTTTTTCTTTTTCACTGATAGCATCCATTTTTGTTCCACGGATAATTTTGGGAAGTTCAAAAATGTTGAGGGATAAATCATCAGTGTATTTAAGTTAAGTTCGGGATATTTTTGATCTCTTAGCTCAAAGCAAAAACAATAATCAGGATACTCTGAATAGATAATATAATCTAAGATTTATTAATAAGATCTTGGGTAAATAGTTTTTTAAAAATATAATCCAGCTTTGGAGTAAGAAGGCCTTTCATAAGAATTCCTTTATCAGATGTATTTGAATGTCTCTAACTAACTCTTATGAAAATATTTTTCAACATTTTAATTCATTCTTGACGTGTTGAAATGATTTTTAATTGTTCAACAATGTGCGGAAAACGTTTTAGGGTTCCTGGAATTTTGGCCATATCAAATTGTTGCGTTTGTGTGTTCAGATCATTGGCCCAGGATATCAAGGCAATGAAAGCATATTCTTCGCCGATTTGTTTCATTTTTTCAGAAAAATTTTCAATTTCATCAATAATAAATTGTTTTTGAATGCGCTCCCATTCTGGTAAATGTTCGGTTTCAAACATTTTGATTAACTCTGGAATATGCTGAATGGCATCCGGATTGATATCAATGTTTTTTTCGCTTTCAACGTCATCACTTGTTTTAACAGATTGAATTCCTGCTTTCATTTTTGATGAATAAGGGAGATATTTCATCATTTCAACGATAAGTTCTTTTTTACGGACTGGTTTTTTTAAATATCCGTCACATCCGGAAGTTAAAATATCTGTTTCACTATCTTTCATCACCGATGCAGTAACAATGACAATGGGAATATCTTTGAGGGTATCATCGGATTTAATAATTTTTATGGCTTCAAACCCATTCATGACAGGCATCCGAAGATCCATCAAAATCAAGTCAGATCGATACAAACGAGCCATATCAATACCTTCCTGGCCATTTTGAGCTTCGATAATTTCAATATTGTGGTTTTGTAAATAACCTCTGAAAAGATTACGACTGACGAGGTCATCGTCAACAATAATAATCATGGCATTATCAAACACAATGGATTCAATATCAATAGACCCTGCGCCCGAACTTTTTTCAATGAATTGGCCAGGTTTAACATTCGGAATATGGAAAGAAAAAGTACTCCCTTTTTGTTCTTCACTGGTCACAGTAATGGCGCCGCCCATCATTTCAACCAATCTTTTGGTGATGGCAAGGCCTAAGCCTGTTCCTCCATATTTGGCATGACTTTGTCCCTCCTGTTGTTTGAAGGCATCAAAGATCAATGATTTTTGAGTCTCTGGTATTCCCATCCCTGTATCTTGAACGTTGAAAAGCAGATGGAGCCCCTCACCTGTTTTTTGCTTTCTATCCTGAGTCATAGAAATTTTTATAAATCCTGAATCCGTAAACTTGACGGCATTGCCTACCAGATTAAATAAAATCTGACGAATGCGAACTTCGTCCAGAGCCAATATTTCTGGAATCATAGGATCAATTTCAACAAAAAAGTCAATCCCTTTCTCCTGAACTTTCATGGAAAAAATATGCTGGATTTCAGAAAAGAGGGTTCTGGGATTAACGTCGTTGATTTGAATATCTAACTTGCCAGCTTCGATTTTAGACAAATCTAGAATATCATTGATTAAACTCAACAAGGTCTTTCCACTGGATGCAATAGCAGATAGATATTGTTTTTGTTGTGGATTTTCAATGTGATCTTCAAGTAATTCCGTAAAGCCAAAAATAGCATTCATGGGTGTTCGGATTTCATGACTCATGCTTGCCAGAAATTCACTTTTGGATTTATTGGAAGCTTCAGCCGCCTCGCGTTCTCGTTCAGCTTTTTCTTTTTCTTTACGTTCAGTAATATCAACAAGAGAACCTTCATACCCTAAAATTTCACCATGCGGAGATCGGACAATTCTCGCTGTCAATGAGGCCCATATAATACTTTGGTCTTTTTGATAAAACTGTGTTTCAAATCCAATGACCTGATCAGAGGCCTTGAGCTGTTTCATCAGTTGGATATAATCTGTTTGCTTGACATAATTATTTTCAATTCTCAGATCGGTCTCAATCATTTCTTCAGGCGTTTGATACCCCATTATTCTTGCCAGGGAAGGATTGGCACCAATGAGTCGTCCATTGGATGCACTCTGATAGATACCTTCAAGTGCATTTTCATATAAAGAACGATATTTTTTTTCTGATTCTTCCAGGCTGTTATATAATTTTGCATTTTCAATAGAAATAGCAGCCTGGGCAATTAAGAGGTTCAATATTTCCATTCGTTCGGGCGTAAAAATACCCGCAGCCTGACCATGTTCCATATAGATAAATCCGATGTTTGATTCGGATCGTTTGATAGGCATACAAACCAGGGATCTGGGTCGTGATTTTTGTACATATGGATCTTGTGTGAATACACTATCACCAGCAGCATCACTTAAAACAATGGCTTCGTTGGTTCGGGCCACATAGTTGACAATGGCCTGAGCAATTTCCTGACAATCTTTCAAGGAGCCACCCAAAGTTATTTTGTGGTCTGTGTCGGCTGATGCATGGGCTGAAATGATCAGTTCTTTTTTATCCTCTAAAATTAAAAAACCTTTATCTGCTCCTGCGTTTTCAATAACAATTTTCATAAGGTTATCCAGTAAACGATCCAGCATAATTTCCCCAGAGATTGCCTGAGATGCTTTCATGACAGAGACAATATCAAAGCCTTTTTCTGCTTCTTTTTCAGCCCCCATTCCTCCTTCAAGCAGTTGATAATACCGGTCTTCCAAAAATTTAACAATGGAGATGGATCCCCATCTTAAATAGCAATGACGAGATTCATGCATGTAAGATCGGGCTTTTTCCCATTCGCTTCGAATCAGGCACATCTGAGCAGCCAGTTCATTGGCAAGGGCTTCATCATTGATATATTTGTTATCTTTAGCCAGGCCGATGGCTTTATTGTAATGATTAAGGGCTTCTTCATGCAGACCCGTTACTCTGAATAATTCAGCCTGCATGATATGATATTTATGAAGATGATTCATGGGGGCATGTTCTGCCCATTTTTTCATTTTTTTGATATCCGCCTGAACGCGACGGATAATACGCTTTTGAACATTTCGATCAGAAAAAGGATAAATGGCTGTTCTGGCCAGGCCATCATAAAAATAATACTGCGGAACAGTGTGCGTTGCAGTCACGCCTTCCAGATATTTTTCGGCAAGTTTTGAATTTTCAATGGCTCGATGATATTGGTGAAACAAATAACACAGGCGCATTTTATTGAAATACAGGTGACCAAGAGCCGTTTTATCGTTGACCTCTAACAGTTTGGGTAATTTTTCTTCCTCATTGAAGGCATCGCCAATTAATCGAGTGGGGTCTTTCGCTCGACCCATCAAGTTTAACACCGCTTGACGATGGATTTCCTGGGAATTGAGAATAGTTTCCTGTTTTAATTGCCGGATCGCATCACTGTAAGATTCCATTTCTTTATGCAGTTCTGCCAGATCTTTTCCCATAAAATAAGAGCTGTATGAATAAAGAAATCCTGACAATGCGGCAAATTCCAGATCACCAACTTCCATGCCCGCAGTGTAGGCTTGCTGGAACGCCGGGAGAGAATCTTTTAAATGTTCTTTCCAATGATTGATTAAACAATTGACAACAAAAACTGTTTTGGAGCGCATTTCTCTTGCGTTGATTTGATCAAGAAGGCTAAGTGCCATTTTTCCCAGGCGGTAGCCGGTCTCAATCTCACCCACCACACCACAAAGAATAGACCCATAGGTTGCATAAACAAAGGGAGACAAAAAAGCATTTCCATATCGAACAGAAAGATTAAGCTGCTTGAAAACCAAAATGGGATACAAGGGAGGATAGGCAAAATAGACAGTCGCTGCAACACTGGACATAATGCGCATGGCAGCAAGCTTGTAAGGTTCTGTCATGGGGGGAAGCTCCAGAAGCGTTTCAATATTCTTTCGGCCCACATTCATCTGGGTTCGCAAAAGTCCTATGATTGTTTTGAGCTTGTTGGGTTTTTTGGGCAGACGAACACCCAGGAGGCGAAGAATTTCATAAGCTGTTTTGACACCTTTCATGGGAAGATTTTGTGCCATATAGGCCTGGATTCGAATTTCGTAAACTTTTACTCGATCCAGAACATTCTTCGCATGCCGGATGACCACATCAACAAGATGTTCCATTTCATCAAATTTTGCGATTAAAAAGGTGGCTTCAGCGCCTTCAATGTATAAATTCAGTGTCAATTCATAATGATCGACCCAACAATTTTTATCCAGCAGCCGAATGGCAATAGACAAATAGCGGTAGGCCGGCTCATATGCTGCGGATGCCTTTGCGCGCTTGCTGGCGATAAGGTTAAGTTCTGCCAGATATGTCCGTTCATGCTGATCCAAAGCCCGATCCACACCAAAATTGAGCTGATTGACAATATCGAATATCCGTTGTTCATGCAGTTTTTTAGGAATGTGATCGATGAGGAGTTTTCCAATGCGCCAGTGAAGGCCTTTTTTTTCATTTTCCGGTATGAGTGAATAGGCTGCTTGTTGAATGCGATCGTGAGAGAATTTAAATACAGACCTTTCTTTTGCTGCATGTCCTGAACTCATGGGTAATTTGGTTTTTCCCAGTTCGACAACCAATCCAACAGAAATGGCAGATTCTAAAGATTGAAGCGTATGGACTGAACGGGTTTCATTGACAATGCTCAACGTTTCAAGGTCAAACTGATTGCCAATACATGAGGCCATCTTTAAAACTTTTTGCGTTTTATCATTGAGTTTTTGAATTTTTCCAGCCATCAACTCAACGACATTATCGGTGATCCCCTGGGCCTGAATTTGTTCCAAATCCCATTGCCATTCTCCATTTTGCTGATCAAAGGCGAGCAGATTTTCGCCGTATAATGATTTTAAAAATTCATTGATAAAAAAGGGATTGCCATTGGTTTTGGCGAGAACCAGTTCAGACAAATGTGACGTTCGTTCCTGAAGGTAATTGAGCGTATCTGAAATCAACTGATTGATATGGTTCAACTCCAAATGTGCCAATGCCAGCTGACTGACCAGAACACCGGATTTTCTAATTTCATCTAAAGTGATCATCAAGGGATGCGCACCGCCGACTTCATTGTCCCGATACGCACCAATGAACAAGAGAGAATGATCTTGGGATGTCATCATCACATGGATTAATTGCAACGATGCTGCATCCGCCCACTGAAGGTCATCCATAAAAATCACAAGGGGATGATCCGGGCTTGCAAAAACATTAATAAATTTTTTAAACCAAATATTGAAACGATTTTGTGCTTCCGCAGGCGGTAAGTCTGCAACTGGGGGTTGTTTTCCCACCACAAGCCCCAGTTCAGGAATAACATCAATAATCACCTGAGCGTTATTTCCCAAAGCTTGAAGAAGGCATTTCCGCCATATATTCAAATGGGTTTCACTTTCAGTCAAAATTTGTCGCATCAATTCTGAGAACGCACCAGCCACGGCACTGTAAGGAATATTTCTTTGAAGTTGGTCAAACTTTCCGGTAATAAAGTAGCCATTTTTTCGTATGATTGAGCTTTGCATTTCGTTGACCAGCGATGTTTTTCCAATCCCTGAATAACCGCAAACCATAATCATTTCACTGGTATTTTTTAAAAGATCGGCGTCTTTCGACGCAATCCGATCAAATGCGTTCAAGAGTTCTTTGACTTCAATTTCTCGACCATACAATTTTTGAGGCAGGGTAAAAATATTTCGGACATCATTTTGAGCGATTTCAAACGGTTGAATCATTCCAGAGGAACGATAGCGAACAAGACATTCTTTGAGATCCGACTGAATACCTGTTGCACTTTGATATCGATTTTCAGCTGTCTTGGATAACAATTTCATCACAATATCAGATATGGGTCTGGGAATTTGAGGGTCAATCTGACATAAGGGGATGGGTTGCTTGGCAATATGAAAATGAATCAGTTCTAAAGGATCATCACTGTTGAATGGTTTTTTGCCAGATAATAATTCATATAAAGTGATACCAAAAGAATAAAAATCTGTCCGGTAATCCACAGATCGGTTCATGCGTCCGGTAAGTTCAGGTGAAGCATAGCCCAAATGAACCCATTTAAGATCAACATTAGAAATAAACGGATGTTTTCGTGATAAAACAGCCGCAGCACCAAAATCGATCAATTTGATTAGATCGGTTTGTGCATTGATCAATATGTTGGAAGGGTTGATATTATTGTGAATAATATTTTGACGATGGATATCATTAATAATATCTGCAATGTGAATTCCCACATTCAAACAATTTTCAAGAGATAATCTCTGTTTTGTCATATACTGATTCAGAGATTGAGCCTGGAAATCTTCGAGAACCATGACAAGGGTATTCTGGTATTTTTCCAGGTGATGGGATTGGATAACACCGCTGGTGCTATCCAAGTTTTTAATAATATCATATTCTTGTTGAAATCGATTGATATCTTCAGGTGATGGATAATCATCATTGAGAATTTTTAATATAACCGATAAATCATCGCCTTTGCGGGTGGCTTTGTAGATGATTGTATGGTCACTTTCAAAAATGACGTCTTGTGTCTCAAAACCAGGTATTTCGTGCATGGTGAACCGTTCTTTTTTTATGACGTTAACGTTCGCTCAAAGTTTAGCAAAAAAAATTCTTTTATAAATAGCTGAATCTTTAGTTGACTTTTTTACAGTAATCGTTATTTAATATCTTTAAATCTATTGAAAATAAAAACAAATTGATCGATATGCAAAAAATAGTCCCTTAGATATTATATAAAAAGGTCTGATAATATACCATTACACATATTAGTTAACAAGCAGAAATTGTTTTTTGTTTTTGCAGGTG
>PEAL01000285.1 GCA_002753725.1 Deltaproteobacteria bacterium
GTGGGATTGTCCTTAAAAATTCCAGCCGCACCACTGGCACCCAAATACTCTTGTAATTTATCCCTTGTGGATTCAACCGATTGGGACTTGTTGTCTACACTCGTTTTTCCTGAAGGAGAAAAATCCTACCAATGGACAGTTTACTTGAATCCACATGGAAATATAGGGTCACCTGAACCCCGCTCGTGTACACTGACATGGAATCCTGAGCAATTACCATCTGAAGGCACCTTTCAAATAAGAGAAGGAACGGATGGTTCCGGTAAAATTCATGTAAGTAATATGCGGGAGCAAACCATCCTTGTCATGAGCGGTACAGATGAAACGATCACACTGATGATTACAATGAGTGATCGCTCCTGGCAAGCCACGTTTAATGCAATGGGCGAAAATTTGGGCGGTGCCTTCAAGTCATCGGTCGTGTGGGGTGTTGAATCTGTCGAAAGCAGCCTTCCGGCCCCTCCGCTTCCCCCTGATTATTCATGCAGAATGACCATCATTCCTGTACCAAACTGGTCAGAGGAAAGATCAATCGATATTCAACCTTATGGTTTCAACACGTATTCAACGGTTCTGGCAATCAATCCACACGGTTCCGCAGGATCTCCTGAGCCCCGCTCATGTACAATTACATGGAATCCTTTGGAATTTACACCATCGGGGTATTATAAGTTACGATCAGGATACAATGGCACCGGTAATGAAGTCATTGCCAACTTAAGAGATACCCGACAACTGGTTGTCACCGGAGAAGATGAGATTCAATATTTTACATTGATCTGGAGTGAATCCATCCCCTTTGAAATAGTACTCGCAAAGGGATGGAACCTTGTGTCACTTCCAAGGCTTCCTGAAAATAATGAACTGAAAAATATATTTCCAGAAGCCAATGTGGCTTATTCTTACGAGAAGGGTGAATATAAAATTGTTGAAAAGCTTTATCCCGGTATTGGATACTGGATACAAATTGATAGTCAGAAAACTTATAATGTTGATGGCCCTATATATGATGTTCTTCCAGAAAGTATGATATCTGGCTGGAATCTTATCGGGGGTGGAGATTCCGTTGTTGGGTTGAAAAACTTAATAGATGATGTTATTGTGATTTATAAATATGAGAACGGTGAATATCTTCCGGTAGATCTCATTGAACCCGGATTTGGATACTGGGTGAATATGAAATAGAAAAAACAGGGTTTTGAGCTGACCAGGAAACAACAAGTATTGTTTCCTGATCGGCTTGAACCTGCCGGACGCCCTTATATAAATTCCCATTGGAGGATGATGTGAAAGTTACCATTAACTATTATTTTTTAATGCTCTTACTGCCAGCAATTGCTTTTGCAAATGACTGGCAAGTAACCATTGAGGCAAAAGGTCAACAAATCGATGGCATGTACAAGTCATCAGTTGTGGTTGGCGAGAGCAGTGTTGCACAATCAACCCCGGCAGCACCTGAACCGCCTAAGTTTACATGCAGAATGCTTACAAAACCCGATTGGGACGTTGATTTAAGCATAGACAGGCGTTTATTCTGTCCAGACCAATGTTGGATCATCGCACTGAACCCTCATGGTAATGTAGGCAATCCGGACCCAAGATCTGTCACACTCACATGGAATCCTGGCAATTTTGGTGATGGTACCTATTCGTTAACAGAAGGCTATGACTGTCTGGGAAGTTCTGTTATTTCGAACATGAAGAATGAATCTCAATTTATTTTTCATGGAACAAATAAAGAGTATTATTTTTCGATTGTCAAACAGCCGGGTCTGACAGATGTTATCAGAAGTTTATCTCTTTTATCTGGTCAGCCCTGTGGTTGCTGTCGTGTAACCTTGAAAGAGATTGTATTGATGATGAACCGAATGTCCACATTATGAAAAATTTTTTTTTGATTCTTACTGTGTATTTGCTCTGTTTTTCCTGTCACCACTCAAAAACAAACAGTCTGTATCAAAGGGATTTAAATATACCACAAACAAATGTGCCCTCTCTGATATCATCCGTTCCATCGTCTGATCAACGGTTGTCTTTTTCTCAAATGATCCGCCCATCTTTTTTTATGCACATCTATCAGACATTGAACACGGATGATCCTGTTTTTCAAAACGCTCACCACATTTTTCAACAGATTCTTAATGCATCAGGTATACAAAAAAATAAACCATATGATTTAAAAATTATTGACAGGCCCTCCCCTGAAGCCTTTGCTTTACCCGATGGAAGCATTATTATTTCCACAGGTGCGATTGACCTGTGCTATAAAGATGTTTCTATACCTGTGGGTGATGGCCGTCTTGGATTTATATTGGGTCATGAAGTGGCTCATCTTTCCAGAGAAGATTTTTGGCATGTGGCTGCCTTTAATATGCTCCACGATCAGGCAGGCCATGTTTCTGATGTTGAACACTTGATCCAAAAAATTGTGACAAGGCACAATCCTTTAGAAAAAGAATATCTGGCAGATGCTTCTGGCTTGAAATACGCATCGATGGCCGGCTTATCAACAAAAGGTGTTGTCGATACAGAAAATAACATTTTTGAACAATGGGTCATCGATATTTCGAATGTCACGCAGTATGAAGATTCAACGCATCCAGATCCAGTTTCCAGAGCCTCCCTGATTCTTTCAAAAATGATTCATATTACGAATCATCTGGAAATTTTTTCCAGAGCCGTTCGTCTTTATCAAATGGGTAAATATGATGACGCCTTTGAATTTTTCACCTTTTTTTCTTCAAACTATCCCTCTGTGGAAGTCCTGAATAATATAGGATTGAGCTGCCTTCAACAGGCCATCCATGCGCTCAATAAAAGTTTTGATGCCACCAAAATATCTTTTCAACTGTCAACCATCATAGACGATACCACGCGCGCCAGCAGATTAAGAGGTGATGAAGATATGCAAACTCATTTAAATCGTGCCCTTTCTTTTTTAACAGAATCCTGCAAGCGTGATCCCGATTACCTGCCATCAAAGCTTAACCTCTCAGCAGCACAACTTTTAAATAAGGACTTTCATGGCGCACTGTCAACCTTAAAAAAGCTTGAAGGCAACCCTTTTATTATGAATAACAGAACGATTGCAGAATACCTTGCCGGCAAAGAAATGGATATTGACCTGTTTGAACGCTCTCAAAAAAAATTATTGACCATTATCCATCAGTACCCTTCTTTTTCACCGGCTTATTATAATCTGGCCAATCTTTGTTATCGAGCCAACGATTCTGATACCCAAAAATATGGACAGCTTTATCTCGATTTGTCTCCATTCGGCCCTTATGCAACTAACGTCCGCAACACATTCATGGAAACAGCGGAATCAGAAAATCGTTCAGGTCTATCCCCCTTTTATGAAAATTGTCCCATTCCGCTGACCGAATTAAGCCCAGAAACAGAAACACGCCTCAAAGGGTTTATCCAGAAAAAATTCGAAATCAATAATATGCCTGTTCTCATTTATACCTTTAAACAAATCACCGTGCTTGTCTTGGACTGGGAGGTGGTCATGGTCGAATGCCCTGTTCACAAAAAAATTTCTGAATTAGAACTGTTGAAAAGATATAAACAACCTTATAAAAAATTTACATACAATAACAAAATAACATATGTTTACGCGCAGTTTGCTGTAGATATTCAAAAAGGTTTTACTGAAAATGTCGTTTTTTTTTAAGCAGACAACGTATTTCTTTTTAATGGTATGTCTTATTTTTTTTACGCAACCGCAACTCTGTTTTTCATTGGATATGAAAAACTCAGACCAGGCCTATCCCCATGGTATTACCGGGAAGTATGACACTCAGGTCAATCATGAGGAAAACAGTTTTATCATTAATGGCGGGAAAAGTTCAGGACGTAATTTATTTCATATTTTTGACATGTTCAATATTCATTCTGGTGAACATGCTGTATTTAACGATGCAGGCTTTTCTAACACCATTGCCAGAGTCTCCGGAAATTCCTATTCCTGGATAAATGGAACGTTGTCGTCAAATGCCGATCATTTATTTTTTATCAATCCCAATGGCATATTATTTGGACCCAATGCTGTTTTCAATGCAGCAAGTTCATTCTCTTGCAGTGCAGGTGATTATTTATCCTTCGAAGATGAAACGGTTTTTTATGGAAATGATACCGACATCTTGTCAAGTGAACAACCTGAATCTTTTGGATTTATCGATCGAGCCCCGTTGATCACTGACTCTGACGTTAAGGCCAGGATTCAATTGATTCAATCAAAGATTCAATTCTTGAATAATTTAACACTTCACGCAAAACAAATTGATATCGATGATGCAATTATTAGCCTCACGCCATGGGATAAAGACAACAGCCACAAGATATCTATCCTGACCGATACGCTTAAACTGACAAAAGGAACACAAATCATCAGTTTTGGCAGTAGTGATGAAAGGGGAAATCAGATTGAAATTCTGAGCAATCACATATCATTAGATGGTATGGACAGTGTCCTGGGTCAGGGGTGCACCATTTATACACGCGCAGAAAGTTATGATATTTTTACCAATCAATGGAAAGAGGGGCATTCGGGTAATATTTCTATCAGCACGCAAACCTTACATTTAAATGATGGTGCCCAGGTGAGTGCCTCTGCGGAAAAATTGGGGAATTCAGGTTCTGTATCCATTGTTGCAGATTTGATTCTAATGCAGGGAAACAGTCTATCGGGTAACGCAAGTTTAATTGCATCCAATGTATGCACAGGGAAAAGCGGCACTGTAACGATTCATACAAATACATTGGAACTTACTGATGGTGCGCAAATTTTATCATCAACGTTTGGGGAAAGCCCGGGGGGTGATGTGACTATTTATGCAAAGGAACAGATTCGCATACATGGGCAAGATGATGTTCAGGGCAGTTCAGTGCTTGCCATCAGCGAACATCAGGGAAATGCAGGAAATATTCATATCAGCACCGGAGATTTATTGATGAATAATCAGGGCGCCATTGCCACGTACAGTCAATCCGGTGAAGCGCTCAAACAGTATGGACATAGCGGAAATATTGAAATTACAGCACATGGAAATATTATTTTAAAAGAAAAAGCAGCCATTTCAGCTGAGGCTTTACAATCCGGAGGGGGAAGAATTAATATTGTCAGTGATGCCCAGGTATCCTTTTTTAATAGTGGTATGAATACTTCTGTGGCACTGGGCGAACATGATGGGGGGAGTATTTATATTCAAGCAGATATGTTTTTCATGAATCATGGAAAACTTTTTGCCCGGGCAGATAAGGGAAATGGCGGAAATATTTCGATTTACACGGATTCATATATCTGTTCAACAGACAGCCTGATCGATGCATCTTCAACAGCTGGATTACAGGGGCACATTTATATTGATTCACCGGATAATATCCTGAACAAAGCAATTACTTCGCTTCCAGACAATTTTTTAAAAGCAGAACAGTGGGAACAAAAAGCCTGTCATAAGAGAAAAGGAGAGAATGTTTCCCATTTATATTATACGAAACTGTTTGGATATTTTTCTTTTGATGAACCCGATCTGACGAAAGATATCAATGTATTATATGACCGTTGTTTTCTTCCGAACGTCCCTCTTCAGGATTCAGATACGAGATCTCAGGCATGGGCGTGTTACCAACTGGGAAAGCAGTATCAATATCCAAAAAACAATGATCAGGCAGCGGATATTATAAAAAAAGCGGCGTTTTTAGCAGATGCATCCGGTGATCTAAGCATTCGTATAGCCTGTTATCAAGCACTTGCCCGGCAGTACCTTAAAAATAAAGAATTATCAAAGGCAAATGAGAACTACGAAAAAACAATTCATTTACTGACCCCCCTTTGCAAAGCGTTTTATTCAAACCAGAAAATAAGTC
This sequence comes from Deltaproteobacteria bacterium, assembly GCA_002753725.1. Lineage (GTDB taxonomy): Bacteria > Desulfobacterota > Desulfobacteria > Desulfobacterales > Magnetomoraceae > Magnetomorum. Next base: position 5,872 of record PEAL01000285.1, read on the forward strand.
TCCAAACGTTCCAAACGAGAATTCGCCCACTATATGAAGAATACCTTCAATTTTTATTTGACTGTCTCACGCTTGAAAAAAACATCATCAACGATCAAGTTTTCCAGCAAAAAATTATCAACACATTGGAAACACTCAAATATGTGGAGATGAACGATTTTTACCAGGATGACTGTATTCGCAGAAATAACCGGCGATCTTTTCACAAAGTTTCAGAAAATGTTGCTGTATTATATTATGTCGTTTTGCCAGAAGCCTTTTATATTGTCGTTTCTACGAGTGATGCAATGCCCTTTATTTGTCAAAAAATATCACGAAACCAATTAACCGATTTTGTTCGAAAGCTTAGAAGTCGACTGAATCCAGGGTCAAACCGATATAAATATTATGCCAGGAAATTGTATCAATGGCTGATCGCTCCGGTTGAGCTGTATTTAAAAGAATCTGTTGATACCCTTTTGATCGTTCCGGATCGTATATTAAGCTTGCTCCCATTTTCAGTTTTGTTAAAAAATGAAAAATTTTTGATTGAAAACTATGCGTTGGGAATTTTACCATCATTGACGATGACAAGTGTTGAAGCAGATTCTGCTCCTGTTGATCATGAAATATTATTTGGCGGTCTGTCACAAAAGTCAGGCATCAAAGGAAATCTTCCGGCCATTATATCAGAAATAAAGTACCTGGAACGGTTGCCCTGTCAGATTTTGCTTAATGACACCTTTACATATACTCATCTGCTTGATGCGTTTCAAAACAAGCCCTATTCAATTATCCATATAGCGACGCACGGATTTTTTAACAAGGATGGAACCACTGAATTATTAACAGGAGATGATAGCAGTATCTCACTGGATGATATTTTTAAACTGTTACAGGTCAATCGTTTCAGAAAAAAGCCTATTGAGCTTCTCATTTTAAATACCTGCCATAGTGCTATTGGTGATGAACGCGTGGCGCAGGGACTTGCCGGTGTTGCTGTTCGTTCCGGCGTAAAAAGTGCGCTGGCCAGTCTTTGGTATATTGAAGATGAAT
>PEAL01000286.1 GCA_002753725.1 Deltaproteobacteria bacterium
TTTTTTTCTTTTTTCCATCGCATTGTATAAAGAAAGCCTGCGAATGCACCAGCAGTAAAGGGAAGAAGAAATGAGTATAAATATAAAGGATAATGCATCATTATTTTTTGAGCTGCGGAAAGCAAGGATAATAAACATCCGCCTGTAACCATCGGGAGAATGTATCTTTTCATTGTCTCAATGTTCATGCATTTTCTTTCTGAGATTTGATGTCTATTGTGTAGTGTTTCGCATTTGATGGATGGTTGGGAATATTCAATTCCGTTTCTTGAATGCGAACATTATGCATATCTTCTAACAGGCGTTTTTGAGAATGTAAACCGATAATATACGTATTTTTTCCAAGCATTCCCCTGACAAGAATATAGGGCTTGATAACTGTTTGATTTTGGATGGAATGATAGATACGATCTTTTTTTCTCAGGTGATACTCTTTTTTGGATGCATCCAGTAATTCCTGATTAAACGATTCAATTTCTTTGAGAATACGTTCTTTGTCAGAAAATGCACGTGTCAAATTTTCAAAAGCAGATGCCATTCGTTCATTGAGCTGTTGAAAAAAGGGGGCCAGCTCATTCAGAGAACCTTGATTATTGGTTTCTTTGAGGTGAATAATTTTTTGTTTTAAGGTGGGTTTGATGGAACGAACTTTGTCCTTTAACCGAAGAATATTTTCAATGGATAGTTCAGCTTGTTCAAGATTCGTCAAGAGTTGTTTTTTTTCGTATTCAAGCTGAAGGTATGTTTTTTTGAGTTTCAGGTCTTGATCATCAGGACATAAAAGTCCTATGGTCAATGTGCAGGCTGATTCTGAAGAACCGGTGATGGTCAACGCATCAATTGCTTGATATGCCAATATATTTGAAGATTCAATACAACCATTCGTAATCAGGCAACACGCGTTGGTTTGAATATTCGAGTGATGAATGATTTTTTGAACAATAATATCCTGTTCTACCCGGATTGTGGAAGTATCAATGCTTTTGGCTTCAAATTTTCCCGATGACATAATGGTGGAATCAATGACCTGTTCATGAACAAGTATTCCTGATCGCACACGAATATCCGCTTGAAAAATATTATTTGCTTCAATGGTTTCAGCACTGACCTGACAACCCGCCTCGATATCACCATCGATTTTTAGTTGTCCCGGATAGTTATATTGTTTTTTTCGAGAGGAAAGATTTCCTTCTATGTGATGAATTTGTTCTCTGTTCATCGATTTCACCTGATGTCCAGGATTGGGAAGGCAAAAAAAAAGGGGGATGCCCCCCTTTTTTTTTATTCAACGGTTCGATCCAGCTTGATCAACCAGTAGCTGCTGTGTGCATTTTAATCTGGACTTTATCTGTAAGCCCTTCATAATATTCACGTAAGATAGCAACAACTTCATCACGACCAAAGTGATCTGGAAGGTCACCACCTTCTGATAACATTTTACGAAGCATGGTTCCACTGAGAAGAACGCGGTCTTGTTTTTGATGCGGACAGGTTCTCAGAGATGCCATACCATCGCATTTGAAGCAATAGAATGTCCAATCGATTTTAAGCGGTGTACACAGTAATGCTTTGCCTTCTTCCGCAGGGGTCGGAATCTTATTAAAAATGGTTTGTGCTTCGAACATTCCATAGAAATCACCAACACCCGCATGGTCACGACCAATGATCATTCGAGAGCAACCATAATTTTGACGGAAAGTTGCATGCAACAGGCCTTCACGAGGTCCGGCATAACGCATATCCAGCGGATATCCGCCTTGAACAACTTTGTCTTCCACAAAATAATTTTTAACCAGAGCGTCGATACATCGGACACGAACTTCTGCAGGAATATCACCGGGTTTCAGGTTTCCGACCAATGAATGAATAAACACGCCGTCGCAAACTTCAACCGCAATTTTTGCCAGATATTCATGAGATCGATGCATGGGATTTCGTAATTGAAGAGCAGCTACTTCTTGCCAGCCTTTGTCTTCAAATATTTTTCGAGACTCTGCCGGACGTTGGTAGACATCTTTGTATTTTACAGGATATTCCCCCTCAGACAGAACCTTGACTGGTCCAGCGAGGTTAACATCTTTTTGACCCATGACCATTTGAACACCAGGATGATCATCACGGGCAATTTCCCAGAAATCTTTAGCTGTTTTTGTGCCTTCACCCATGAATACTTTTTCGCATTCATATTCTTTATCAGCCTGAGTCATTTCATATTTTTCAGTGACTTTCATGGTAGCCATGACTTCTTTGCCTTCTGGATCATACAAGGCAATTTCATCACCAATAGCAATGCCATCGGCATCGGCTTTATCTGCTGATAAAGTTACCGGAATTGGCCAGAATGTACCATCAGCCATCAGAAAATCATCGCAAACACCTTTCCAGTCTGCTTTGGTCATAAAACCAGTCAGAGGACTGAAACCACCAATACCCATCATGATAAGATCACCCTTTTCACGAGGGCAGATTTCAATTTGCTTTAAACCTTCTGCTTTTTTCTTTTCTGCTTCGAGCGCTGCGCCTTCAAGCAGGCAGCAGGTTAGTCCTTTTCCACCGTGTGGAGGAATCAAATTTGACATGTAACACGTTCTCCTTTTTTTCAAATAGTGTCAAATCAAACAACAAATAAAATTTATTTGTTTTTTGATAGTGAACACAATATTATTTGCCAAAAGCCTTTTGGCACTTCATATCTTAATTGATGAACTTCGTATCTTAAATAAGAATCCTTTTTTTTATTTGACCAGAATACTTTTGTCAAGTTTTTATGAATGACTCTGTGGCTTTTTCTTAATTTTTTTCAAATATAGACGATAATCAAATCAAAATTTACGCCAGTGATTCAGGATGACTTGTATAATATTTCATTCACTCGGAAAATTTTAATTGATTATGAGAATTCATGTGATATTATACTATATTTTTTAATTATCACTGATGCCAATTCTGATTTTTTAAGAATGTGAATGGCATTCAAGAACCTCACAATCTGACTCAAAAATCGCACGTTTTCCAAACGTTAAAGAACTGATGAGAATTTGAGTCACCGGAGAACCATCAATGAAAAGATTTTATTGTACATACTTTGATAGAAACTACCTTGTCAAGGCAATGGCCTTGATCAATTCTTTAGCCGCTCATGAAAAACAGCCTTTTGAATTATTTATTGTCTGCCTGGATGAGTTTACTCGTACTTTATTAAACAGATTAGATTATCCATTTGTCAATTTAATCCCGCTTCATGAAATTGAATATCAAGATCAACCGTTGATTCAGGCCCGAGGAAACAGATCTCTCGTTGAATATTATTGGACACTGACACCATCAGTGATACTAAAAATTTTAGAAAAAAATCCACATATACCCATCCTGACATATCTGGATGCAGATCTTCATTTTTATTCCTCACCTGACCCCATCTGGAATGAACTTGGAAACAATAGCGTAATGATTCACGAACACCGCTTTTCTCCAGAGCAAAAAGCATTGGAAGCTTATGGAAAATACAATGTTGGATTGCTTTGTTTTCGGAATGATCAAAGGGCGATGACTGTTTTAAATTGGTGGCGGGATCGATGTAATGAATGGTGTTATGCCAGATTGGAAAAAGACCGCTATGGCGATCAATTATATCTCAATCAGTTTCATCGTTTTCAAGGTGTGACAGTATTAAGGCATATTGGTGCGGGTGTTGGTCCCTGGAATCATATCCAATACGAATTTTCAAAAGATCAAAACGGCCAGGTTTTTGTTGATGACTATCCTCTGGTTTTTTACCATTTTCATTCATTAACCTTTGTTGATCCGGAACTTATCATTCCATCAAAGTTTGTAACCAATCCGTTCACATTGGATATTTTATCATTTTGTTTTATTCCATATGTAGATAAATTATTGAAAAACATACAAAAACTTCGGTCGATTCATCCCGAATTCAACTGTGGCATATCCAATAAAAATATGATCACCTTGGAGCGAATGTTTATCGCACATAAATCGGTTCGATCCCTTGTTGAGCGCTCTAATTTCCCGCATGAATTCATTCAAATGAAAGGTAATTGGGATTGTTACGCAACATCTCAGCTTCGGAAATGTTCGACAGATGGTCAGCAAACAACCTTTGATGAAACCCTACCCGTTCCCACTGGCAAAAAACAAACACCACCAGACATTATCCTGGATCAAGCAGAACAGGCATTTCAAAAAGGCAATACAAATATTGCGATCCAAATGTTGCTAAAAATAACCAATCAATGGCCAAAGTATTATCTGGCATATAACGATCTGGGCATCATTCACTGGAAATCTGGAAATAAAAAGCAAGCCTTTGAATTCATCAAGCATGCCTATGAACTGAATCCTTTTGATTCCAAAATTGTTAAGAATCTTGCAAAAATTTTGATCAATCTCCAGGAAACACAAGCAGCCAATAATATTTTATCCCACTATTTGGAAAGGTTCCCTGCGGATTTGGACATGAGAGACCTTCTGTATAAAGTTGTTAAACCTGTTATGCTGAATCTGGGGTGCGGAAGAAGCTATCATCGGGATTGGATTAATATTGATATTCAATCCACAGGACCGGATGTCATTGCCCATAATTTATTTTTGGGAATCCCATATTCCGATAATTCCGTTGATGTTGTCTATCATTCTCACGTATTGGAACATATGCCCAAACAATTTGCACCAGATTTTTTGAACGACTGTTTTCGCGTACTCAAAAAAGGTGGCATTATTCGTGTTGCCATTCCTGACTTGGAACGGATTGTTCGTGAATATCTATCCCATTTGGAAAATGCTTTAGATGGTGATGAACAGGCAACAAATCATTATGAATGGATTATGCTGGAACTGTTTGATCAGACGGTCAGAAATCAGTCAGGTGGGGCAATGTTAGATTATTGGAAATTAAATCCAATGCCCGCTGAATCATATGTTTATGAGCGATGTGGGCGTGAAGCTCTAAATGCAGTCACCTATCTCAGGCGACAAAATATTTCATATACGAAATCTAAAGATATATTCACTCAAGTCATGCAACAACCCAATGACCAACTTTTGTTGCAAATGGCTCGTTTTAGAACCTCAGGAGAGGTCCATCAATGGATGTATGATCGTTATTCTTTAAGTTGTCTTCTAAGACAGGCCGGTTTTTCAGATATTCATGTGTGCAAGGCAACTGAGTCCAAAATTGCTGATTTCAGCAGTTATGGTTTGGATACTGATGAAACTGGAAATATTCGAAAACCAGATTCTTTGTTTATGGAAGCCAGAAAATTTTAAGAAGAACATGCACATAGTTTCAGGAAAAACGGGTACATCATCTCGGGCGCATTCCCAAAAAGTCGGCGATTTTTTTCCTAGCGAAAAGAATCCATTGCAAACAAAGGATCCCAAAAAAATGAACATCAAAAAATTACCCTATGGCGATTCTGATTTTGGAAAAATCATAAAGAACAATATGTACTATGTGGATAAAACAAAATATATCCATGAACTGGAATCATTATCCAATTTCATATTTCTCATTCGGCCCAGGCGATTTGGCAAATCATTGTGGGTCAATCTGCTTCAATACTATTATGATTCAAACAAAAAAGATCAATTTGATGCACTTTTTAAAAATACATTTATTGGAACCAATCCCACCCCCCTTAAGAATGCATACATGACTTTAGCCTTTAACTTTGCGATGGTTGATCCTTCTTTTGATCGAATTCAGGATTCTTTTCAAAGATATGTTGGCAATATTATCGATGATTTTCTCAAAAGATATCAACAATGTTTCGATAAGCAAATAATTTCGGAAATCGGGTCGATTGCATTTGTTGATCAAAAACTTCAAAAACTATTTTTATATTGCGCCAGACATCAACTCAAAGTGTATATGTTCATCGATGAATATGACAATTTCACCAATACGATACTTACAACATCAGGCAAAAAAGAATATCTATTTCTGACACGTGGAGAAGGCGCTTTCAGGTATTTTTTTAATCTGCTAAAGGGATTGACATCAATGCCAGACTCCGGTCTGGATAAATTGTTTATTACCGGCGTTTCACCGGTTACGATGGATGATGTTACCAGCGGTTTTAATATTGGGACAAATATCAGTTTAGATACCAGTATCAATGAGTTTATGGGATTTACTGAAAGAGAAACGATGGAAATGTTACGGTATTATCATCAAGCATGTCTATTATCTTTGGAGCCGGACTTTTGTATGGTAATTATGAAGCAATGGTATAATAATTATCGTTTTGCTAAAAAAGCTCAAAATGTATTGCTTAATTCAGACATGGTATTGTATTTTTTGCAGGAGGCAATGAAAGATAAAACACTTCCTGAAGATCTGGTTGATCAGAACATCAAAATTGACTACAACAAACTTCGTTATTTAATGAAAATTGATAAACAGTTAAATGGCAATTTCAGTCGGTTGAAAAGCATTATCGAAAAGCAGGAAATCCTGTCAAATATCAAAAAAAGTTTCCCTGTTTCCGAGTTGATCAAACAAGAAAATTTTATCTCATTACTGTACTATTTTGGATTGCTGACTATTCAAGAAGAAAAACGCGGTAAATATCTGCTGAGAATTCCCAATCAGACCATTCTCAGTTTAATGTATGGTTATATTCGCAGTGGTTTTGAAGATGTCGGCATATTTAAAATTGATATGTGGGAATTGTCAGATATGTTAACCAATATGGCATACGATGGTGATTGGAAACCTTTTTTTAAATATCTTTCCAAGCAAATAGAAAAGCAGACATCCATCCGAGATTACTTAAATGGCGAAAAAGTAGTTCAAGGATTCCTGTTGGCTTATCTTAATGTTGTTGATTATTATATCACACAATCTGAAGCTGAAATG
>PEAL01000287.1 GCA_002753725.1 Deltaproteobacteria bacterium
ATATTCTTGCTGGAGTTCTGAATCTTTAAATTCGGAAGTCAAAAAAAGCAATCTGACTTCCGAATCTAAAGATTCAGAACTCCAGTGGCACCGAGGTATTTGTTCGAGCGCGAGCATAAGGGTCGATCTTACAGGAAAAATACCAAAACTTATAGACCTATGCGGTTATGGTTGTAATGGTCAAGATACGAATATGTTATTTATTTGAGGCTCCTGCGGTTTTGATGGTAGTCTGATTGTAAACGTTGTTCCTTTTCCTCTGGTGCTGTTGACGAGAATGAATCCATTGTGTGCCTCGATAATGTTATTTACAATAGCCAGTCCTAAGCCTGTGCCACTCGGTTTGCTTGTGTAGTAAGGGTCAAAAATATGGCCAAGGGATTTTTCATCTATACCCTGGCCATTATCAGAAATTTGAATTTCAATGCCACTTTCTTGATAAGGTGATAGAGATATGAATAGCTCCCCTTGACCATCCATTGCTTCTACAGCATTTAAGTACAAATTTAATAAGGTTTGACTGAGTCTGTCTTTATCAATGAATACATCCTTGAGATTGGGGGCAAATTGGGTGTAAATATGAATATTTTTTTCTACTGCCATTTGCTCAATGACTTTGATGGAATCACGAACCAGAGTTTTTATATTTGTTGTTGTTCCAGCAATGGAAATAGGTCGCGCCAGTTCAAGAAGCTGACTAACCACTCGATTCAGCCGATCAACCTCTTGAATCATAATGGTTGAAATTTCAACGTCATTATCATTATGTTGATATCTTTCTTTAAAATATGTGGCAAACCCTTTGATTGAACTTAACGGGTTACGAATTTCATGAGCAACACCGGCAGCAAGGCTACCAATGGATGCCAATCGTTGACTTCGATCAATTTCTTTTCTTAAAGCCTGAACTTCTGTTAAATCTTTTAATAATAAGACATATCCATGAAAGTTTCGGTGTTCATCATATAAGGCCGATGCAATCAGTTCAACAGGAATGCGTTGACTAAATCCAATATCGCAGAGAAGTTCTTTTTCTATAATTGTTTTGTTTGATTGAATGCACTCAATTTGTTCAAATAGTTCAGGCGGAAGATGCTCCATTGCCGGCTGATCAATCAAATGATACGATGGAATATGAAGGAGCCGTTCTGCAACAGTATTACATGAAACAATTCTGGCATGGGTATCAATCACAATAATGCCAATGGGCATATGCTCCACCAAATTGTCAGAAAATGCTTTAATTCGTGAAAGGGAGGTTTGGGTTGCGCGATACCGTTGAGATAAAAACAGAACGATCATTCCTGTAAATCCAATCAAAAGCAAAACCATTGCCATCAATACAATATATCGCGTATCTGCGTGGACAGCTTCTTCAACGGCCCGCATATCCAGTCCAATATAGATTTCTAAGGATGAAGGCGTTATATTGTCAGTAAAATACGTATGAGATACAAGCCATTGATTGATCATCATTTGATAGGTATTGCGTTGATGGGTCATAAAATACGTATCTGGAAGAAAGGATCGAAATACTTCAAATTCCTGTTTACCCTCATTGTTTTTTACAATCCGCCATTTTGTTTCAGAAATGGTTGACTGATCATTGGATTCTAAATCAATATAATGAATCTTGCCAATATATTCTGGATCATTATGGGCGAGTATCGTGCCATTCCTGTCCGCAACAAGGATATAATCAATATCATTTTGTTGTGCTGTTTCTGACAGAAGGCTTTGAAGTTGACTTCCATTCCATCGCCTTGTGATCATTCCAGTGCGTGTCCCGGCTTCAAAGGAACGAATAAGAGCTGCGCCCTTTTCTAATAACAATCGAGTGGTATTCTTTTTTTGAAGGTAGATAATTTGATACGTCATCAATGCAAAAATCGGTAACAATACGGCCAGTACTCCGATAATGACCCACGGCGACATACCTTCTAAGGTGGTTGTCTTTTTTTTCTTCTGATCCATACGCCTCATTACAGCAAAAGGCATGCCCTGATGATTGAAATCTATAACAAATTGATATCAAAAAGAAAAATATGACAGTCATAAACAGTCTGGATACTTTTTACCCAGATGAACCCGATGATATCAATTAAACTGGATACTATGTATCCAATATGGATTCCGCAGGTCAACCCAAAAATGATTATTAAGATCAATGCTTGCTCTATTAGCAATGAATATAGATAGTTATAAAAAATATTTCGTGTGGCACATGCTTTGCTTTTATACCACAACAAACAGATCGTTTGGCCAATAACCAATTATTTTATTTAATAAAGGAGATATATCATGATCAATCAACACAGACAACGTTCGTATACACATTCTTTTGTTGAAGCAAAGAGCCCTTATGGTTTGCATATATACTTTAAAGATATGAAGCGGTATCACTTAATAACTCGAGAAAAAGAGCGAGAATTAGCGATTCGCATACAACGATATAATGATCCTGTTGCAGAGGCGGAGCTGATTCACTCGAATTTACGATTGGTCGTTAAAATTGCTATCAATTTTCAAAAAATGTTTCGTTTACATCTTCAGGATTTAATTCAAGAAGGTAATATTGGGCTATCAAAAGCTGCAAGAAAATTTGATCCAGACAAGAATGTCAAGTTTTCGTATTATGCATCCTATTGGATTAAAGCGTATATTTTAAGATACATCATGGAAAATTGGAGCATCGTAAAAATTGGAACCACTCAAAAACAAAGACTATTATTTTTTAATCTGAATAAAGTGAAACAAAAATTCAGGGAAGATCAGGACTTTGATATTTCCGAGTTTCATTTATTTAAAAACAAAGGCATTAGCGAGTTTGATATTAATGAAATGGATCAGCGGCTCAATAGCGGTGATGCTTCCTTGAATTCACCCGCCATGAAAGATTCCAAACAAGAAAAAGTAGACACCCTTCCAGAACGTGCTAAGGCCGTGGATGAACAGTTGGCCCACGAAGAATTTCAAAAATTTCTCAAAGAAGGTCTTTTGGCATTTAGAAAAGAATTAAACCCAAGAGATCTTGAAATCTTTGAAAGTCGGATGGTATCCGATTCACCTTTAACCCTTCGACAGCTTGGCGAAAAATTTGGCGTTTCTCGTGAAAGGATTCGTCAGGTTGAAAAGAGAATCATGAATAGAATAAAGGATTATTTTATCAAAAATTATGGAGACAGGATTATATCGTGATGATTAGTAACCAAAATTTAATAACGTTCCCATTCTTGCATCCCATACTCGGGCTGCCTTTGTCCGATGCAAAATCGAAAAAAAGGTAACTCTTATTTTTGCGCCTCTATCCACTTGCGTAATTCCCTTGAAAAACGATTAATGCTATGATACTTTTTTAACTATATATCAATTATTTAATGAACAATATAGTGGTGTATCATGCAAAAAGTAACAAAATCAAACCAATATACCCTGGCCGTTGATCTGGGGACATCGGGCCCAAAAGTGGCGCTGATATCCATGAAAGGAGATATTGTTACCAGTGTTGTCGAGTCAACCGATTTGATCCTAAAACCCGGTGGAGGTGCAGAACAAGACCCTGACAATTGGTGGTCAGCAATTAAAAAAGGGATTCATCGCATTCTTGCCAGTGGAAGCGTAAATAAAAATCAAATTGTTGCTGTTTGTTGTGCAACGCAATGGTCAGGAACCGTTCCTATTGGTCAGAATGGGCAGCACCTGATGAATGCAATCATCTGGATGGATTCACGAGGAGCGCCCTATGTTCGTCAATTAACTGCTGGCTGGCCAGAATTGAAAGGCTATGGTCTTTGGAAAGCCTTGAACTGGATTTATCTGACCGGCGGTATCCCTACACATTCAGGAAAAGATTCCATTGCGCATATTTTGTATATCAACCATCATCATCCGGATATTTACGAAAAAACCTATAAATTTCTTGAGCCTAAAGATTACATTAATTTTCGTCTTACCGGACGATTTGCAGCATCATACGATTCCATTACTCTGCATTGGTTAACCGATAATCGAAATATTCATAATATATCGTATTCCAAACGTTTGTTTGATTGGACAGGCCTTGACAAAGAAAAATTTCCAGATTTAAAACAATCCATTGACATATTGGGCCCTATTTTACCTGAAATAGCAGATGAGCTGGGCTTATCCCGTGAAACACAGATCGTCATGGGATCACCGGATATGCAAGCCGCAGCGGTTGGATCGGGTGCGGTGAGCGATTTTAAACCGCATTTATATGTTGGAACCTCTTCCTGGTTGACCTGCCATGTTCCCTATAAAAAAACGGACATTGTTCACAATATGGCATCGTTGCCCTCATCCATTCCAGGAAAATATTTCATTGCTGCTGAACAAGAAACAGCCGGTGCCTGTATTAATTTTTTAAAAGATCACCTGTTGTTTCCTGACGATGCCTTCAATAATCAACAGTGCGTCCCTGATAATTTTTATGAACTCCTGACACAAACAGCACAATCCATTGATCCTTTGGATCAACATGTTATTTTTACCCCCTGGTTGTATGGCGAACGTACCCCGTTTGATGATCATCAACTACGTGCAGGTTTTTATAATATTTCATTACATACAAAGCGCTCCCATTTGATTCGTGCGATTTTAGAAGGTGTTGCTTTCAATGCCCGGTCATTATTAGATGGCATAGAATCTTTTACAAAAAAAATAATGGACAACATTCATATGATTGGTGGGGGGGCCATGTCGGATCTCTGGTGCCAGATTCATGCAAATATTTTGAATCGAACCATTAAGCAAGTAAAAGATCCTGTTCAGGCCAATGCTCGCGGCGCAGGTTTTTTAGGCGCTGTTGCATTAAAAGAGTTGGATTGGAATGATATTGCCGACTGTATTCACATCCAGAGAATTTTTACACCTGAATCAATGTATCGAAATCATTATGATCAAATGTTCAAAGAGTTTATCAACATCTATACGAACAATCGGAAAATGTATCATCGCTTGAATCCATCTGAACCGCAGTAAACAATGAAGTCAATGTGATTTTATCTTACTAAAAAATATAAACATTATGAAACAATGCTATAAACAAACCCTAACCTCAACATAGGAGAAACAATGGACATAATATCATTGGTAACAGAACGTTTACAAAGCATGAACCCATCCGTTTTGAAATTCCTTGAAAAACACCTGACAGTTGTGGATAAATACATTCGCAATGTTCCTTTTGTGGAAAAGTATCTGGAGCAAGAATATGATGGCATTATGGACGATCTTGAGTCCATGCTAAAACCCTACAAAGAAAGCAGCATGTCGTTTTCAGCTCTGCCTGTAATGGGAAAATCCCATGATGATATTCTTTCAGAGATGGCATCAATGGCAGAAAAAGAATCGGGCAAATGGTCTGATGGCCATGTTTCCGGGGCAGTGTATCATGGTGATGCCGACCATATTGATTTTTTGAATCGCGTTTATGCGATGAACTCCCAAAGCAATCCCCTTCATTCTGATATTTGGCCAAGTGCAAACAAATTTGAAGCTGAAATCGTATCCATGACAGCCAATATGTTGGGCGCCGGTACTATTGCATGCAATCCAGATAACCAGATTTGTGGAACCGTTACATCGGGTGGAACGGAAAGTATTTTGTTGGCCATGAAAACCTATCGAGATCGCGCCCGAATTGAAAAAGGAATCACTCAACCTGAAATGATTGTACCGATAACAGCCCATGCGGCATTTGATAAAGCAGCACAGTATTTTAATATCAAGAAAGTTACCATTCCTATTGGAGAAGGTTACGCGGCTGATGTTACCAAAGCAAAAAAAGCAGTAACGAAAAATACCATTGTAATGGTTGGATCGGCCCCCTCTTTTCCGCATGGTATTATTGATCCCATTGAAGCATTATCTGAAATTGCCAGAAAAAGAAAAATTGGTTTTCATACCGATGCCTGTCTGGGTGGGTTTATATTACCCTGGGCTGAAAAATTGGGGTATCCTGTTTCTCATTTTGATTTCAGACTTCCGGGGGTAACATCAATGTCCGCTGATACCCATAAATATGGTTATGCTGCAAAAGGAACATCTGTTGTTCTTTATCGAGGTCCCTCGCTCAGGCATTACCAATATTATACGATCACGGATTGGCCGGGTGGTTTATATTTTTCACCAACATTTGCCGGCAGTCGCCCCGGTGCCTTGAGTGCTGCCTGCTGGGCTGCACTGATTTCTATGGGAGAAAAAGGATATCTGGACGCCACTCAAAAAATTTTAGAAACTGCTGATTGGATCAAGGCAAAAATTCAAGACCATCCTGATTTGACAATGATGGGAAACCCATTATGGGTGCTTGGTTTTACATCAAAAACACTGGATATTTATCGTATTATGGACCAGATGACCCAAAAAGGCTGGGGATTGAACGGACTTCATAAACCATCATGTATTCATTTATGTGTGACACTCAGGCATACTCAATCCGGTGTTGCACAGACGTTTATCGATGATTTGACAGATGCCATTGAACATGTCCGATCCAATCCAAAGGAAACAAATGGCATGGCTCCTGTTTATGGCCTGGCGGCAACCTTACCTGTCCGAAGTATTGTTGGCGATATGTTGAAAAAATATATGGACGTTTTGTACAAAGTTTAAAATGAAATATAACTAACATCATATACTATGTATTCATCTCGAGAGTCCATTAAATATCAATAAGGATGTCTGTTTACTGCACACTGGAACAGTATGCTTTTTTCTTTAGTAATTAAAATTCTTTGTCGAATAAAGCATTGATAAGTTGATGCACGAGGGCATTGCTTTATCGTGTTATACATCCTTTCTGATATTCTGCTATTGTTGTGTACATTCCCATAAATATTCTGTTCCTT
>PEAL01000288.1 GCA_002753725.1 Deltaproteobacteria bacterium
TATTGTTGCCTTGATTGGTGAAAAAAATTTTTTTGGTGAAATTGGTTTTTTTGATGGTATTTCCAGAGTTCGTGAAATTCGGGCAAAAGAAACTTCTGAAATTTGTGTGTTTACAAAAGAAAGCCTGGACGACATTCAAAAAAATGACCCCACGCTATACAGTGAGCTGATTTTTTATTTTGCGCAATCTGTCTGCCTGAAATTCCGTTTGCTTCTGGAAGACAGAGAGCCTCTTCAAACATATGCAGAATCACTGTCAACCGGGTATCGCAGTTATAATACTCCAAAACCCCTTCCAGAGGATTTTTTCCATACGCCTGAATGGTCCAGCATCCATGTGATGGTCAGAGATTTCAAGCAACAAATGACAGGCCTCTCCAAAAAACTTCATGCTGATAGAAGCCACATTATTGATGATACATTGAAAAAAAAGGGTCATAAAATATTAAATTATTTTTTTTATGGCTTGAAACAATTTAAAAAGCGCATTCAAGATAAACCCATTGAATCTTTTATGTGGCATTATATTTTTAAAGAAATTTATCCCTGTATCATGAGAAGTCGTTTTGCTGAACGGGCTTATTCCAAACCCAAAGGATATGCCGGCGATTTCATGATGATGGAAATGCTGTATCAAAATACGCCAGATGGCGATGGAAAATTGGGTATTGTGATCGATAGCTGGTGCTTGAATACCCCATCCGCACAGGCCGTCAGAAATCGGAAAAAATTACTTGCCAAAAAAATTAAATCCATCTGTGATAAAATCAAATCTGAACGATCAGAAATCATAAGGATTATGAATCTTGCCTGCGGTCCCAATCGAGAATTATTTGAATTTTTGTATCAATGCGATTATAGTGAACAAATTGATGCCACATGTGTTGACATTGATTCACAAGCGTTGCATTTTATTGACCAACAAATTAACGTGTTCTCACACAAAGCAGTTATTCGCTTGATGAATGAAAATCTGGTTAAATGGGCCATTGGAAAGAGAGACCATGATTTTGGACTCCATGATATTATTTATTCAGCCGGTTTAACAGATTATCTGGATGATGACCTATTTATCGCTTTTGTCAATCGATGTTATTCACAACTCAAGCCAGGTGGACATCTTATTATTGGAAATTTTTCGCCACTCAACCCTGATCGATTATTTATGGATCATATATTGGATTGGCGCTTGATTTATCGAACAGCAGATGAGCTAACCTTTTTATTACAACAAACTGCGTTGAGTAATAATATAACCGTTTTTTCTGAACCACAAAAAGTGAATTTGTTTGTTCAAGGGATCAAATAAAAAAAATTCTCATTCACCATATTCGAGCCTTAACTTGCAACGCTCGGGTATAATTGATTTAAAAAAAAATCGGAAATACAAATGAAAATCAATCTCTTCACCCTTTCATTCGATGAAAAGCTAGAAAAACAGTTTCAGCAGGACTATTTTAATAAAACGATCAAACAAATAAGAATATCCCTCGGACTGGCCATTATATTTTATGGTTTTTTTGGCATCCTTGATGCCGAGTTGATTCCTGATCAGAAAGAAATTATATGGGCCATTCGTTTTGGATTTTTTTGTCCGGCAGCGGCACTTGTTTTGATCATATCTTTTTTTGATCAGTTTCGTTCCAGCCTTCATTTCTGGATTGCTTGCGTTGAAATTATTGGCGGTATCGGCATTATCTGCATGACAATTATTGCACCACCACCAGCCAATTATACTTATTATGCCGGTCTGATACTGGTCCTCTTTTTTGGATTTACTATTTTTAGACTTCGATTTGTTTTAGCAAGTGTAACAGGCTGGATAATCGTTATTTTATATCAAATCGCTGCACTAAATTCTGATACCCCCATATTGATGTTTATCAATAATAATTTCTTTTTTGTCGGAGCCAATTTTGTTGGGATGTTTGCTTGTTATTCCAGGGAGTTGAATGAACGAAGAAATTTTTATCTGACACAACTACTGGCAATCGAGCGTGAAAAAGTGGAAGCGGCAAATTTAGCCCTGGAAAATCGTGTCGCACAAAGAACCCGTCAACTTGAAAAAATGAATACCGACCTGCTCAGAGAAATTGAAGCCCACAAGAAGGCTGAAAATGAGAAAAAAATTCTGGAAACCGAACTCAGACAGGCCCAAAAAATGCAAGCAATAGGAACATTGGCCGGTGGAATTGCCCATGATTTTAATAATATTTTGTTTCCCATTTTTGCTTATGTACAGATGACAATTAATGAAACGCCAAACGATGAAAAAGTACAACGTTACCTAAGCCGTGTGATGACGTCGGCTGAACGTGCCAAAGACCTGGTTCAACAAATTTTGATGTTTGCTAGAAAAGGCGACCAGGAAAAAAAGCCTTTGTACATTCAGACCATTATTAAAGAAGCATTAAAGTTACTGCGGGCCACCATACCAGTAACCATAGATATCAAGCAGGATATTCAAGAACAGATGCCACCGATTTTGGGCAGTGCGATTCAGTTGCATCAGGTGGTTATGAATTTATGCACCAATGCCTATCATGCCATTAAAGAAAAAGATGCGGGGTGTATTGAACTTCTTGTCTGTGAACGAGAGATCATTCAAGAAGATACCAGTCAATATCCCAATGTCTTGCCTGGAAAATATATTTATCTGATGGTCAAAGATACAGGTATTGGTATTGACGATACCATCAAAGAACAGATTTTTGATCCTTTTTTTACCACAAAAGAACCTGGTGAAGGCACAGGCATGGGGCTTTCGGTTGTTCATGGTATTGTCAGTGATCATGGCGGGCATATTTTTGTTCAGAGCAATCTGAAAAAAGGTACACAATTCACTGTCTTTTTCCCGGCATCTCAAGCGGCTGTAAAACAACATCATCAGAAAATAGACACGGATAACACAAGAGGTAATGGTGAACATATTTTGCTGGTCGATGATGAACTGGATGTTGTCAAAGCACTGGAGCAAATGCTAAAAAGACTAGGCTATAAAGTGACATCTCAATTGAGTAGCCAGATAACGTTAGAAACATTCGAAAAAAATCCTGATCATTTTGATCTGTTATTGACAGATCAGACCATGCCTCAAATGACAGGAATGACATTGGCGAAAAAAGTGTTAAACATTCGTCCAGACTTACCGGTGATTATTTGCAGCGGATACAGCAGCCAGTTAACACAGGAAAATATTGATGCCATTGGTATCAGAGATATTTTGTTCAAACCGATCACTCTTAAAGACCTGGGAATAAAATTACGATCCGTATTGACAACAAAATAATCGTTTTAAAAAAAAGGATTTTGTCATGAGTGCATTAGAAGATAATGATTTGTTTTCAGATGAAAGTATTGTTTTTGCGGACGAAATGGATGAAGAAATACCGGAGAAAGAAAGCAGTCAGTACTGGAAGGTCATGATTGTTGATGATGAGGATGAAGTTCATACCGTTACTCGAATGGTTCTGGAAGATTTTAAATTTGAAGGGCGCGGTCTCTTGTTTGTCAGTGCTTATTCTGGGGAAGAAGCTAAAAAGCTGATTATGGATCATCTTGATTGTTCGCTCATTCTCCTGGATGTGGTCATGGAGTCTCCGAATGCCGGGCTGGAAGTGGTCAAACATATCAGAGATGTCATGAACAATAAATTTGTCAGAATTATTTTGCGCACCGGTCAACCAGGCCAAGCACCTGAGCGGGAAATTATCACACGTTACGATATCAATGATTACAAACTAAAAAGTATGCTCACCGAACAATCCCTCTTTACCACAGTAACCTCCGCCATACGCTCTTTTCGAGATATCAATATTATAGAGCATAACAGGCAGGGACTCGAACAAATCCTTAAATCATCGGTATCTCTCTTCAGACTCCAATCCTTGAAACAATTTGCCAATGGCGCACTTATACAATTATCATCACTGTTAGGCCTGGATAACCAGTCGGTTTTTCTTCATGCCTCAGGTTTCACAGCAGCTCAGGATGAAGGTGAATTGAAAATTATTGCAGCTTCAGGAAAATTCAAAGATTGCCTGAATCAACCCCTTGAAGAATCCATACCAGACAATATCAGAGATTTACTCGATGATGCTGCCAACGCTCAAGATGGCATTATTTCAAATACCGATTATGCCGGACATTTTATCAGTAGAAATGGCTCTAAAAATCTCTTGTATATGGGGGGATACAACCAACAGTTGTCGGATATGGATAAAAACATGATCCGCATTTTTACCTCCAATGTTGCCATTGCACTGGACAATATTTATCTCAATCGTGAAGTGGTGGATACCCAAAAAGAAGTGGTGATTACCCTTGGTGAAGTGGTTGAAACACGTTCCAAAGAGACAGCCAACCATGTTCGACGTGTGGCTGAATATTCGTATCAACTGGCCCTGATGTCTGGTATGGATGAATATGCATCAGAACTAATTCGACTGGCCTCTCCCATGCATGATGTTGGAAAAATTGGTATCCCTGATACGATTTTAAACAAACCAGGAAAACTGACCAAAGAAGAATTTGAAGTGATCAAAACCCATACATTAATCGGTTATGATATTCTCAAACATTCTGATCGAGAAATCATGCGCGCAGCGGCCAATATCGCCCTGGAACATCATGAACGCTGGAATGGTAAAGGATACCCTCAACTTCTCAAAGGAGAAGACATCCATATCTTTGGTCGAATTACAGGCCTGTTGGATGTTTTTGACGCATTGAGCTATAAACGGGTTTATAAAGAAGCCTGGCCTTTAGAAAAAATCCTGGACTTGATCAAAGCCGAACGGGGTGAACATTTTGACCCCACTCTGGTTGATTTATTTTTTACTCATCTGGATGTCTTTCTTGCAATTAAAGATGCTTATCCTGAAGAATCTGAATCAAAAATGTGACCCCATCTTTACCTTTCCTCGAGAGTCGTAAGTTCTCGAGACCTTTTCTTCCGAGGAGAACAAATGGCAGGTATTGGTTTTGAGCTGAAACGCATCATGCGTCATGAAACTTTTTTGAGTGAATTCACTGCTTACCTTTATTCAGCCATGATTTCTTCGGGCCCCTGGCTGATGTCTATATTATGCCTTGCTGTGTTAGGCATTTTTCGAGGAGGAGAAGATGCCAGTGCTCATGAACTGTTTCGATCAACCGTTGTCTATACTTATGCGTCCTCGTTGATTTTTAGTGGGATCCTTCAACTGGTTTGTACCCGCTATCTTGCGGATCAACTTTATGGACAAAAAATTGATCATGTGCTGACAACTTTTTATACCTGCACAGTGATTATTCTTTCTGCTGGCTCATTACTTTCTTTTTTTGGACTTTGGCTTTTTGAAATATCCCTGCTTCATAAATTTCTTGGCGTAATATTGTTTCTCGTGATCAACATGATCTGGTTGAGCATGATTTTTTTATCGGCAGTCAAAGATTATCACAGTGTTGTATTTTCTTTTGCTATTGGATCTATTGTCAGTATTGTCCTTGTTTTTCAACTGGGTTCTTTTATGGGGGTTGAAGGCGATGTATTGGGGTATCTCATTGGACAGGCAATCACTTTATTTTGGCTCATTGCAAGGCTTCTTGCAGAGTTCCCGCCATCGAAGTTTTGGGACAGTGAACTGTTTCTCTATTTTAGAAAATTTTGGGACCTGGCCTGTATTGGTTTTTGTTTCAACCTGGGGATCTGGGTGGATAAATTTGTATTTTGGACAGCGCCGGACTCCAATGTTATCGTGCCTTATTTTAGAACGCACAATTTATATGACTCTCCTTTGTTCTTTTCATATCTGACCATTGTGCCGACCTTGGCAATGTTTATGTTGAAAATTGAAACAAGCTTTTATGATCACTATCGTAAATATTATTCCAAAGTAATGGGTAAAAAAGATATGGCCAATATTTTGGAAGAAAAAAATATGATGATCACCACGCTCAAAGAAAGTATTCGGGAAATATTTATTATTCAAGGGGCTGTCACCCTGATGTGCATTGTATTTACACCTGAAATCATCCAAGCCTTAAATTTTTCAGCATTACAGGCCCCCATATTTCGGGTAACGCTTATTGGTGCATTTTTGAATATTTTACTGGTGATTAATGTGATTATTTTGTTTTATTTTGATCAGCGAAAAAGTGTTCTTCTGGTGACAATGGTTTTCTTGTCCTGCAATTTTGGTTTCAGCCTGCTCACAACAAAATTAGGCATTCAATACTATGGCTATGGCTACACGTATTGTTGTTTGTTTTCATTGCTGACAGCATTTCAACAGTTGGACAGTAAATTGAAAAATTTAGAATATATTACGTTTACAAGTCAGCCCGTTGTATAGATTTCTGTAGCCACGCAACGCATTGAAAAGCTAAGGAATTCTCGAAAAATAAGTTCCCCATTTTGGGTGGCGTCCTAAAGCTTTAGCTTTGGAAGTTCCTTGTCCCTTGGATGGAGTCCCAAAGCTTTAGCTTTGGAAGTTCCTTGTCCCTTGGATGGAGTCCCAAAGCTTTAGCTTTGGGAGGGCGCATTCCCAAAAAGTCGGACATTTTAGATTTATTTGTAT
Organism: Deltaproteobacteria bacterium; assembly: GCA_002753725.1. GTDB lineage: Bacteria > Desulfobacterota > Desulfobacteria > Desulfobacterales > Magnetomoraceae > Magnetomorum. The sequence goes on from PEAL01000288.1 coordinate 6,561, forward strand.
CTGAAAGGGCGAATTAATATAGCCCAGGGCGAAGCCCATAGCCGTCAGACTAAAAAGAATTTTGTTTAAAAACAACACTTTAAGTCCCGTTAGGGACGACAGATAATAGCCTGGAGCTTCAGCTCCAGGTTCTTGTTGCGGTTGTAATTTATAGCACTTCCCGATCGGGCGCATTCCCAAAAAGTCGGACTTTTGATTTGAACAAATACCAATAACAAACCTATGTACGAAGACAAACTGTAGGGGCAAACCTTGTGTTTGCCCTCAAACAAAAACCGGAATCAAACCTATGTCCGAGAACGTGTAGG
>PEAL01000289.1 GCA_002753725.1 Deltaproteobacteria bacterium
AAAGCCGGCCGCTTCAGGATATATCTGTTCAAAAACAAATACTTCAGTTGTTCAATCAGAATGGCATCGCTCAATCACGGTTGTTCCTGACAGGCCAAGTTCGGTCCATATCACAACATCTTTCTCTATATAATCAAGTAGATATCGCTCTGGATCCATTCCCGTATAATGGCACCACAACAACATGTGAGGCATTAGTAATGGGAATACCGGTGCTGACCATTGAAGGTTTCAATCATGCCGGTCGGGTAAGCAAAAGCCTTCTATGGTCTGTAGGGCTTTCTGATTGGATTGCAAACAATAAATCCGATTTCTTTTATAAGGCTCAAGCACTGACAAAAGAAATAAATGTATTGGTACAACTCAGATTATATTTAAGAGAAATAATGCTTCAGGCTAAAATATGTAATAGTATCGGGCATACAAAAAAAATAGAAACTACGTTTACCAGAATCTGGCAAAAAAAATGCATGACCATTAGAAAAAATTCAGCATTTTTGTTAAAGGAGATACAGGGGATCGCCGATAAATAAATCAAACATCAAAACAAAAAGTTTCATTAATGATGTTTTAAACATGACGCCCTTAAAAAATTAACCGAAAAACAATTGCTAAAAGGAGGTATTTACCATGCCAATGACAATTAACACTAACGTCGCTTCATTAAACGCCCAACGTTTTCTTGGCCAAAGCCAGGGATTACTGGGAACATCTTTATCACGCTTGTCATCCGGTCTGCGCATCAACAGTGCAGCTGATGATGCTGCTGGTCTTGCAATCAGTGGTCGTATGTCTGCCCAGATTCGTGGTTTGAATCAGGCGGTTAGAAATGCCAATGATGGTATTTCTTTGGCTCAAACTTCTGAAGGCGCATTGACAGAAACATCTTCCATTCTTCAAAGAATGCGTGAGTTGGCTGTTCAGTCAATGAATGATACCAATAGCGCTGCTGATCGTTCAAACCTTCAAAAAGAAGTTGATCAATTGAGAATGGAAATTGATCGTATTGCCAAAAACACCCAGTTCAATGGTAAAAATCTGTTGGATGGAACCTTTGCACGACAACGCTTCCAGGTGGGTGCCAATACTGGACAGGAAATATCCTTGACGATTTCAAGTGCCAAAGCACTGGATCTGGGGCTTTCCAGTGGTTCGCTCTCAACAGATGGTTTTATGACAGCAGCAAATTCAGCAGGTTCAACGAATACACTGAAAACAAACCTGGATACGGCTGATTCTTTTACACTGGTTGGATCTTTAGGTACTGAAACAATTAATCTGACCGCCAACTGGTCAGCATATCAAATTGCTGATCGTATTAACTCAAGTGCCTCTGACACCGGTGTAAGCGCAAGAGCCGTTAGCTACGCCAAATTATACGAATTTAACTGTACAGGTACTGTGACCTTTACGATTCAAGGAAAAGGCGGAACTGCAGAAGGAAAATCAGTTTCTGGAACAAGTGTAACGGATATTATTTCTTCAATTAATGAACAAACCAGTTCAACAGGTATATACGCTTACCTCCAGGGAACAACAGAGATTATTCTCTACAGCTCAGAAGGATACAGTATTGGTATACAAGATATTGATTTAGGAGAAGGTAGTGGATCCTCAGTTTCTTTTGTTGGTTTGAAAGCAGATGGAACGACGACTACAGGATCAGCCCCAACAAGCCTCACAGACGTTTCTGCAGCCGGTGCAGGAGCAGAAGCAGCAGCATCTGACAGTAGTTTTGTTGGTGGAACAGTCATTTTTGAATCAACGTTGAATAATGGTTACTTTACGGTTACGTCAGGAACAACGGGTGGTTCTACATCTGACTTGTTTGTTACTGCTGCCGACAGTATGCTTTCAACGGCTACAACAAATACGGTTGAAAATTTGGATATCAGCACACGAGACGGTGCAAGAACTGCTATTAGCACTGTAGATGGTGGTCTCGATTACATCGCCAATATTCGTGCAGACCTTGGTGCAGTACAAAACCGATTTGAATCAACTATTGCCAACCTGCAGAACGTTGCCGAAAATCTGTCATCTTCTCGATCCAGAATTCTCGATGCAGACTTCGCCAGCGAAACAGCAGACATGACAAAAGCTCAGATTTTGATTCAATCTGGTGTTGCCATGTTGGCTCAAGCCAATCAATTGCCGCAACAAGTTCTGTCTCTGCTTGGCTAATCTTTTTCATGAATTTTATTCCTTGTTCCCAGAAATGGGAACAAGGAAATCAAAATATTTCAAGCTCTTTATTGTTATGCGGTTCAGAATTTTATTCTGAACCGCTATTTAGCTTCAAAGCAATGTTTAATAATAAGCGTTGAATTTCACAATAGGACTATTCAACATTTATTTTTCAACATTATTTAATGCTTAATCTTTTTAAATAATTTTACCATTTACCAGGGAGGTGACCTATGGCCAGCGGAACTTTAGCAGTCGGCGGTTTAATGTCAGGAATCGATACAGAAAGCATGTTTGCGCAACTGAGAGAAGCGTATCGAAAACCTGTGGAATTAATGGAAGAACGAAAAACGGATTATAATGTAAAATTATCCGCTTACAGCACGCTTCAGGCAAAATTAACGGCCTTACGAACCGCTGCAAAAGAGATGGATACTTCCAGTGAATTCACGTCCCTGTCAGCAACATCAACCGATGAAACCGTTTTAACAGCCACAGCCACTTCCACTGCAAAATCCATGTCCTATAATTTTCAGGTGACCGCTCTGGCACAAGCAAATAAAGTTGCCAGCGCAAGAGCTTATTCTTCCACGGAAACACTGGGAACTGGCACCATGACCATTCAGGTTGGAAATGGAACAGCCAAAACCATTACCATTGATTCTGGTAATAACACCGTTCAGGGCATTGCCGATGAAATCAATGGTACTGCTGGCATGGATGTCGTTGCTGCAACGGTTTATGATGGTAGTAAATATACACTGATGATTTCAGCCAAAGAAGCGGGTGATGAGAATATTGTCAATATTGCCATTGACGATGGCGATTCTACCGATATTGATTCCACAGGACTTTCGCAATTGTCCTATGATAATTTTAAAACCAAATCAGCTGCTTCGTATGAAACGTTTGGCGCAGGAACGATAACAATCAATAATGCTTATGACATCATTGTTTCAGCAACAGATACCATGCAAGATATTGTCGATAAGATTAACGATAGTTCCAACTGGTACGATAAAGGCTCAACCACAGTTAAATATTCAGGCAGTGCCACCATTGCTAAAGCTTCCGTGGTGACAGATATTTCAAACGGAAAAGTCTTTATTCGTGCAGATGGGGTTGACACATGGGATTCAGATATTGCCGCGTTGGAGTATAATGATACCTTTCAACAAAATAATATGTATTTTCAATCAATATCTTCTATTAACACAGCAGATACAAATTCAGGCGATTTCACCTTTAATGGAGCAACACATGCAGTGCCTGGCGGTACACCTGAAACAATCGCTCAAATAGCGACAGGAATTAATGGTATTGGGACACCCGCTGTAACAGCAACGACTGTAACTGATAGTACTGACGCTGCAAAGGCATATCTCTATGTAACTAATGTTGATAGTTTTACTGTACCTGGCGCTTTTGAAGGGCTCATGTATGTCAATTCCAAAAATATGACCCGGTCCCAATACAGTCAGGATGCCACTGTTGTCATTGATGGAGCCACAATCAAACGAAGTTCCAACACCATTGATGACATGTTAACGGGTGTTACCTTAAATTTAAATAAGACATCCTATAATACAACGACACTCAGTTATGATACGCTGTCACTCAATGTGGCCAAAGACAGCACTGCAATGGTAGAAAAGTTTGAAACGATTGCGGACGCTTATAATGATCTGGTTGAATTTTTTGAAGAATATCAAGGTGTCCAGCTTAAAGAGGATGCATCCGCTAAAACCCTTGAGGATGGTATGAAGGACTTGATAACCATTTTATCTGGAGATGAAATAGAACAAGACGACGACGATTCTCCAATTAAATATGGGCCGCTGATGGGAGATTCAACCACTTCGTTGATTAAAAGTAAATTATTTAACCTGTCTTTTAGAGATGTCGCTGGTGTAAATTCCGCCTATAATAATCTAACTGAAATGGGGATCTCGCTGAATTTTGGAAAAATGAGTATTGACAAAGAAAAACTTACCGAGGCGATCAGTGCAGATTCTGATGCGATTATTGGCTTTTTTACCAATGACACCACAACATCACAGGGATTTGCGGTACAATTAATTGATGCCATTGACAATATGGTTGAAAATTATGCCGGTGATCAAAAAGGAATATTACTGGCGCGTCAAGATGGAATTCAGTCAACCATTGATCGTTTAGATGAACAAATCGCGAGACAAGATGCTCGGATTGAAGCTGAATTAGAACGTACTCGTGCACAATTCAACTCTCTTGAAGTATTAATGGGTAAATATCAAACCACAAGTTCTTATTTAGCCAGTCAGTTGGCATCAATGGCAGGATAAAAGAATTTTTTTGGTCTATAACAGATTGAACAGGGCAAATGCCTTCAATATAATTTTAGGGTAAACACAGATTAGAAAGGAGCTCGTTATGCCGCCTATGGGTTATTCGGAGTATTCTCGTACAGAAGAGCAGCAGACTGACAATAAAGAAAAAATTTTATTAATGCTTCTGGAGGGTGCTGCCCGGTTTACCCGCTTTGCACGAATGGGACTTGAAAAGCAAAGCATTCAGCTTAAAGGTGAAAATATTTCCAAAGTTCTGGCAATTTTGACTGAACTGGATTGTGCTTTGGATAGAGATGTCGGTGCTGAGTTTGTAGCATCACTATCTGATTTGTACCGATACATGATGGACCGTCTGTCATATGCCAACATTAACAATGAAAAGGAACCTTTGGAAGAAGTCGAACAGTTACTCGTTAAGATCAGAGAAGGCTTCGAGGGCGCTGCTGAAAGTCTACACGATAAAACAAAAGTCATCTCTCAAGAGCCTGTTCCTCCAAAACCACAAATTCAGCGCGGTTTTTCAATGGCAGCCTGATAAAAAATTACGATAAAGGATTATTCATGAATAATAACACGACACAACATATTCCTGAACAAAATATTAAAAATTTGCTCATGCTGTTAGACGGCGCCAGTCGTTATACACAGTATGCCAGACAAGGAATCGATCAAAACGATGCAAAACTTCGTAATGAAAATATCAGCAAAGTTATTACGATTCTGTCACAACTTGATGCAGCCCTTGACAAATCCGTCGGCGGAGAAATCGCAGAAAATCTGTCAGGATTATATAAATTTTTGATGAACCAGTTAACTCAGGCAAATATTCAAGATGATTCATCATTGCTTGATGATGCTGAAAAAATTCTCAAAGATATCAAGGATGCCTTTGATGGTGCTGCAAAAAATTATTTAAAGGAAGCCCATGATCCTCATCATGCAGGAACTCAGGGAAGGGGATTAACCATTGATATCTGAATCAAAATCATCCAGTATTCAGTTGCTTGCTTCTCTTTCAAATATTACAAAGAGAATCAGTGAGTCTCTTAAACAAAATGCAACAGCTGAACAACTTGATTCTTTATCAAATGAACACCAACAGGTGATGGAACAATTAAAACAACACCCTTTTACTGAACTAAAAGGGAGCAAATCATTGATTGAAAATGTTCACAGTCAGGTACAATCTGTGCGAGAGGAACTGAGCCGTCATCATCATTCAATCAAAGAAAAATTGGTTTCATTTAGTAAAAAAAGAAAACAGTTACATGCATATAATGCATTATGAATAACTTAATATTTTATGATCCCTTGGATTTATGTCTTAAGGATCATAAAAATATGTCATGGTAATAATTGCCGTAGGCATATTGGTTTTTGATAAAAAACTCATAGGAGGCGTATCATGAACACAGTAACCCCAATTTCAACCAACAACTACAACACCACCCCTGCGCCACCGGTGGTTGATTACTCTAAAGACGCGAAGCAGGAATCACCGGACAAGGATTTTGGAAAGAGGATTGCAGAAAAGTATGCTGATAGCAAAGTCTTGACTGCAAAGAAATTTTCAACAGATAGCGATCATCAACAGATTGTTGTCAAAAAACGCACTGAAGACATTCCCTCACGGGACGCTAAAAAAGAAGCGCCCATAGAACAACCCCCTCAAGATGTCAAAGATCTTTTGAGGACTCGAGAGGGTATTGAATCGGTGGCAAAGGTTATTGAAGATTATGCCAATGATGTGCATAATGTCGGATTAAGATTTGCAGTTCATGAAGATACTGGCAAGTTTGTCATTCGTGTTATTGACGAAGAGACCAAAGAGGTGGTTCGTGAAGTTCCACCAGAAAATTTGCTGGATCTTGCTGCAAAAATGGAAGAAATGATGGGTATGTTATACGATGAAAAAGTATAACAGTTTTGATTAATTTAAAAAAACTTTCTTGTGGTACTGAATGGAACTTCAAAAAAGTAGTTGAGCTATGGATTGATTTGAATAACGTTTACCTACCTTAAAACTTATCTTTTCCTTTCTTTTTACCCGGGTGTCATGTATTCACTAGATTGCGGTTGGCTCAAACAACAAAAAAAATTCCAACCGCGATCTTTTGAATGTGTAAAAGTGATTATTTTCAGGCAAAAAGGAAACAAATATGCCAGACAACACCCATACAATACATAAATATCCTATTATCTTCAAAATTTTATTTTTAAGTCTTTTTTGTTTTGTTGTAACCGGCTACGCAGATCTGTGGCAATGGGAAAACCCATTTCCCTCTGGTAACAAATTAACCGGCATTTGGGGGGGGGCTTCCAGTCAAATTTATGCGGTTGA
>PEAL01000290.1 GCA_002753725.1 Deltaproteobacteria bacterium
ACAAAAACAATGCCGTTATACAGTATCTCATGTACCGGGTCATAACAGGGAAGCACAAATCTATTACATTGTTAGAAAACCTTTCACCCGAAGGTAGGTTTTCTCAGATAACACCCCATATAATGATTTTGCAATTGAGAAAAGTGCGTCACAAATAAAATTTTTATATTTTAAAAAAGGGAATCGCTCATGAAAACAATTATGATATGTCTGAATTTATTTTTTATTTTTATGGTTTCATCTGGTTTTTCATCTGAAGAAACCATTCGCAGTGTAATTTTAGGTAAACCATATTCTGCACAAGAAAAGAAATCATTGGATCCTAATATTAATCTTAAAGTAGATGTCTCAGACTTAACTTATTACCTGCGTCATAACATTGATATATCCGGAAATTCGCAAATGTTTTCTGCAAAAAATAGATCCGGAAACAAATGCATCATTTTAGCACTATCTGAAACAAATGATCTGACAGATATTGGTTTCAGAGATATTCAGGATATCACACCAGATATCAGTATGATTCGCAACAATTTTCCCTGTGTTGATTTTTATATTATTCAGGAAAACACGATAGTATTTCATTATCCCGGCCTGTCAAAATGCATGCAGACAAAAACCAAACAAGAATTATATGACATTACAATGAACAATCTGATTACAAAAGAGGGCTATCCTGTTAATGGAAAATTCAATGTCAGTATTGATAATAACAGCAGCATGATTGCAGTAACAACCAGTGGTAACGCAATTTCAGTTTCTGAGGGAACTTATTCAGGCAAATTTCAAATTTCATGCAATAGTTACAACCAGTTTTCGGCAAACACCCACACTGTTTCAGCCAAAAGCAATTCTTTTGTATTCTCCAATAAGAATGGGAGTGGATCGGTAAATAATATTGATTTATCAATTTTGCCTTCTGATGTAATCAATGGAAATATAGATGCTATTTATAATGATAAAAACTATAAGTGCAAACTTAATCAGCTACGTATTGACCCTGTTTGTAAAATTGATGTTGGAGATTATAAACAATTACCGGTTCCTGTTGCTGGCAGTATTGAATTTAATGGTTTTACTTTAGATTTTGATGGGTCTTCGTGTGACAAACCAAAGATTAGTATTAAAATTGGACCCTTTGCGATTCAAATAGATCTGATTGATGTATACAGGATGCTGCTGGTTGAAGATGAAATCATTAATGCGGATGCAAAACTTGATTGTGTTGTTGGAACATTGAATTGCAAATTGACTGATATCAAAATAGATCTTAATTGTGGCGTTTTTACATCTGGAAAGGCTATTGTTTATAATCAATACCTGCCAATAAAATTTGCGACTCTATATTTTGACGAAACAAGATGCGACAATAAAAGTATTAGAATAAACATATTCGGCAAAGACTTTTATATAGATTGGAAAAATGTAATTGATATACCAGGGCAATAACAGGTTCTTTATTAAGGAATGCTCGAAAAATAATTATTTTTCGAGCATTCCTAAGCCCTGATAGGGACGAAATTTTTTCCATCAATCAACAAAATTTATGTCGCCCCTATCAGGGCTTAATTGGAGAAATATATAATGAAGAATTTTTTTTTGATGGTAAATACTTTCTTCCTTGTTTTGCTTAGTTCGACTTTGAATAATAATGCTTTGTCTCAAAGTGACAGCATTATTGGAAACGATTTTGGTACGCATGTTGAGGTGATAGAAAATATAAATGATCCTACAATAAACGTAGATACCATTTATAATATTAAAGGAGGAGCCCAAAAAGATGCCAACTTATTCCACAGTTTCAGCATATTTAATGTTTACAAGGGAGAAGCTGCAAATTTTATTGTTGAACCCGACGTTCAAAATGTCATTGCACGTATAACCAATGAACAATCTTGGATAAATGGCCCTGTAACCTTAAGCAATGCCATTGATGGTTCTACAAACCTCTACCTTCTCAACCCATCAGGATTTATTTTTGGAGGTAATTTTAAGTTAAGCATTGGTGGATCTTTTTTTACATCAACATGTGATTACTTGAAATTTGATACAGAAGAAAAATTTTATGCGCAAATTGGAGAACATTCTGTGTTAACATCTGCGCCGCCAGTTGCTTTTGGTTTTATGGATAGTGATATTGCTGATATCATAATTGAAGGAAAAGGTGAAGTTCATGTTCCATTGTCAGATAATTATGAAGAATTTGAACCTGAAGATATTTTAAATTCAATTGTTGATTTAACCAATATGCTGGGTGGAATGCATGTGGAATCCGGTCATGTAATCTCACTGATAGGCGGCAATATTGTTATGGATAAAGGAAGCAGAACAGATTTTTCTATCAAACAAAATCCAGATGAAAGCCATGATCTAACAACGCCTATCCCTTTAGGAACAATCCTTGCTGAAAACTCAACCTTGAATTTATTCAGTGTTGCATCAAAAGGCGAAATTGATCTCAGAAAGGATGATTTTGGAACTGATTCTTTTGAAAAACTGGGTACAATTGAACTTAAAGATTTTTCATCACTGGATATTCAATCGGGAAAGGTTCACATTCGTTCAGACAAGTTATTAATGGATAATAGTATTATCAACATAGGCGCTTATCGGTACAAAGATTTTTCATCAGAATTTGATAGTGGCGGCTTTCTTGACATAAAAACAAATGAAATGTCTATGTTACATGGAAGTGTTATATCGAATAATACCTATTCAACGATAAAAGAGGGTGGGGGCAGCATAGATATTGTTGTTAAAAAGACATTGACCATTTCAGGAGAAAATGAAGGTCATGTCAACAGCAGCATTTTTTCTTCAAGTAATATTGGCAATTTTGGCAAAGATACTGCGATCAGTAATTCGGGTGATATCAATATTAAAGCAAAAAATATTATAATGAATGGTGGTGGTATCATCTCCTCAACTCATGGAAAAGGGAAAGCTGGCAACATTTCATTACTTGCAGAAGAATCCATTCGTATTGAAGGTAATATTCCAACTGGCAGAGGGAGCGGTTTAGAAAGTAAAGCGAAAACAAAAGATGGCATAACCGGTGATGCCGGCACAATAGTTGTAGAGGCAAAAAACATATCTATCAAAGATGGTGGTGGATTTACGACACAAACGCATAATATTGCCAATGGAGGAGATATTGAAGTAAAGGCTTATGAATCCTTAATTATTGAAGGTGTCAATCCTCATGGGAGAAATACCGATGGAATCAACAGTGGTATTACAACAGGAACTACAGGAGAAGGAAAGCATGGTGAGAATGATGGTGATGCCGGTAACATTTATATTGAAGCGGGCAATTTAATCATTAAAGATGGCGGTGGAATAGAATCAAGCACTTCTGGTGGTGGTAAAGGTGGGTCAATTAAAATCACTGTTGATAAAAAATTAGAAATATCAGGCGATAGTTCAAATTTCAATTTTAAAGGGCACGAATGGTCACAGCTTGATTACAGAAAAGATCATCCGGATGCTATTGATTATTGTGTGAGTGGTATTTTCTCAAGTTCGGAAAGTGAAATTAACTACAAGGAAAACAGTGCTGGAAAAATTATGATCTCGGCGCCATTGGTATCGCTTTTGAATAAAGGCGTCATAACATCATCAGCTCAAAATGCCAATGGCGGAGAAATTGTCATCAATTCAACAGACACAGTGCTTCTTCAGAAGGCTGAAATAACTACCAATGTAAATTATGGAAACGAAAATGGCGGGAATATTACTATTTCCAATCCAAAATTTGTTGTTTTAAATAAAAGTTCAATTATAGCCGATGCACATGGCGGAAATGGCGGAAATATAAGTATTAAGTCAAATTCATATTTTCAATCGGCAGAAACGCTTGTAAGTGCATCTTCTAAACTTGGTATCCCTGGAAAAATTTCCATTAACTCCATTCAAACTGAAGTCAGTAAAGATATTGGCAAACGTCCTGACAGGTTCTATAACCCTTCAAGGTGGTCAAACAATCCTTGTTCTCAAAGAAGAGCTGAATCTATCAGCAAACTGATTATTAATGATAAAGATGGTATTGTCCCACCCTATGATGATTTTTTTGGCAAGCCCGGCAATCCCTCTTATTTTTATTGAGCAATATTATGGTTCAAATGTTCATTTTCAACAGGCCAAAAAAGGAGAAGCGCTTTTTCAACAAGGTAAGTTCAAGCAGGCGTTAATGGTCTTGGAAAAATGTATGTTTAGCATATCAACTGACAATCCTCTCTTCGTGCCTGTGAAAGCATACATGAGCATTTCCTGGCAGAAAATCGGGCAATATCAAAAATCATTTCAGGAAATATCATCAGCCTTTGAAAAAATTGATCATATGGATCATTTCAATAAAGCAATGGTTTTGAATGTGCTGGGTGGGATCAAACTGTTGAATCGTGATAAGCAATCCTCGGAAAAATTATGGAAAAAAGCATTGCACCTCTCTGAAAAAATAAAAAACAAATTTCTTATGGCCAGTGTTTTAAACAATATTGCAAATGGCCATGCCCTTTCAAAGAGAAACACTCTGGCATTATCTGAATATAAGTCTGCACTGGCTCAACTGGAAAATATGCAGTCCACCCTGAAATGTGTTATTCTGATCAATATGATCCGCCTGGAATTAAAAAATAGTGATCCAGGCTTTACCAATCTGCTGGCTGAAAAAGTCCATGCGTGTATTAAAAAAATGCCCAATGCTTATGATAAAGCGATATATTTGATGTCATTAAATGCTCTTTTACAAAAAATGCCTTTAATCAGTGTAAATGATACATTGATTTCAATGCAAAGAATGCATTCAATCATTAATCAAGCGTTATCCATTGGCAAACAATTAAACAATAATGCGATTATTTCATCGGCACTGGGTGAGTCAGCCCAATTATTTGAAAAGCAAAAGAATTATCCAGAGGCACTTCAATTGACAAGAAAGGCTGTGTTTTTTGCCGGCAAGAACTATCCTGAAACATTATATCAATTGCAATGGCAACTCGGAAGAATATTTGAATCAATGGAAAAAACAAAAGAGGCGATCAGTTTATATCAACAATCCATTGATACGATGGAAAGTTTTCAACACGCCTTTTTTATGGGATATCATAATAGTGATACAATTTATAAACAAAAAGTAAAACCAGTGTATTATGGCTATGTAAGTCTACTACTCAAATCATATGACGATTCAGGCACATTACCAACAGTGACACTTAAAACAGCAATAAAGACCATTGAACAATTGAAACAGGCAGAAATTAAAAATCATTTTAAAGATGAATGTATCAACTATTATGATAAGCCATCTGTCATACCTGATCGAATGCCTGAAAAAACAGCCCTTTTTTATCCCTTTTCGCTTTCAGATCGATTAATTCTTTTAACGATTATGCCTCAGGGGATAACGTATAAATCAGTACCTGTTTCTCAAAAAAAACTGGAAAAGTGGATTCAAAGTTTAAAAAAGCGATTTGATTTAAGAACTTACAGCAAGCTCAGATTCAATAAATATGCAAAAGATCTTTATGACTGGTTCATTTTCCCTGTGGAAAAAGATCTTGAACAGCAGGACATCAATACCATATTCATTGCAGCAGAGGGCATTTTACAGACAATACCTTTTAGTGCATTATTAGACAAAAAAACAAATAAATACTTGATGGAAAAGTATGCCATAGCTATTCTTCCTTCAATATCTTTTATAAATAAAACCCAACAATCAGTGCGCAGCAATCTTCAAAAGAGGGCTTTAATCTGCGGTCTCACACAGGCCAGACAAGGATTTGCAACTTTAAAAGGAATTGAAACCCAATTAAAAGACATTCAAAGAATTATTGGTGGAACAATGTTGATTAACGATAAGTTTACAACCCTAAACTTAATAAAAGAGTTTCAATATTCAACACCTGATATTATTCATATTATCACCCATGGCAATGTTGGAAATACGCCGGATGATATTTACTTATTAACGTACAATGGCCGGTTATCTTTAAACAATCTGGCTGCTATCATTCATTCGGGCATTTTCAGAGAAAAGCCATTAGATTTATTGACTTTAGGTGCATGCCAGACAGCTATTGGCGATGAACGTTTTGCTTTAGGGTTGGCAGGAATTGCATTTAAAACTGGAGCACAAAATGTTATAGCCACTCTGAGGCCTGTTGAAAAAAATGCCACAAACAATTTGATGAAACAATTTTACAAGAACTGCGCATCAATGAATTTTTCAAATAAAGCGATAGCCCTGCAAAAGGCTCAAATCAATCTATATCATTCAGAAAAGTATGCGCATCCTGTTTTCTGGTCGCCATTTATTCTTTTGGGAAATGGATAATCTCATTTTTCCTCACCAGAAGTATCAGTGCTGAAATATAATTCAATGTCAGTATTATCGGCTAGTGCGGGTTCTATTGTTATGGCTCCGGCTATTTTGATTACTCTCATTTCAAATAAAGCTCTTAGTCGTGTTTTTGGTAAGAACACCCTCAAGGGGAATTCGATCCTGGTAAATAGAAAATGAACGATTTGATCCAGATTTTCCAGACAACTTGACTCATGCGTCGTATAAAAAATTGAGTATTATATATCTTCCTGTTGAGTTGAATTATCAGTTGCTATATTCCATAATAGATTGATATAATGTAATGTAATGTGATGTGATGTGATGTATTTTATGCACCGTTTCGCCAAACAATAAACCGAAATCGTAATTAGTGCCTGGCCGAAAATTAAAAATAAATATAATATTAATATGTTGAGTTATACACAATCCATCGAAGATTTTTTAATTTTTTCAAAAAGTACTTGACATG
>PEAL01000291.1 GCA_002753725.1 Deltaproteobacteria bacterium
AACATATAAAAATTATTAACACTATTAAAAAAGATTGGAGGTTCTATGAAGGAAAAAATGTATGGGGTATTGTTTGCAGCTATCATAATATTGATGTCAATCCCCTCCCATGCCGGTAATATCGATACGTTTGGTATCGGTGCCAAGGCAACAGCATTGGGCGGCGCTTTTGCAGCGCAGGCAGATGATCCCTTTGCCCTGTATTACAATCCTGCAGGGATGAGCTGGGTAACTAAAAAGAAATTTTCAATGGGATTACAGGTTCTGATACCTGATCTTAGTATTGAAGATTTTCATGTTGTGTCTCAAACACAACAGGATTTGGGTGAACACGAAGACCCTTTGCTTAAAAATTCAAAAGATTTTTCCAATGATGCAAAAGGGTTATTTGTTCCTTGTATGGGATTCAGCATGCCCATCAACGACAAATTGAGTGCTGGCTTTGCTGTGTATGTCCCCTGGGGGGTAGAGTTGGAGTTTGATTCCAACCCTGTGAATAACCCAGCAGCGTTTAATGCCTATCATGTTTATATGGCAAGGGAAGTTTTTACGCCAGGTATCTCTTATCGAGTGAATGATAAATTGTCGGTGGGCTTTGGTCTGTCTTTTGGAAAATCCCATACTGGTCTGGAAAAAATATTGTATATTGCTTCGGATTTAGGACATATTGAACGACAGGCAAAAGCGATTACCGAAGAAGATATATTTGGAGCCATCAACGCTGAAGCCAAAAAAGCAGATCCAAACGCCCCAGAGATTAATACCGCTTCATTAGCGGCAGCCGCTTTATATTCAAAAGGTGCCAGCCTGACAAAAGAACAAAAATATCTGGCTGATTTATTAGCCCAATTGAGTCTGGGAGGCCATGAAACCTCAGAACAAATAGCGAAATTTTTTTCAACGCATTATGATGGTGAACCTGGTAAAGATCATGGTTCTGAAATTGAAGTTGAAATGTTTGATCATTTCAATATCTCATATAATCTTGGACTGTTATATCAGGCCACACCAACAACCCGTTTGGGGTTGACCTATCGCAGCCAGACGAAAGAAGGGTATCAGGGTGAATTTAAAGTTGTTCGTCCGGATCAAACCGTTGATACGATGGATGCCATGATGGACTACAAACAACCCGATCAACTCCAATGGGGCATTCGATATCAGCCGCATGATAAACTATCTTTTGAAATGGATATGGTTTGGACACAGTGGTCTATTATGGACAGGCAGGTGACCACTTTGAGTAAAGACTTTCAGGTTCATACGCTTCCGGGTAATGAAGTTCTTGACAGTGAAACCGTAACAAAAATTTTCGACCTGGAAAGAAAATGGGTGGATACCATTCAAAAACGATTTGGAATGGAATGGTATGCAAAAGACTGGCTGACGCTTCGTCTGGGATATTTCTATGATCCAACCCCTGTTCCAGATGAAACAATGGATTTCCAATGGCCAGATGGCGATAAAAAAATCTACTCTCTTGGTATGGGAATTAATGGAAGCTGTCTCTACTATAATGACACAAAGCTCAATCTTGACAACATCAATTTAGACATCGTTTTTCAGTATGGAAAAAGTGAGTACAAACGATATTTAGGCGGTGAAAGTCATAATATGAATGAAAGCTATGATCTCACTGAATTTTATCACAGACGTGCCCATTTGAGTGCTTCAGGTCAGGTGTGGGGTTTTGGTTGCAGTATCAATTATACATTTTAATGAAAGGATAAAGGTATGAAAAAAATAAGAACGATGCTCAGCGCATTGATTGTTATCAGTCTTTGTTTGATCGTTTCAGGTTGTGGTGACGATGAGTCTTCCAAATATGACGTAAATATGAATAAAGCTGATAATATTTATATCAATGGCATGGCAGCGGATGGAGACCCGATTCTTGGGACAGTCTCTATTCGTGGAATGAAAAAGAATGTCCTTGATTCTTCTGAAGATGACGACTCTGAGGACATTGCTGAAGTGATGGCACTGATTGAGCCGGATGGAACATTTAAATGCAATGTATCAAAGTTAGACCCGCCTTATTTGCTTCAAGCAAAAGGGAAAGCCAAAGAAAAACTGGTATCGTATTATGCCATAACGAACTCAACCCAATGGATTAACTGCACGGAATATTCTGATGCAGCTTTAAAAATGGCCATCAATAATGAGGATCCAGAAAAATATTTCAAAAATACCATCCATATGCCGGATAACTATGTAAAAACTTCTGAAACAGTCAAAACAATTGTTCAAAGAATGCTTGAAAAAGTTCCTGGTTTTTCTGGAAGTATAAATTTTGATCCTTTTAATGATCCATTTGTCGCTGACGAATCCAGTGATTTTGATACGTTACTTCGTTTGACAAGAGTCGTTACAACATCAGATTATATAAACATCACAGGTAACAAGACAGCCAATGCACCTGTTTTATATGCGGTCAATTATCAAGCAACCACGATCCCTCCAGTACCCAATGATGTCAAGTCACACCTTGAAGAAATACAGTCAATTTCAGTGGCGACCATTGTGGATCTGACAATCCTTCAAACGTCAGATATTCATAATCATGCCAGTGGATATGGGCCGCTTGCCGATTATACGCCAATGGATACCAGTGATAATGATATCGTTCGCGGTGGTTTTGCCCGTATTGCTGCAAAAATTGGTGAGATTAAAGTTCGACAAGCGACAATGAAAATTCCGGTAATGCTGTTTGATTCTGGCGATTTTTTTATGGGCACCATGTATGATTTATCCGCTGAAGCCCCGATTCCCTTGATCTTTTTTCAAGCTTTAGGGTATGATGCCGTTACTTTAGGTAATCATGAATTTGATTGGACCCCAAAAGGAATTGCCCTTTTAATTAATAATGGCATCAATGCATCAAGAGCGACCCAACTCATCCAACCTGATGCCTTTTTTTCGTTCAAAATTATTGCTTCAAATGCGATCATTCCTGCTGACAATGAATTAGCAGCTTTTAAGGCAAATAACAGCATTGTTGAAAGCATGATCAAAACACTTCCCAATGGTCTAAAAGTTGGCGTTTTAGGATTAATGGGAATAGAAGCTGACAGTTACGCTCCTGCTGCATCTCCGGTAAAATTTGATCACGATATCCAACACATTCAAAATAAAGTGAATGCATTAAAAGAAGCCGGCTGTCATATCATTATTGCTTTATCTCACAGCGGTGTTAATGAGGATGGAAATGGTGATGACAACGATTTGGCCAATGCCGTATCCGGTATCGATATCATTGCATCCGGTCATGCGCATACAGCGACGGCTCAACCCTTCAAAGTAAGCAATACCATTATTTTTTCACCAGGTTCCTATGGTCAGAATTTAAGTCGCCTGGATATTCGATATGATTTAGCCTCAAGCGCTCTGGTGGATTATTCATTTAATTTAATTGCAATCGATGACACCATTGAAGGCAATTCATCCATTGACGATACCATACAACTGGTAAATGCAGGACTGTCTGCAACACTCAAAGCAAACTTAGGCGTTGAAGTAGACAACCCCGTTGCCATTACCGATTATGAAATTGAATTTTCAGAAAATGTTGCAGGTCCTTCAGGACTTGGACATCTTACGACAGATTCATTCAGAGCGGTTGCCAATGCACTTGTTCAGGCAAATCCATATGATGTTACCCCATATATGTTAAGCATCATTGCCAATGGAAACCTTCGCGATACGCTTAAACCTGGCGAAAAAGGCATCATCACCTTTTCAGATATTTTCAATGTCCTGCCTTTAGGAATGTCTCCAAAGGGTGGAACACCTGGCTACCCCTTGATTTCAGTCTACCTTAATGCTGCCGATATTCGGCTTTTATGTGAAATCGCTGTGGCTGTCGAGCTGAAATCACATCCTTTGCTGGTTGCCAATTATTATTTACATTTTTCAGGCGTTAAATTTCAATACAATCCTGCTGTTGATTTAGGTATGCGTGTCAACAAGGTTCAACTGTTCAATCCAGCCGACATGATGTGCACCAATGCTCCCCTTATAACGCTAAATGGAGAATATGGTCCAGACAGTATTTGGGATAGTAGCAGCAAGAAAGTGTATCGAGCTGTTGTGGATTTATACTTGCTTCAAATGTTTTATGTGTTGAAAAATGATAGTCGATATGCTGACTTTATCCCCCTACTACCTGAGTTCAGAGATAAAAATGGCACTCCTTTGCCCTTGGAACAAACGGTTAATGCGGCTGGATATGTTTCTTTTAGTAGTCAATATGCTATTGATGCCAACCCTTTAACCTCAGAAGTCGATGAATTACTGGCATGGACAGCCTTATTGAAATACATGCAAGCCTGGAAGGGAAATGAAAACTTTGACCATCGAGGCGGTATTCCCATTGTGCCGACAATTTCACCTTATAACACATCCTATATTCAGGCGATCCCCAGACAAGAAGCATATGCTTACGATGACATTGTTAATCTGACCATTCTTCAGACCTCAGATATTCACAACCATGCCAGTGGATATGGACCCTTTTCGGATTATACACCAATGGATACCAGTGATCAGGATATTGTCAAGGGTGGCTTTTCTCGTATTGCCTCAAAGGTGATTGAATTAAAAATTCACCAGCTCCTGACCAATACCCCAATTCTCTTGGTCGATTCCGGTGATTATTTCATGGGAACCATGTATGATCTCGCTGCAACATCACCCATTCCATTCATTTATTTTCAGGCCTTGGGATATGATGCCATCACCTTTGGCAATCATGAATTTGATTGGTCACCAAAAGGTTTGGCCATGTTGATACAAAATGGAATCGATAACGAACAGATGCCTTTTCAAGTCCCTATCATTGCTTCAAATACAGTAATTCCAACAGACAATGAATTGAACGAATTCAAGACATCTGGTGCGATAAAAGAGTATTTGATCAAGGATTTACCCAATGGTCTCAAAGTCGGTATACTGGGATTTATGGGAAGAACCGCTGATCTTTATGCTCCGGCAGCCGCACCTGTTACTTTTGATCATACAACAGATTTCCTTCAAGAAAAGGTTAATGCCTTGAAAACCAGTGGCTGTGATATTATTTTGGTTCTGTCTCATGGTGGTGTGGATGAATCTGGAAATGGTGATGACAACGATCTGGCAAATACTGTGAGTGGTATTGATATTATTGCATCAGGCCATGCCCATACCGCAACACACCAGGCATTTACCAGAGGCAGCAATAATACCATCATTTTTTCTCCGGGGTCATATGGCGAATATCTCAGCCAATTGACTATCCAATATAATCTAAAGGATAAAAAGATTGATGATTACAATTTTGAATTGATTGAAATCAATGATACCATCATGGGCAACAAAACCATGGATGATACCTTGAAACTGGTGGATACAGCGTTATCGGATTCACTTGAACCAGCATTGGGTGTAAAAGTTGGAGATCATGTTGCTTATACAGATATCGACGTTGCCTTTTCAGAATCTGAGGCCGGACCCTCTGGACTTGGAAATTTGTGTACAGATTCTTTTCGTGCGGTTGCCAATGCGCTGGCACCGGCTGATCCCAATGGCACAACCCCTTATATGCTGAGTCTTATGGCCAATGGAAATATTCGCGATAATATCACACCGGGAAAGAATGGAATCATTACGTTTTCAGATATTTTCAATGTGCTACCGCTGGGCATGTCCGCAAAAGGGGAAATGCCCGGGTATCCTTTGATTTCTATTTATTTGAATGCATATGATATTCGTGCTTTGTGTGAAATTGCCGTTGCTGTTCAGGTAGAACAGAATCCATTGTTGCAATCCAGTTTTTATTTACATTTTTCAGGCGTTTATTATGAATATAATCCATCAGCCACTATTGGCATGCGGGTCAATAAAGTCAGCTTCTTTGATCCAACCGATCCCATGTGTACAAATGCACCTGTCCTGGAACTTTCTTCTGAACAAGCGCTGAATAGCATTTGGGATAAGACAAGCAAAAAGCTGTATCGCGCAGCAGTGGATTTATACTTATTGCAAATGTTTTACATCATTGCAACAGACAGTAGTTATGAGGCGTTTGTCCCGCTTTTGCCGACATTCAAAGATGCCAATGGTAATCCATTACCAAGTGTTTTGATCTTTACAGATTATACAACTTTTTCTAATGCTTATGGTATTGATGCCAATCCTTATCAAGGTGATGTTCAAGAATTGATGGCCTGGACAGCACTGTTTAAGTTTATTCAGGCATGGCAAGGAAACTCAGCCATTGAGCAACGTGATGGTTTACCCGTTTTGCCAGCACAATCTCCCTATAATGCAACAATGATCAATTATTTGTCGAGATCTAAAGCGGTTCAATAACACCCTATCAAACAGAAAAAGCAGCCTTTTGGCTGCTTTTTCTGACCTTATGAGGCAAAAAGCCTTCAACGCACATTAATTCACAATTCAAGGTTTGACCCCATTTGCTTAATAGGTGTATCTTGGTCTTTTAACCTACGATAAACTTCATGCATTATCGCATTTGATATTGCTTTGGCAAAATCACCGCCTTCCATTAATCGATTAAAAATATCCTGGTTTTGATCCATACGTTCAATGATTTTGTCATTAAATAATTCTTCAAATGGGAATTTAAAATTATCGTGTCCCTTCGGTAAGCTTGCTTGATTATCCAATATTTTCACTTTTCCTCATCAATGAACCAACCCATTATTTCCCAAATTGTTGACCTTTTCGGTAAGCCTGCGTGTATCAATACAATTTTTCTGTTATTTTGATTCCATTACTTTAAATCAACATGGAGAGGAATCAATGATATA
>PEAL01000042.1 GCA_002753725.1 Deltaproteobacteria bacterium
GAGGCGCTCCTGACTTTTCAAAAATCAAGTCAAGAGATATTGAATCTTTTTGGTTTTTATACAGGAAAAGATTCAGGGGCAATACTTTAATTACCCAAAAATATTTATCTTAAAAGCTGTAGCAAAGCTAATCTACAAAGAATTATCACTGACCAAATCAGCGCAAAAAATGTTGCAGAATACATGGTTGCTCATCCTGAAAAAATTACATATCAAGCTCCTGATGGTCATTTCTTGAGTGGTCAGAAACTATGGAAAGTTATCAAGACGTTAACCAAACAAAGGTCTCAACTTCTCACACAGTTGGAGTCTCATGTCTATACTGCAAATCCTGAGCTTCTGCAATACTGTAAAAATGGTGTTCCTGCTTGGGTATTAAAGCTCTTAAATGGATACCCCACCGCTAAAAAATTATCAAGGGCCAAGTCAAGTTCAATATCTAAAATTCCATATGTAACTGAAAAAAAAGCAAAAGAACTCATTCACGCTGCAAAAAAAACAATTGCTTCAGCCAATGATATTTTTACTGAAAACACAATTACAACAATTGTCACCCAGATATTGCACTTAACCGGGGTTATCAATGAACAAAACAAAATTCTTGTCGACAATTTTTCAACATCAGAATCAGAATTACTGGATGATATTCCAAGTGTTGGAATCGAATCAGCAATTGGAATGATGATTGAAATCCAGAATATTGAACGATTTTTATCAGTAAAAAAATTGGTTGCATACTTTGGCCTTCATCCCGTGTTTAAAGAAAGTGGTGACAAAGGCAGTGGTTACCATATGAGCAAGAAAGGAAGAAAGGAACCCAGACGAATATTGTACATGATTACATTAAATGCAATCCAAAACAATCCTATCATATCGGAAATATATCAGGAACGGACATCTAAAGGAATGAATAATATGGCTGCTATCGGACTGTGTATGCATAAAATGCTCAGAATTATGTACGGAATGTTAAAAAATAAGACAAAGTTTAATGCAGAAATTGATCGGCAAAATAGAGAGGACAATAAATCAAAACAGAAAAATTCAGAACCTAAAATAAAAAAACGCCGATATCAAAAATATGATCCCAAAGCACCAACATCAAGGCGGCAGCATAAAAAAAGAAAGGAACAGATACAAGCAAAGTCTCAAAGTCATAATAATAATGACTAAACACGGGATCTTTTGTCCCATAGTCCAATAAAAATGGCTAAATACGAGATCATTTTTTGAGTATCTGCTCCTATACATATTTTCATAGCAAAAATAACATTGTTTGTATAGTTTTACCGAATTATCAAAGAGCAATTATAAATAATAATATCAACACAAATGACGAGTGCAATGATGCCAGAAGGATATTTGTGTTTATTTGAAATCGTTCTGATCATCTTTCCCCCCAAATTCGAATTTGGGGGGAAAGATGATCAACCCAAATTTTTAATTTCGGCATACTTATGCCGTAAATTAGGGTTGACTTTCCCCGGAATAACTGAAAGGGCGTTACATAATTTTATGAACATTGCAATATGTCCCGCCCTTTCAGGGCTAAAACACCCTTATACCATTACCCAGGGCGTTGCCCTGGGCTGGTATTTAACGCCCTTACAGGGCTAAGAAAAAAGTGCAACTTTTTTGTGTTGCACCCTTTTCATGGTAAAAAATTATATTTTAGAGTGTATGTAGCAGTGAAACAATACATTTAAGTAGAGGTCATAAATTTTTAGGATGTAAGTCATATTTATTTTTGTTTTATTTTATCCAGTTTTTAACAATTTGTTCTACAGCATGGCATAATCTTCTAAAAGAGCGAGACCTTTGTTGGGCGATTTTTATATCAATCAAGTTCGTGAATCTTGCCTGGTCAACTGTTGGTTTATATGAATAACCAGATGGAAGTTGACTTGACAACCATTCTTTTACACCTCTTTTTGACTCAACATCTTTTGTGAAAATTAAATTTTGCTGGAATTTATTATTTTTATCACTGGCAATTGTTTCGATACTTGCTAAAAACCAGGCTTCATATTCTCGATGTGCAAAAACGACAGCGACAGGGCAATGCAAATATAAATTATTAATCAGTTCTGTCAATTTTTTGTTTTCTTTTGCCGGACACCCATCATCTAAATCTAAAAGAATGAGAATGCCTGCACAATCATTATATTTTAGCGCATACTTGATAAATGATGATAATTTTATTTTTAGTTTAATTAAATTCCCAACTTGAATCGGTCTTGCTACAGACCAATTCCATTTTTCGTATATAGCAAGAATACGTCTTAGTAATAATGGAACAGCATCTTTTTCTCCATGACCTTCTACGATTGGGACAATGCATGGCATGACTACAACTCCTCCTCAGCTATTGTAAAACCTTCCATCCGCATAATCTCACCAGCAGAAAAGAGTTTTTCGTCAATGGCTTCACGTTGCCTTTTGATAATACTTCCAACAATTGTTTCATCTCTATTTTTTTGGACAACTTTTAGCGCATCTACAGGAAAAATATCTATTAAATCAGGACTATGACTTGTAATTACTACTTGATTATACAGGCTTAATTCTTTAATAGCTTCTCCAATAATGCTAGTTGTTTCTGGATATATATTTAATTCAGGTTCTTCAACTATGAAAAGAGAATCAGGCTTTGTAACAAACTGGTTCATTGCAGTTAACAGTCCCAAAAGTTTAAGTGTACCCTCAGATTCTTGAGATAACTCAAATCTTCTGTCTGGCAAGTAATGTATGCGTGTAACAAGATACTCTCCAATTAATTCAGTTGAATACTTATTGAAATTATGAATGGCTGCTTTTAATGAATTGAGCAAAGAAGTATTATCAGCTTTTTCTTGTAAATATCTTAATGTAGAGCATAAATTTTTCCCCTGTTCATCTAAAGGATATGGTTCAGTTAATATTTGAGGTACGCGTAATTGGCCAGGAATGATATTGTAAAAACTGATATTGGTCAGAAGTTGAAAAACGTCATTGATTTCTGTAGAGATTGATCTTAATGCCGGAAGGGCCAAATCTTGGCTATTGATAATAGTATCAGGATAAATGATTGGTTTGATTTTTCCATTCTGTTCTGCTGTTAACGTTTTTTGTGTACTATCAAAATGAATAGTTTTATAATCCTTATTATTCTTATTTGCTTGAATGGATAATTTTTCATTTTTAAGATTAAAATGAATTTCTTGTATTTCAATAGAAAATGAGTAAAATCCTGTCAATTGAGATTTGCTAAACTCGAGACAAAATTGAATTTCATTTTCATGACTTGCTTTACAAAGAATATCTTTAATACCTCCTCTCTTTGCAATTGCCTCCTTTAAACCAAATCTGAGAGCGTCTTTTAAAAATCGAATAGAATCAACAATATTACTCTTACCTGCCCCATTTAAGCCACATAAAATATTCAGTGCGTTTAAAGGTAGATTGATATGTTTCAGGCTTCGGAAACTTTTTATGCGCAGTTTTGTAATCATATTGTTACTTTCCTGGTTCTTAGTTTTTAGTACTCAGAGAGTATAAACTATCAACTTAATGAATTATATATAATAATGCATCAATAAAACACCCACCACCACCACCGCCACCATCATTATGGGGTGTAGATTGAGGAATTGAAGCAAGTCCGGAAGGATCTATTATTTCCCCATTAACCATACCATCGTCATCACCAGTACCACCATCAATAATAGTTATGACGACTTGTTTTCTGTCTGCACTGAATTCAATATGATCTTTAAAGTCATACCAACCATTCTGTCCATATTTGAACCAGCTATAACCTTCTGGTGCTGGTTCTGGTAGATGATAAATGACTTTGATGACCCCACCTGAGATATCGGTTTTGAATTTCATATCAAACAGACCATAAATTAAATTTTCTGGTCTGTTTAAATTATCGGGTATTTCAGAAGGTGCCAAATTGAAGTGACTTGTGCAGGTTCCACCGCTATTTAACTCAAAGCCAACAGGTTTGCCATTTAAACATGTAATGGGAAGGACATTATCTGAAAATAGTGTTATTCCATTATCTTCTATTTGAATATTGACAGTATCACTTGATTTAAATCCATTATTGTCTTCAATGATAAGTTCGAAAAGTAATGAAGACCCGTCAACGCCAATTGATGGTGTAACGAAGCTTGGTTTTGGGTTTGTTGGATTCGATAATGTTGCCGGTTTTCCACTGATTTGTCTCCAAAGATAGGTTACAATGGAGCCATCTGAGTCAGAAGATCCAGTTGCATCAAGAGTAACTGTTGCCCCTTCAAATAAGCTTTGATCCAATCCTGCATCAGCTATTGGTGGAACGTTATTACAGCTTATGCTTACCATGCAGGTATCTTGATCTTTCAGTCCGGCAGAGTCTGTAACAGTTAATCTGAAGGTAAATATTGCGCCATCAGGACATACATTTGGAGCTAAAAATGCAGTCGTAATTGCATCAGGGTCTGAAAGTATAACGTTTGATCCAAGAATTTGTTTCCATTCATAGGTAAAGATATTATTATCAGGATCAGATGATTTGGTGGCATTTAAAAATACTGTCTCGCCTTCATCAACGTATTGATCAACTCCAGCATCAGCAATTGGTGGTTTATTTCCTTCAGAACTATCAATAATATTAATAATACAGTAATCAATGGACTCCTGTTCATCAATGTCTTTAACTGATAATTTAAAATAAAGTGATGCACCATTCATTTCGACATCTGGTGAACTAAAAAAAGGTTTAACAGCAGTTGCATCAGACAGGGTTATTTCAGGGCCGCTGATCTGAGTCCATTGATAAGAAACAATGCCATTATCAGGGTCAAATGAATTAGAACCATTCAGGTTGACCATATTTCCTTCAATAACATTTTGATCAATACCTGCGTTTGCTGTTGGCGGTATTTTGACCCATATAACATTAATAATACATGTATCAGTTGACTGTAACCCTTCATTGTCAGTTATCGTTAATAGAAATTCCAATGAAACATCATCGGATATAACATCCGGTGCTATAAAAGTTGATGTCACTGAAGTTGAATTTGATAATGTTACCATAATATCAGCATCTTTTTGAGTCCATAGATAAGATATAATATTTCCATCAATGTCATAAGAATCAGATGCATCAAGAATGACTTTAATTCCTTCATTAACTGTTTGTTCATCACCTGCATTTGCTGTTGGAGGTAAATTCACATCTGGTTTATTGAAAACATAAATCGTACAGGTATCAATAGCCTTTAAACCGCTATCATCAGTTATATTTAATTGAAAAATTAAAGTGTCACCTTCATCATCCACCTCAGGAGCAGTAAAATCTGGCTTAATTGCGTTAATATCTGAAAGTTCAACAGCAGTCCCTTGAGTTTGAACCCATTCGTAAGAAATAATGATTCCATCTAAATCTGAAGATTGGGAAGCATCAAGAGAAACTCTTTTACTTTCCATAATGTTTTGATCATTTCCGGCATTGGCAATTGGAGGGCTGCTTTCACTTCGAACGTTAACCTTACAGACACTTTTTGAGGTCAATCCACCCTGATCTTTTACAGCAACTTGAAAAGCAAGTATTTCTCCACTTTCTACATCAGGGCTTGTAAAATTAGGCTGAAATGATGATAAATCAGAAAGTATAACCTCTGTACCTTCAGTTTGAATCCATTCATAAGAAACGATTCCATCGTCAAGGTCAGATGATTTTGAAGCATCAAGAACAACAATTGTATTTTCAAGAACATTTTGATCGGTTCCTGCATCAGCAGATGGCGGTGTGTTGATCCAGAAGATGTTTACTGAGCAAGTATCATGAGATTTAAGGCCGCCATTATCGGTTACAGTTAATTGAAATTTTAATACTGAACCTTTTGTATCGACATTTGGGGCAGTAAATGTTGGTGTAGGTGAACTTGTATCAGAAAACGTAATTGGAATCCCTTGAGTCTGTGTCCAATGACAAGAAACAATTCCATCCTCAGAATCAACTGAATTTGAAGCATTCAGAGTAACAGTTTCTCCTTCATTAGCGGTTTGATCAATACCGGCATTGGCAGAGGGAGGAAAATTCTGTTTAATAACGTTAACGACGCATGTATCTTGAGACTTCAAACCGCCATCATCAATAACAGTTAATTGGAAAGTCAGGGAGGATCCATTATCTCCCACTTCTGGTATTGCAAAAGAGGGAGTAATAGATGATGGATTGTTAAGTTCAACCGCCAGACCATCAGTTTGACGCCAATGGTAAGTAACGATTGCATTCTCAATATCTGAAGAATTAGAAGCATCCAGAGTAATTGATTGAATTCCTTCAGTTATTGTCAAATCTTTGCCGGCATCAGCTATTGGTGATGTGTTATCCCAGCTTACATTGACGATACAAGAATCAGTGGATTGTAAACCTTTTTCATCAGTAACCGTTAATTGAAAAATTAAGGACTCACCATTTGAATCAACTTCTGGTGAAATAAATGTTGTCGTAATTGAAGTTGGATTTGATAAAAGAACATTCGACCCTTCTGTTTGATTCCAATTATATGACACAATAGAATCATCTAAATCAGTGGAATTGCTGGCATCCAGTACAACATTTATCCCGCTTTGAACGTTTTGATCAGGTCCTGCATCAGCCAATGGTGGCTGTAATATAGATTCAGCGTCTTTAGGATCAGTTCCTTTTAGATATTCTTCAAAATCGGAAATGCCATCTCCATCAAAGTCTCCAGTGCCATCTCTATTCAAAGAACCAAAATATTCAATTTCCCATTCATCAGAAATTCCATCATTATCAGTATCTGTTTGAGAATTGATTGTAATATTTGTGACTTTACTGGCAGATAACTCTCCATCCGATGCCTTAAAGGTAACTTTATAAACACCAGCCTGACCTTTTGCTGGTGTCCAGTCAAATATTCCTATGCCATTACCTTTATCAATGAATATGGCTCCGACAGGCATATTATTATTGGCAGAAAGTATTGGGATTGTTCCATTAGGATCGCTTGCTTCTACAATAAAAGATAGTTGCTGACCTTCTTTTCTTGAACGATCAGGAATAAATTGAAGTATTGGTGGTACGGGGGACTCACTTATATCTTCGTATATTATTGTGTATGTATCTGTTGTATCACCATCAAAAAGATTAAAAAAATGCTTCCAGCTATGATCATCTTCTTGTATTTTAGATAACCATGCATTTTCTTTTCTGATTTGTTTCCCATCAGACCTGATGACTTCTTTGAGAAGCATCTGACCATTATTGGGATCAGGAAGCTGGATATAAAGAAAACAGTTTGTTATCTTTGTTAACAGAGTAAGCTCATTTCCAGAACCATTTATGTTTGAAATTGAAGATATATCCAAGACTTTTGTATCAATATTGTCTGACTCATAAACTTTGTAGCTATCGCCGTCAATTGCAAGAAAATCTTTAATGTTATCCCTGCCGGGTAGGTCAACAATCACATCCTGCACAAGAAAATGAGGATAAATTTCTTCCAACAGTGAAGTAAGCTCGCCACCAAGTTCATTTGAGTGGGAATATTCCGCTTCAAATTTAACAAATTTTTCTGAAAGAGAGCAGGTCATAATCCAACGGGCTGTACCGGCTGTATTTGGATCAATATCTCCAAACTCTACCAGAAGGCTTTTGTTAGCCTCCTCACCATTTACTTCACTGCCCTCAATTAAAAAGCCAATGAGAAGACCTTGTTCATTTTCAACAATTTTAGGTTGTGCTGAATCTATTTTAAGATTTTTTGCGACACCAAATCCGTTATTACGAACTCTGACACCCAGTGAAAATGGAATAACAGGCTCTATTTGAGAGGTAAAAGGATCATCACCATAAACATTTACAGGTAAAAAATAATCCAGAATAAGTTCAGGCATGGGTTTAACATAAATAGAATCAGGTGTTACTTCAGTAACATGTTCTTCTTCACCTATGGTATAGGTAAGCGTTGCGCCGACATAATAAAGCGTGCCCAGTTCAAGACCATTCGATGCACCCGGAGAAGGGATTATTAGCCAATGAATATCAGCAGAAGTTGATGGGTTTACTGTCCCATAGCCATCAACACTTTCAATATTTTCCATTGAATCAACACGTATGAAAAACAATGCATCACTATTGTTGGTATTGGAAGTGGCAATAACACTATTTCCGTTTTCATCACTAAAGTTGACATCCACGCTTACATTTTCTAAGGATATGCTATCAAAGCCATTGTTAATGCGCATGTGGGCATCAAAAGCCTGTCTTTCCAAGGTCATTTCCTGTCGTATTTCAATTTTTACCCTTGCACATATGGACTCTTCGGCAAAAGAGTTGCTTGATAAAACTAAAGACAGGATTAGGAAACAGAAATAAAATTTCAATATAATTATTTTTTTCATTTTCAACCTATATATAATGGTTTTATATGTTTTAATAAAAAGTAACAGTTAAACATGCGCTTATATTGCATTGCGGAAGTCCTGAAGGACCTTCATTATCAAGAATACTTTGCAGGCTATCCAAGTAAGGTTTAACACTACTATCGCATGAACATTCAAAGCCACTTTTAAGAGGAGGAGCAGAAAGAAATGCTTTGCAATTACAAGGACCAACGCCACAGCCCCCTTCAACTTTAGCTTGAACACTTGGAGGACAGCATGATCCGCTTGCAAAAGATATATCTATACCAGGAATCCAACTTGTTGGTGAAACAGTTAAACAGCCATGTACACATGCCTTAAGCGCTGTGATTGTTTTGATTTTCATAGTATCGCAATCACAACATTCCCCATCTTCGACATTTGAACTAATCTTTATCCCTATTGGTCCGAGAATTGGAACGCACGGGCTGGTAACCCCCATACTCACAGTGCCAAATGGATCCATAAATCTAATTGAGTTATTTTTTGCATAAACATAAAGATTGATATCAATATCATTAAAACCTGCCATACAATTATTAGCTGTTGAGAGTTGCATCCTTTCTGGTTTATTTCCCATACCCAAGGGGTCAACCTCAATATATCTGCCTAAACTCGGATCATATGTTCTATTGAAATTGTAAAGTAAACCTGTCTCAAAATCATAATATTGACCTGGAAACCTTAAATTATTCTCTATTATTGATATGCTGACTTTAGATTCCCCAAAAGCATTATAGTTAGCCCCCCAAACAGTACAACCATTTGCATCAATGAGAAACTGAGGGGTTCCAAGATGGTCATTTATATAAAAATAATACCTGCCATTAATTTGAATAAATAATGGATCCGTTAGCCAAACTGAACCTGGTTTATAACCATAACTCTTTATCTCTTCGCCATTTTCATTATATTCACCGATAATACCTTGAGTACAGTTGAAAAAATAAGTTTTTGTTCCTTTGGTTTCTTTCCATAACCTTCTGCCAAAAGGGTCATAAGCATACTCTGCGACTATTGAATTATTATGATCCTCAACTCTAATCAATCGATTATCCATATCGTAAAACAATCTATACCTTGTTTTATCAAGAGCATGATAAATTGTATTGCCATTTTTATCATATTCAAACGTATGGCCATCAATGTTAGTTAGTTCATTGTTATCATTATAATTCCAATCTCCATCTATCATATTATCAGATTTTCTATTTCCAGTGGCATCGTAGGTAAATGTTTGATCGGGATGATCAAAATGTTCTGTTTCAACTATCCTGTCTAAATCATCATAGTGATATGTCATTATTCCTTTTTCAGTTTCTATTTTTCGAATATTTCCCTTGTTATCAAAGGTATAATCATAATTCATCAAAATATTTTGGGCTGGATCGTTAACTCTTATTGATTGTAATCTCATTATTGAATTATATGAAAGTTTCTTTTTAGTTCCACCAGGATAAGTCACGCTTTCTGGTAAATTCCACTTATACGAGTTGTATTCAATATGTCCTTTGTCTGGTATAGCTACATTCTTAAGATTATTATTACCGTCATAATTATATTGATAAGTAATATTATTGGGTCCTGTAAAACTCTTTTCTAATCCATTATGGTAGTATTCTTTTGAATATGACAGCACAAATGAACCGTAATTTAACGTTTCTGAAATTTTTCTATATGCCTTATCATAACAATAGTGGGCAGACATAATACCATCAGTATAGCCTGTAATTCTGTTGGAAGCATTAAAAGAAAATGTAACTACTTTTTCAGGTTCAGATTGATCTGATGTATTATAATATTGCCTTTCTTTAATTCGTCCGGCATCATCATATACATATTTTATCGTCTGATTTTTGCTATCTGTTTTTTTGATAAGATTATTTACTTCATCATACTCATATTCTATAGTCTCTTCCATTGGTCTGATTTCTTTAACTAAATTATCATTTCTGTCATACTCAAACTTAGTAATATTCCCATTTTTATCTCTAATTCTAATGATATTGTTTCTATCATCATAAATGTATTGTATATAATTACCATAGTTATCTATTTCCTTAGACTTTCTATTTAGATTATCATATTCATAGTAAGTATTTACTCCATTCTCATCATTTTTCAATATTAAGTTACCAACGAGATCGTATTTATATTCAATTACAGATTCATTAGAATTGTCTGGAATAATATGCTCTTCAATTTTTCGCCCCATGGAGTCATACAAATATTCAACTTTAAAAGTTGGAAATGTTACTTGAACAGGTTGATCTCCTGCCGCCCCTGTGCATGATGAGCAATACGTGCCTTGTGTATTAGAATAATCAAAAAAAACTTCGTTCCCATTACCATCTACAGCTTTGACAGCGCGTCCATCAAGATCATATTCATTTGTAATTTTATTACCTTCCGGATCAATTTTAAGGATTCTTTTTCCATCTGTATTATATTTATAATATGTTGCAGCACCTGATGAATCCATAAGCTTTTCTATCTTGTTATTAGAATTATATACGTAAATTTTGGTATATAACATTGGATCAGTAGCGGTTACCGTATTATTGGCAGCATCATAATCAAAGCTATGCATATTTCCGAGAGGATCTTTTGTTGAAATTAATCTGCCCACATTATCATAAATCTCATACCAGAATTTTCCTCTTGCATCTTCTTTTTGCACTGTATACCCCTTTTCACCATAAGCATAAGTATAATATGTTGTGTATGATTCAGCATCAGTAATTGTTTTAATACTTCCATATTTGTCATAAGAATAAGTGATATTCGTTTCTAATGTATTTTCATCGCCAACATTTGTTTCTTTCAATTTTCTGCCAAACTCGTCATAAACATATGTGGTCGTCCTTTCATCTGATGTTTCATAGGCTTCTATCATTTTTTTCATATTCCCGTGTTCGTCATACTCATATTTAGTAATTACGCCCAATCGGTCAGTTTTCTCGATAAGATTATTGAATTCAGGGTCATATGTAAAGAATTCCGTTGAATCGTCTGGATATGTTTTTTGGGTAAGATTATTCCATTCATCAAACTCATAATATGTTTTGTATCCATAAGGGTCTATCTTGATTTTTTTTCTGTTCTCCCAGATAAGTCTTTCAATCGTTCTGTTATTAATATCCGTACGGACTTTTCTTCCAAATTGGTCATACCAGACCTCTTTAATTTTTCCACTGGTTGAAGTAAGCATAACATAGTAAGAACGATCACCAGTTCCCTGGCCATATTCAAAGAAAGTCCCAACGCCCTTTTCATCTGTAACACTTAAAACCCATCCATAATCATTATAAGAAATCAAGGTTTTCTGTTTTTCAGCGTTAATTTTCCATTCGAGCCTTCCCTGGTCATCATAACCATATAATATTTCATTTCCCAGGATATCAGTTACTTTAGATAATTTGCCATCTGTATAATCATATTTGACTTTTCTTTCCCAAAGGTCTTGAATATAAAATAATTCTCCATTTTCATTATACTCATACCAGATGACCTGGTTACCAGAGCTATCAAACACTCCTTTCAATTTATTATCTTCATAAGTATAACTAATTTTTACGCCATTTTTGTCTCCATCTGAAATTAGCTGACCTGAAGAATTAAAAGTACTCCACTTACCTGCTCCATCTTCCCATCTAAATCCTTCGGGTGTAGTATGGATATATTTATTTTTATGCGAAAAAACAGATTTTTGTATATCAACACTTTTATATGATACCCCATCTTTATTAATAAAATCTGGTTTGTTATCACTGTCATAATATATTTCAAGGTTCAATGTGTCTTCGCTGAAGTGCCAGGCATTATTATAATAATACCGTTTGACAGAAAAATTATATCCAAAAATTTGAAAAGACAAATCAACAACATCGTCTTCATATTCTCCTCTTAATAAATCAACACGACTTTTTAATGCTTCTTTTGCAAGTGCCTGACAACATGTATCAAATATTTCACAATACCGCTTTGGCGTACAAACGATGCCCTCAATTTTTTCATGAACTGGAGTCCATTGAGAAGATCCACCACCTCCAGGATTAGTGATTACATTTATATTTGCCGTTCCTCCAGAAGAAGATGATGATATTTCACATTTTCCTATAACCTTAGTAAAAATAAAGCATTCAATGCCTTCGTATATCATACCATTTGAACATTTAAATATATACCATAGACAGTGTATATTTGAATATGTTGTACATCCTCCACCTGATCCATCGTTTTCACCAGACATATCAGTCAAGCATGTAACACGATATGGAACTGTAACTGATTCTTTTGCTTCTATAGCGTCGGGAAGAGACGATAAAATTTCATACTCATAATATTGGTCACTTTCTGGAAATTTGAATTGTAAATTTTCAGCTCTTATCAGACCATAATTTGTATACCTTACTTCTCCAGTAAAGACATCACCTTTCTTCATATCGGGTAAGTTAATGGATTTAGGTTCTGCTACGACAACTGCTGCTGGAACATCAGTCTCATATGTTGCAGTAAGAATTATTTCATATTTATCTTCAATTGTTGTTTCCGTGACTTCCCACTCAACAGTCACCAGACTATTCTTTAGAAAAACATCATGTATCGATGATATTCCAGGTTTGATTGTAATTCGACCAACATATTCCTGATGATTGTTTGCAGTAACTCTGCACCTATATCTGCCCGAAGGTAAATCTTTAAATAAAACTTCACCAATATTATCAGTCAATTGAGTTTGTTCAACAGTTAAAACCTTTTCATTTTGCAGCGTGATTTTAGCACCTTCTAATCCTTGAATCATTTCATTGCTGTCTTTATCAATTGTTCCTGTATAGATATCTGAAACTTTGAACAAAACAGAGCCTAAGCCCGACTGCGTTACAGAAACAAACAAGATTATATTTTTTTCTTCATGATTTGAACTGGTTATTCTCAAATAAAATGTATACATACCTTCAGAAATATCATCTCCGGGGTTGAATGCCACACTAACATCACGCCTTTCTCCAACGTCAATGTTTCCTTGATCAGAAGACGCATTCAAAATTACCCATTCTGGAGCCTCATTTCCATTCTCTAAAACAATCGATAGTTTCGTATCATTAAGGGGAGCTGTTCCTTTGTTTTCCAGAACAATTGTTTCTGTAACAGTTTCCTTCAATGTCAACCCCGTTTCCACATGATTTGGTGTAAAATACAGCGATGGCTTTGCTTCGGAAAAACTTGTATTTAAAGTTATTTTTCCCCAGTCATCATCACCCGACTCATCACTTTTTATGGTAAGAACAACCTTGCCTGACGCTTCGGCATTATTATCAGCCCATATATTGAACTGAAGCATTCCTGTCTGACCTGAAGCAATATTTCCAATAGAAGAAGTTTGCACAATATGAATGCCATCAGGTAATGTGGCATCCGGCTGATTCTGTGCTTCATATACAATTTTTACGTTATTAACGTCAGTGCCATCACCTGTTTTAACCTTAATATTAACAGATTGTTTATAATTTTTGGGTAAGCTTAAATTAATCATTTCGGGGCTAAAAGAGACTCTTTTTATTACAAATTGGCCCTGAGCGTTACGATCCATTAAATCGGGATGAACGACATAAACGTTATAAGTTCCGGCTTCTTTTTGAAGTGGGGTGAAAGTATATGAAAAGGTACCTGCATTACTGGTGAACATTTTGTATGTACGCTCAAAACCCCTTACAGAAATTATAAGATTCAAAGGGACATTTGGAAGGGGGGCGCCATCAACACGTTTTATTGCTTTACCAGTGATGATAATATCTTCATCTCCAAAAGAGTTTTTAGGTGTAATATCAATAATCTCTCCATAATAGCTTGTATCAATTAGTGAAACCTGTTTAGTGGAATTTAACCCCTGCATGCTAACATGTTCTTCTTCGCCAGTATGATAATGAACATTGGAAATTGATAGTCTCAGCGTTGCTTCCTCAGGGATATTTTCAGGAATGGAAATATTCATAGGCTCAGATTGAAACATTTCTCCCGGTGCGATACGGGCAACCGTCATTCCATTGGCAAGGGTTATTACATTATTACCAAGATATTGCTTAAACGATCCAGTAGATAAAACATTGCCATCGCTGTCTTCAAGATAAAGAAAAATTTCATTAGATTCCGTTTGTCCGCTATTTGTAGCAGTAACTATTTCAATCTCTTCTTCGCTGGTATTTTCAAGTGTAAATTTTACGTTTCCTTTGGTTCCACGCTTGAATTCATCATTTAATATGCCCATGACCATCATTCCATCGCCAATCGAAATTTGATTGCTGCGGGCGATTTTAACTATCTCTCCAGCATTTGGCGTTATCTCAATTGTTGTTAATAGTAACTCAACATCCTCTAAATCAGAATAGCCTCCCACAATAACCGGAACAATTTTAAATTCACCAGGTTCAAGGCTAAACTTTTGAGATACATGATCGACACCTCCAAGATTTACGATTAAACGAGTATTTATGACCTTTGATTCTGATTTATTTTTTAATAGATACTCAAGTCGGTTCATGATGCCTCTTTTGACAAGAGACAAGCCTGAAAGTCTTGACTCAAAATCTGAGATGAAGGGTAAAATTTGAGAAAGATCCTGTTCAAAATCAACAAGTTCAGAACCATTTAACAGTGTTGCGTTAAGTTGTGGAAGTGTAATTGTGCGGCCAATGCTATTTGCAGCATTGATATCAACGGCAATAACTGTGTAAGTCCGTTCATCATTTTTATATCCACTATCTGTTAAATTTGTACCTGTCAGCAGATATTTATTGAGCTTTGTACCTTCTGCCTCAGTTCCAAGGTAAATATCATAGCCTGTTGCGCCTGTTGATGTTGACCATGATATAACGGGTAATTCACTATCCTTTTGAAAGACTTCAAGGACAGGAACCGGAAGAAGACCAAAATTTAAATAAAATG
This sequence comes from Deltaproteobacteria bacterium, assembly GCA_002753725.1. Taxonomy (GTDB): domain Bacteria; phylum Desulfobacterota; class Desulfobacteria; order Desulfobacterales; family Magnetomoraceae; genus Magnetomorum. The sequence goes on from PEAL01000042.1 coordinate 15,373, forward strand.
AATTGGATGGCTCTGATTCATTGCCAGCACTGTCAATAGCTGTAACCAGATAGCAATGATCTGTAATTGAAGGTGTTGGATCAATAACAAGGGTTTGTGGGATATCTGTTGCCAGAGGGGACAAATCGTTAACAGTAAGAATCTGGGTTGTATTTGAACGATACAGTGAATAAGATATTTTTTCTGCATATGGGGGAGCGTCCCACTTTGCTTTTATACCTACTCCTGTTAGCTCAAGTACAAAATTCTGAGGCTTTCCAGGAGGAATAGAATCAGAATTGACCTCAACAATGGAACTGATACCGCTTATGGATTCCTGATTGTTTTTACTTCGGATACTGGCTATCCCATAGTAATATTTTCCATCTGTTGATGGTTCATCAATAAATTCAACAACATTTCCAGGTCTTTTATAATGTGTAAGTTCTGCCTCTCCAGGGGCTTTTCTAAAAATCTGATAATCAAAAACATCATCAACAGTCATCCAGGTCAGTTTTATCTTACCTTCAGGCAATGATTCAGCTTTTAAATTGATTGGAATTTCAAGGGGGGGTAAATCACCCTGGTAAACCTGAAAATTATTTTCACAAAGAATGCGTGTACTTGTATTTTCTAAATCATCAATAGCCGTAACGATAAATTTTAGAGTTTCAACCTCATTAAGACCAGCGTCAAAAGGAAGTTGGAATGTCGCCTGAAAAGCCTGTACGTCATCCTCTTCAGGGGGAATCTCATCAAGAAGCCTGATTTCAGTTTTGCTGCGCCCATCTGCTGAAAGAAGATAAAAGAGTTCAGGCTTATCATTTTGTTTTAATTTTTCATTAAAACCTATTTTTACTGTCAGATTGACCGGATTTTGAGAATCGTTTTTTATGGGGTCTTCAGGTTGGATAGAAATTCTTGTTATTGAAGGACCATCTGTATCAATCTCAATGGATTTTCCAAGATCAATTTCAGTTCCACGATTGCCAACCATATCTCTTGCCGAAAAAACAGCATATGCAGTTCCATCAGGTGTGGTATCAGAAATTACGAAAAAGCCTGTATATTCTGTATATGATTTTTTGTTGAGTTCAACAAAAAGTGGAACGGTTGCCAAAGGGTTTATACTGAGAAATGGATCAAGTTCAAGAGGCTCACTGACAGTCAATGTCAGATTTACAATGCCAGGAGCCATTTTACCTGTGACTGAGTCATATTGTCCTGTTGGTGAATATTGTATGGAAAGTGCTTTTGGAGGTGTTCTGTCAATTGTTGCAAAAAATTCACTGGATAGATAACTCTCGTTGTCGGCACGACTTACCAATGTAATCCTGTAATAATATATGCCATCTTCAGCTAGCAAATCATTATAAGAAGTTCCTGCAATTAATGTGGAATTAAGTTTATCAGCTTCTTCAGGCAATGTAAAACTATTGTCAGATCGGTATATATTATAACCGGAAATGGATGTATTCAAAGGGACATTCCAGTCCAATCTGATCACACCGCCTTCTTTAGCCTGAGCTGATAAATGTGTTGGACTTTTAGGAATACTGGTGTCCAATGTAATAATAATTCTTTCGCTTAAAGAACTTATTCCTGAACGATTTCCAGCGGCAACTTGTATTTTATTTTCACCTTCTGTTAGAACCAAAGGCATAGAAAATTTTTTATCTGAATTGATTGCTATCCAGCTATCAATAGAGCCATTTAAATAGAGACTGATCTCCGATGCATTACTTTCTGCAATTCCTTTTATTGTTATATCTGGAATATTGACAAGTAAATCACTGGCCGGATCAATAATTGTTGGTGCAGAAGGCGTTTGTAGTGCCACCATCAAGGTATAGTTCTTGATAGTAGCATTTCCAAGTGTATCATATGCTTTAAGTGTAAGTATATGACTTCCATCTTCGACAGCAAGAATATCCCACAAACATTTATACTCAGATGATCCATTACTATCAGAAAAATACAGGATATCGTCAAAATAAAATTCAACACGACCAACGCCAACAGGGTCGTTTGCATTTAGTGTGATTTTTGATGAACCCGTTATATTAATATTCTCAACAAGCAGTGCATTATTAATTTTTACATTACTAAGTTCTGGCCCTTCATTATCTGGAACTGGTGTTGCTGATACTGTGGATATTTCCTTTCTTTCACCACTCGAAATATTTACAGTAGTTACAGCAAAATAATATTTTAAATTGTTGGTCAGACCTGCGATTTTTGCTGATGTATCTGTTACTTCAATTCTTGATGTCATACTCTCTATGTTTTCAAAATCTGTTTCACTGACATACACCGCAAAGTGCTTAATAAGAGCGGAAGGGGTAACATTGTCCCATGAGATATCTACATATCCATTGTGAGGTATTACAGATATATTTTGAGGATTTTCCATTAGCGTTACGCCAACAATAGATGTACCGGAATTCTCATTCCCTTTATTATCAAAAGCGGTAACCGTTAAAGAATAAGCTGTGGCAGGGAGCAAACCAGTCAGTTCATAACGATTTTGTGTGAATGTTACAGGTATTCCATTTGAAGTATCAGCGTAAATTTTATAGCCTTCAAGATCTTTCTCTGAATTAGCCGATTGATCCCAGGTTAAAACTAATTTGTTGTCAAAAGATTGAACATTGAGGTTGGTAATGTTTTCAGGTGGGGTTTTATCTGGAATTTCTGCTAAATATTTGGAAAGAGTGTTGTTGTTTTCGTTGAGTTCTAAAATATTTCTTTTACTATCTGTTACTACTGAAATTGAATGAATTCCTGCTTCAGCGATCCAGAAAGTGGATACATCAATGGCATTTCCTGACTCAATAGTCTGGTTGACTATCTGAGAACCAATATTTTGATCATCAATGAAAAAGTTTACAGAAAAAGAATCCTTTATAGAAACCTCTCCGGTGTTTTGAACCTTTGCAGTAAACGTTACATTTTGTCCGGATCCAGGTTCATTTGAAAAGTTCATTAAAACATGACTTATAATTAAATCAGGCAATGCAAGAGAAACTATGGTTGATGAATTGGCAATTTTTCCCGAAGCATCTTTAACGTTAAGATAAATGATTGATCCATGTTTCTTTATAATTGAATGTAGAATATCATATGAAACTTCTGGTTGAACGCCAAGAGCAAATCCGTCACCAACTTCTGAAGCTTTTGTTGCCGGGGCATAATCCCATTCTGCAAAAAGTGATTCTCCAACCCCAATATTGAGATCAACATCATCCATCTGACCTGATAATTTTAACAATTGATTTGGATACACTATAGAATAAGAATCGCCAGCATCTGCCGTAGGCGGAGTACTTTCGTATGTAAATAATCCAACACCTCTACCCTCAAGCCCATCTGAATCTACAACTGTCAATGATATGGGGACATCAACATTAATGCTCAAGCCTTTTGAGAAAATTTCCTCAAATGATATATTCAAAGTAGCATTGGTGCGCCCCTTGTCATCCTCAATACCATCATTTCCAATATCCCATTGCAAGCTGATAATTGAATCAAAACTGGTTTGTTCTCCATCAGGATCATAACTTTCTGTGGCGTCCAAAGTAACATTATCCATAGTTGCATCAAATATGTACGGCCCTCCAACAATAGCTATTGGTAATTTGAGTGTTGCTTCAGAAAACCCCAAATAATTAACATTTGCCTGGCTGTAGTTAAAAAAGCCTATACGTCCAGGCCCAAGAGAATTAGGATCATTTAGTAAGCCTGTGTCCCACAAAGTTTCTTGTGTCTCGTCATCCACAATGACAATACGCATGATTCCTTCAGGCTTGTAAGTTAATTGAAAAAAATACAATTTTTGTACAGCCCATCCATTTCCATCACCTGTCTGGTTAGCTAATACTGAGATATGCTCAGAATTTTCTCCATCCCACAACTCATCGTTACTTGGGACACCCAAAATTTTAAGCAGTTTAAATCCTTCTTCTCCAGAAGACTGGTTTCCACTTTTCCATGTTAATAGATAATAACTTGAATCTGTTCCAAGAGTTTGAAAGCCAAAAACAAAACCTATAAAGTCGTCATCCCCTCCAATTACACGAAAAGAACCTCTGAACCGAGAATCAATCAAATCAAAATTACTAATAAAAAAAGTAGGATCACCATTTATACTTTGTGTAACACTTGTACCATCGTCTGTAACTGTCCAGTTACCCGATTGTCCATTACCGGCATAGTCCATTTCCGACCATAATTTCAAGTTTACTGGAATTGATTCTGAGGTAATTTCAAAAGTAGCCTCAAAAACATCACTGGATTCTTCACCGCATATCCCATTTTTATCTTGATCAATTCTATTTCCAGCAAAATCTTCAATCTGAGGCCTAATCTTGAGTTGATAATTCCCCTCTTCCGATTGTTCCATAAAACTTATTTTCCATAAATTATTCCCAAGAGTTACAGGTGAATCCACTTCAATTAGTTTACCATCGGGATCGGTTAAAGAAATGTCTTCAGCTGAAAATGTAGCACCATTGATTCTTTCACTAAACTTGATTTGTATATTATTTAATGGCGGATTGATAATGTTTTCCGGATTATGTTCCTCTATGAATGGACAATTTATATCTGTAATAACTACTATGGTATTATCACTAACTTCGATATTATTATTTTCTAAATTATATTCACTAATATTATCTGTTGAATCTGTCTGAATTATTACCCAATAGTCTCCATCAAAGCCATCGGGTATAATACCACTTTCACTATGTGTATAGGTATCGCCTGAAGCCAGTGATGTAGAATGTTCAATTGATTGTATACGAACATCTTCTTCATCCCATTTATCATCTAAAGAAATATATATGTTATCATGCCAGGGAGGTTGAGCAGTATGAGTGCCGAAATTCTTCACACTCCAAGTCAATGACACCTCTTTCCCTGAATATGCTGTTTCAGGAATTTTTATTTCTGTAACTTGCAGATCAGGTATTGGCAGGATTGTAGGTGTTATCCAGCATAAATTATCCAGTGCTGAAGTATCGTTATCTTTTCCCAGTGAGATTTCAATTCGGCGAATTCCTGATAAGACAAATTCAACTTTTTTTTGGCTTGCTCCTCCGGCATTGACTTTAATAGTTTTTAGAACTTCATCTTTTGCATTGTAAGCAGTTAATGTCGTTCCAATGGATTCCGAGTCTAATACAAAACATGAAAAATAATTTGTAATTGCTGGTAAAGATTGGGATGGGTCAACAAATAATAGTTCAACCTTGCATTCTTCAGTTGACGGGTTTTCTGGCGATGCAAAAACTAAATCACCGCTGACTGGCACAAACTTTTGAGGAAAAGCATTTGTAATTTGTAGATTGCCACTGAGAACATTAAAAAAAATTCCCTGGTTTGTATATTGATCAGTCAGAGTTGTTCCTGAAATATATTCTTCAAAAAATATTTTTTTATCACATTCTTCAGATGAATCATACATGCTTGACTGAGGAATAGTTGTCCAGTCAGCAGAACCAACACGCCATTGTAGTTCAAGTCCACTTTGTCCTGTTCTGTTTGCTGCAAACAAAAAATAGAGTTGGTAAAGTCCTTCATTTTCAAAGAATAGTTGAAATTCAGACCAACTAAAAGCACGGTCACCGCAATTACCAATAAATTGGCTTCCCATCATCAAATAAAACCCATCATCACTACCTATCCGAATATCAATATCAATTTCCGGTGTTGATGTTTCACGATCTAAGTCTTTAGTAATTTTAAGTAAAGTACTACATCGAAGAATAAATCCGCTTGGATTCAGTTCTCTGACAGTATCCGGAGCATAGATGGTATCAGAAAAAAAATTTTGGAAATTTTGTCCTATCTGAACTACATTTCCAGGATGTGGGAAATCAATTTTCGGGCTGAAAAGATTAGCGTCAGGGGTTAATGATGCAATATCATCTGGGACTGGTGCTTTTCCACCACCAATACCTAAAAATAATTCGCAAAATATGCCATCACCATTTACGCCAGGGATTACTGTAGAAACAGCATCAGATAATGGAATAATTGTACCTGCGAAAATTTTAGAAACTGAAATCATACAACATGATATAGCTAAAGTTATTATTAGTACACGGATATAAATTTTTTTACCGAACATACTTTTCTCCTAAATATTTTTAACTTATTTCGAGCATGTATATATATATTAAAAAAATCTCGACAATACTAACACAATCAATTCATATTCACTTTTAAACCTTCACCTAAAAATCTAAATCTGTGATATTGTCCCATTGGATTTTTAGACGACTCACTAATTATCCTCATGGCAATATAATGAGAATAGTTTTCCATAAAAAGCTTTTTTTGTGGATCTGCTATCCTCCAAAAACCATCAACATAAAATTCAGCCCAGTTATGATAGTCAGCTGGATGAAGGATACTATTTTTGTCATAGACATAACCACCGATTCCTCTGGCAGGAATGTAGCTTGCTCTGCATAGAGCAATAAAAAGATACATAAATTCTGTACAGTCACCTTTTCGGTTTTTTAATGCCCAGTAGGCACCTCTATCATTTTTGATATAGCCTGTGTAATTCAAGTTAAGCGATACCCACTTAAAAATATTTTCAGCAGTTTTTAACTCTTCATTTGCTTGAAGTTTTTTAGCCAGATTGATTATTTCTCTTGAATTAGATTCAATATTTTTTTCATGTTTTAGATATATCTCAAGTTTTTCAGAAAGGATTGATTCAGGTGATGAATACATACGGAGCTTTGCCTGTATGTTTATTATTTTTGTTCCAAATGGAGGTATATTATTAAAGGTGAAATGTAATATTTGATTTCCCAGATTATCAGAAGTTATTTGATAGGGGAAATTGGCTTGAATACTAAGACTTTCCTGTGATGATAATTTTTTTACAGGAGCGTATGACCATAGTTCAGCCTTAGGCAATAATACGTTACTTGTATTTTGAAGATAAAAACGATACTGAATATGCCGTTTTAAAGCAAAAAATTCTGACGCTTCAATATTATCATGAATTGCAATCATCAGGATAATAACGCAGAAAAAGCTAATGTATATCAATTGCAAACGTTGCATCTTTTACCTGTTTTAATTTGTTTTTTGGGTTCCCAAATGAGTGCCTGTTTTTTTAAAAACTGTTTGTATTCTTGAGTTCCACCTTTAAAATAAAAAATTGTATCACTTATATTTTTATCTATCTCTTTTATATAATTAGAAATAAGATTGTAGCCGTCGGAAATCATAATATAAAGAAGATCATCATTTGTGCTGGATAAGATTGTTTCTTTTAAATCATCAATAAGCCTGGAAGTATTGCCTGAAAAAGGAATGTTTATTGTCTCAGGAATTAAAGCTTTAGGTTCTGGAGAATCCAGTCTATAAATATTTATAACGATAATATTTTCGTAATTTTTATCCTGAAAAAATGAATGAGGCTTTATGATATTTAAATCCTTTTTTGCAAAATAATTGCCCTCAATATAACCTCCTGACTTCTGCCATGCATTTAGACCACCCTTTAAAATATGAACCGATTTAAAACCTTTTTTTCTAAGGCGTCTGCACTCTTGTATCAAATTTTTATATCCAAAGCCTTCATTTACTAAAACTAGTTGTTTCGTTTTTAAAAACACCTTTGTTTTAATAGCAAATAACTGTACATTTATGGAGCCAGAAATTCTAACTTTTTGAAATAAATCAGAATTTCTGATATCGATAAATATATAATCTTTCTGCCCATTAATCTTTTTATGGCTTTGTATATCTGATGCTGAAATTAGAAAACCAGAATCAATAGGTTTAGATTCTTTTGTCAATAAAGATTGTAGTGGAAGATTCTCTGATGCAATCAGCAAAGGTATATTAAAAGTATATACAATATTTAATATAAGCGGTATAAAAAATGTACTATATTTAATCATGATACTTAACCATATTATAAAAAATTAAAACATACAAAATTATTATGATAATCAAGCATAACGCAAAAGCTCATACATTTTCTCTTTAGGGCATTATGTTTACAAACCAGAAAAATGTTCAAACTGTTTTTTCCAATCTGATCTGTGATTGGTATAAAGCACCCTTGCTTTTGAGACCCTGTGGAGTGCCGGGTAGTTCGATCAAAATCGGTTCAAGCTAAGTTTGGTAAACCTTTTTATAAAACTAATTTTTTCAATTTGACTTTTACCAAAAAACGTCACTATGTGTATCATATTTTCAGACATAAAGTAACCTAAAATGTAACAACCAATTTCATTGCTTTGTTAGTAAAGGCCAAAAAGTGTTTTGAAAAATGATGTATCTCTGCCCCACACTTAAAAGCAACAGCGATGACCATTTTCGATTATAAAAGACTGAACGAAGTAAAAGCGAATAACACTCAAGCTCACAGGCGGCAAAAGCAAAAAAGGAATTTATTTTGAAATGATAATGTTCCTTAACCAATAATTTGCCAACTGGTAAAAAAACGCGCTGCTTTTGACGTCCTGTGGAGCGCTGGGTTATTCGCACACAACTGGATTGTATTAATGTTGATGAACCTCTTTGCAAGCAATTCTAAAATTTAATAATTACCAAAAAACGTCATTATAAGTACCTCGACAGTCGTAAGTTTTATTGACTAAAATATCCAATAATTTCAGCAAAAAAAAATTTTTGGCACATAACTTGACATGGCATGCTAAAAAAACGAAAAAAAAATTGCATAAAAATTTTCTTGCACTGAAATCATTGAAAATTTTCTATGGCCACAAAATTCAGTTGGCCTAAATCTTGCCTTGTTCAGTTAAGGCTATAGTCGTCAGGCAAAGCAAACCAAAGCAAACCCGCATGCAGACTTTGGTTCCCACTCTCAAGTGTGG
>PEAL01000292.1 GCA_002753725.1 Deltaproteobacteria bacterium
CAGTGTTTTTGCTTGTGCGGTTGTCAATGACCGCCTGACATTATTGCTCGATATTTTTGAACTGTTGAAAGCCGGCGAAAAAAAATGGTTTTCTTCCGGTTCCATTTTAGAAAAAACAGACCGCACGATCAGTATTCTTCTGGTTGAAGACACGGTTTTTTTCAGTCAACTGATACGAAATTTTTTGGAAAGCGGTGGATATAAGGTGTATACGGCTGAAAATGGACTGGAAGCCCTGTCTGTTTTGGAAAAATCACATATTGATCTTATTGTTTCAGACATTGAAATGCCGATCATGGATGGATGGCGATTTATTCAGGCTGTTCGGAACAATAAACATTATCAACATATTCCGGCGATGGCATTGACCGCATTAAATTCAAGAGAATCAATGGATAAGAGTAAGCAAATGGGCTTTAATGCTCATGAGGTAAAAATTGACAAAGATCGCATGTTAGCATGCGTAGACCGGTTATTGAAAAAATCATGAAAGAAAAAAAATATCAATTTTGTACGTTTTCTGTTGCAGGCCACCTGTTTGGTGTTGATATTCACGATGTCCGAGAAATCAAGGATGAATTCTCCATCACACCGGTTCATCATGCACCCAAAGAAATCAAAGGGCTGGTAAATATTCGCGGTCAGGTTTATTTGGCACTGAATTTGCGGGTTATCCTTCAAATAAGGGATTCAGGCGCACAGGCAGAAGGGCGATTGATTTTATTCAAACCCAAAATTGGTCAGGATATGTTTGGTATTCTTGTGGATACCCATAATGGTGTGGTGCGAATTGAAGAAAAACAAATTGAATATCACCAGTACGATCAATCCATGCCATCTGAAATGACCATGAAACGTGCAATCACTATCGGTGTTTGCAAGCTTGAATCCAAACTCTTGACCATACTGAACGCTGCCAATCTCCTTGTATCCATACAACAGGATTAGGCCATCGTTTATGAGGAGGTTATCATGAAAAAATATTTTTTTGGAGGCGTCATCCCTCTGATCCTTGCCACAGGTGTTATGGTTTTTGCGGAACTATCAACGATTACTGAAACGGATATTACTAACCTTGTGGATAAAGCTGTCAAACTCATTGAAACTCAAGGAGAATCAGCATTAGAAATCATCGGAGAACCTTCGGGAAAATTTTTTATTTCAACGAAATCGTTATATGTGTTTGTGTATGATGAAAACTGTGTCATCAAAGCGCATCCTTACAAACCAACACTGGTGGGGCGATCCTATCGGGGCCTGCCGGATGTTCGCGGAAAAAAATTTCGGGATGAAATTGTTGCAAAGGCGATCAAGGATGGCAGCGGATGGACAGAATACAGCTATCAAAAACCAGGTCAATCTGGAATTTTCAAAAAAAAGGTTTTTGGAAAACGGGCAAGTGTCGGCAATAAGCATTTCATCGTGTGTGCCGGTATGTATATTGATTAACGAGATCAAGAGGTTCATAAATGAAAATCAGTTATAAAATACTTTTTCCTTTGTTCATTGTCATTGTCATTACGTTTACGATTCTGTCGTATCTGCTGTTTTCCTTTAATGAGCAGGCTAAGCTGCTTAAAGGATTTTATGCCTGCAATCTTAAAAATCAGGAAAAAATTGTGGCCATTGATGCCCTTTTCAGCACAGCACATTCAGCCATTCCTGAACTGATTATTGCCAACATGATGGGAGAAAAACAGGAAACCATCAAACAAAAAGCCGAGAGCAATTTAACTCAACTTGAAAAATGTTTACTTGATCTAAAAATGTTCAACCAAAAGCAGTACACGCAAAAAGAAAAAACACTGCTGGAACAGATCCTGTCAAAATTGACCGATCACATTCCATTATATAAAAAAATCAGCGAGATCTGTACAACAGGGGATTCCTATTCTGCCACAGAACAATATCCAGGGCTTGCAGCACTTGGGAGCGCCATAAAAAAAGACTTTAACACGCTGATTTCCATGGAATCGCGTCTCACCGACCAGGCCATTCGAGAAACCATTGCCAAAGCCACCGGAAACTCACTGACTGTTGAAATTATTATTAAAGTGGGTGGGTTTACTGCTCTTTTCTTTATGTTTTTAATTGTATGGTTGACTTCTCGTCACACGATCTTACCCATTCGTCGATTGGTTTCATATGTTCAAACCCTTTCAAATGGTGATTTTACAGGTCATTTGGATATTCGTCAAAAAGATGAAATCGGTCAACTGTCTAAAGAAATTGTTCAGATGGCTGAGCAGTTAAGTCTCATTGTTTCAAAAGTAAAAAATTCCGGAATTCAGGTGGCAGAATCAGCCAATGACTTGTCAGCCATGTCTCGCCAGCAGGATGCCAGTGTATCCAATCAGGCTGAGGCCACGGATCAAATGGTTCAATCCATGGAAGAAATGAGCGCCAATATTAACATGATGGCATCTGCTGCGGAAGAAATGAGTGTCAATATTCGTCAGTTATCTCAAAGTGCGGATCAAATGTCTCATAATATTGATTCTGTTGCAGGGTCTATTGAAGAATTATCCGCATCCATGACTGAAGTTGGCGAAAATGCGCGCCAGGGTTCTGAAATTGCCAGAAAATCCGTTGAAATGGCCACCATGGCCGGAAATACCATGAAATCACTGGGTGAGGCTGCTGATGAAATCGGCGATGTCACGGCGGTGATCAAACGAATTGCCGAAAAAACCGATCTTCTTGCGGTCAATGCTGCCATTGAAGCGGCTTCTGCTGGCGAAGCCGGTAAAGGTTTTGCTGTTGTTGCTGGAGAAATCACCAAGTTTGCTGAACAAAGCGCCCGGGCAGCAGAAGATATTTCAGAGCGGATTTCAAAGGTTCAGGAAAAAACTGAAGATGCTGTGACTGTTATCTCAGACGTTTCCATTATCATTATGGAAATCAACAAGTCATCGGAAATTATTACATCGGCTGTTGAAGAACAAACCGAAGCCGCCAATGACATTGCTCGTCATATTTCCCAGGCCAATTTTCGTGCAGATGAAATCGCAGCGTCAACGGCTGAATTGGCCATTGGTGCGGAAGATGTCTCTCGTAACGCTGCTGAAGCTGCAAATGTTACCAGTTCTGTTAAAAAGAGTATTGTTCTTGTGAATCAAAATACCAATGAAACCTGTGAAAGCACACGACAACTAAATACATCTGCCAATGATTTATCTCGATTATCCAGAAAATTACTGGAGCTTGTTGCGCGCTTTAAATTTTTTTCAGAAGACAAGGTATCCATCGATACCAACAGTCCATAAAGAACAATAGCTCATGACATCAATGGATTCATTACATACTCCCATATCTTTGACCCCTCATGCCATTAAGGTCTTATTGGTCGATGATCAGGAGTTCATCGGAAAAACTGTCAAAAAAATGCTGGACAGTGAATCTGATATCGCATTTTATCACTGCATGGATTCACGCAGAGCCATTCATATGGTCAATAAAATCCATCCAACAGTTATTCTTCAGGATCTTATCATGCCCCATTTCGATGGTTTGACTCTGGTTCGTTTGTATCGAATGAACAGTGTTGCACGCCATATCCCATTGATCGTTTTATCTGCCAGAGAGGAAGCAAAAGTCAAAGCTGATGCCTTTGCCCTGGGCGCCAATGATTATATTGTTAAGCTACCGGATAAACTGGAACTTATTGCACGAATTCGATATCATTCCCAATCCTATATTAATCGATTACAACGGGATGAGGCTTTTCGAAAAGCACAAATCGAAACAGAACGTCGGGAGCGGGAAGCGGCTGAAAAACATGCTGAAAAGCTGCGTGCGGAAATGCTTTCCCGTGAAATGACTATTCAAAAAGAGTTTATCGATGTTTTTATTCAAAGTATCGTTACAGCCATTGATGAGAAATCTCCCTATACTGGTGGACATGTCAAGCGTGTTGTGGATATTTCCATGATGTTAGCCCATGCGATCAATAAATGTGCGGATGAGCCCTTTCATCAAATCACTTTTTCTTCAGAAGAACTCGAGGAAATTCGTCTGGCTGCATGGTTGCACGATGTTGGAAAAATTACCACGCCTGATCATGTGATCAATAAAGCCACACGCCTGGAAACCATTTTTGACCGGATTCATTTGATTGAAACCCGTTTCAAACTCATTGAAAAAAATATTGAGCTGGACTGGATAAAATCCAGTCAACATGACAACCAACCAAAGGATGATCACATACAGCAACTGGAAACGATCCTTTCCGAACTTCGGGAAGACATGGCTTTTCTCAAAGCTTGTAATATGGCCGATCATTTTATCACCGAACAAGATACAGCTCGTATTCGTCACATTGCTGAAAAAACGTATGATCTTGAGGGGAACCCCCAATCTTATTTATATGATGATGAAGTTCATCATTTGTGTATACAAAAAGGAACACTCAGCCCATCTGAACGAAAAATTATCCAAAACCATGCGGATTTAACCTTAAAGCTGCTAGAACATCTACCCTTTCCCAACTCACTGTCCAGGGTGCCCGAGTTTGCCGGTGGACATCATGAAACGCTCAACGGATCAGGCTATCCACAAGGTTTGAATGAGGATCAAATTCCCATTCAAACACGAATTATCACCATTGCAGATATCTTTGAGGCCCTGACAGCAAGGGATCGTCCCTATAAAAAACCCATGACCATCTCAAAAGCTATTGAAATCCTGGAAGATATGAAAGAGGACAATATGCTTGATTCTCACATTGTAGAACTCTTCATTGAAAGTCAATTGTGCATGGAATATGGGTTAAAATGTTTGCTTCCAGAGCAGTTGGAGTAAAAATTTTTTTCAACGCCTAATTTTTTTGGAGACCATATGCTTCGTTTTATCCTTATCAGCAGTGTGTATTTATATGGTGTTTGCTTTTTCGGTTTATCCTGGGCTGAGGAAGCACCCATTTTAAAAGTGAACCATGCCATCCACCGCTTAAATTTATCCAACTATTTATCCTGGTTGAAAGATTCAAACCATGACTTGAGGATTCAGGATGTTATTCATCCGGAAAATGGCGTGACGTTTCAGAGTGCACAGGGAAAAACATTGAATTTTGGTTTTTCATCGGCAGCGTATTGGCTGAAAATTCAATTGCAGGGCGATGCACTCAAGCGGAGCGGCTTATGGTATATTCATTTACGTTATCCATTGCTCAATCAAATTGACCTGTATGTTTTTCAAAATAATAAACTGGAACATTTAACCACTGGAACAAAATATCCTTTTTCCAGCCGACCCTTAAAACATCCAGACTTTGTTTTTCCCATTCACATACAACCCAATGATGAAATTACCGTGTATTTCAATATCAAATCATCGTCATCCATCCAGTTTCCAATGACATTTTGGGAGAGTTCTGACTTTTATGCGCATGAAATTCCATTGTTTATGGGCATTGGCGGTTTGTACGCCTTTTTTATATTTGTTTCAATTTTTAACCTGATTTTATTTTTTATGTTCAGGTATCGCACATTTCTGATTTATGCATTTTTTATTTTTACATATGTCTTATTTCATATGTCATACAAAGGCATTGCAATGACCTGGTTATGGCCACAATGGAATACGTGGGGGATTCTGTCTGTTCCATTTTTTGTCACGTTGACATCTGTTGGTTCCTTGCTGTTTACTCAGTATTTTCTGAATATCAAGACATGTCTTCCAAAACTGACGATTGCGTTTCAATCGATCATTATTTTTTCTCTGTTTTCGCTTATTCTTCCTTTTTCCATTCCTTATGGATTTGCCATCAGAATCAGTATTGTGATTGCTCTGGCAAACAGCCTGTTGATTTTAATGACGATTATTTATTGTATTTACAGAGGATTGTCACAGGCTAATTTTTTTCTGATCGCCTGGTTGACTGTCTTTACAGGTATTCTCACGTATATTTTAAAAACCATCGGTATTTTGCCATCCACCTTCTTAATTGAAAAGTCCATTGAAATTGGATATTTCTTATGTATTGCCATGTTGGGGCTTAGCCTGTGTGAACAATTTCAAAGAGAACGTACCCAGCAGAAAAAAATTCATACACAATCCATCCTGGACAGAAAACATCGTATCAAAATTCAAGAAACCACCATCACAATGCTGGATCAAAAAACAAAAGAACTGCATAATATATCCAGTAATCTCTCTCAACAGATCGACCAGTTGAATATGGAATCAGATACTGTTGCCGGTGCCTCGGAAGAAATGTCAGCCAACATCGAAACCATTGCATCATCGGTTGAAGAATTGAGTGTCAATATCAAAGGCATATCTTCATCCTCTGAAAAAATGTCCCATCATAATACATCGGTTGCCGGAGCAATCCAGGAGTTGACAGCATCCATGAATCAAATTACCAACCATGCTCAAAAAGGGTCGGACATTGCTGCACAAGTTGTTGCTATGGCAGATGCTGCAGGACAAACCATGAAAAGCTTGGGATCGGCTGCCGATCAAATTGGTTCGGTGACAGAAGTGATCAAACGCATTGCCGAAAAAACCGATATTCTGGCCGTCAATGCAGCCATTGAAGCGGCATCAGCTGGCGAAGCTGGAAAAGGGTTTGCTGTGGTTGCCAATGAAATCACCAAGTTTTCAGATCAAAGTGCCGGTGCAGCCGAGGACATTGCTAAACGCATTGGCGGTGTTCAGAATCAGACGCAAAAAGCCATTGAGGGCATTGCAAAAATGCAGGCTGTGATTGAGTCCATGAATCACTCCTCTGAATCCATTTCTATGGCCGTCGAGC
>PEAL01000293.1 GCA_002753725.1 Deltaproteobacteria bacterium
CTGGATTGCTTGGTTATTAAAAATTAACAATTTAAACTATGCTGAAATTACTGGTGTAATTGCATTAAAAACTTTAGTGCATTAATAAATTAACACCGATTGCGTGAATATTCATCATTGCTTCAACGCACATGGATACTCCAATTTATTTATCCTATTGCGTGGTTATTGTGCAATTGTTCATTGCTCCAACGTACATTGGGTAGTAGTCTGTTCTCTTAAGCAGTTGTAAAGATGTCCAACATCTGCACTTCTATTCGTTTTTGTTTCAATTTTTTATTTGCCTATTTTTGTTACTCTTAAATCATTTATTTGCTTGACAAATTCTTTCCTCGTAGAGATTGTTCTTTTAATCAATTTCAGGCAATCTTCTTAAACCTGAATCTTCAAGCAGGGCATTTAATTCAGCCTTTGTTGACCATAAAACGCTATTATCTTCCAATCGTTTTTTTGCATTTCCAGTCACACCACTGCTTGCAAAAATCCATAAGGTTACACTTCTTACATTTTTACCCATTTTTTCCCTTACAAGCTCTCCTTGCCTGATCAGGTTTTCAATAATCTTTTCATCAACAGGATCTTTATGCCATTTGCTTTCTGCAATCCAGAAATCACGACCTGCTGAGGCAAAAATATCAATCTCTTTGCCTTTTCCCGATCCCAGTCTGTATCGCTGATCAATATAAATAAAATTTGGAATTTTTACTGTTTCAGGAGAATTAAAATATTTGCCATCAATTGTTTTCTTTTGATTGTTCCATAACACCTGAATCATAAAAACTTCTGCAAGATACCCCTGATAATCCTTATATTTTCTTTTTAATGATTCATATTGAAATACAAGATCGCTAACAACATGAGACTGGCTTTGTCGTTCAACTTCAATTTTTCCCCATACTTTTAAAAAGTCTTGTAATACAGGATCATTCATATGAGTAAAATAGCCGCCAAAACTTTTGTAATCAATTAAATCTCCCTGCGACAGCTTGATCATAACATCAATTATTTTTTGTATGTCAACATCAGCGCCTTCACGAACTTTTAATTCTTTTTGTATTCGTTCTGGATCAATATCTTCTGCTTCTTCCAATGCTGCCAGATAGAGTATCCATTTGGTAATATTATGATCATTCAGTCTATCAATCCATTTTATAACCTGATCCCTTAATTCTTGATAAATAAAACCAGATGAAAGATCAACTGCTAAAATTTTATTGATTGCTTCCTCATTATTCAAGGGTTCATTCAGTTTGGCAGACCTTCGCACAACAGCGTTAATATAAAAAGGGTTACCGCCACACTTTTCAGATATTACAGGTTGCATGATTTCAGGAATATCAGCATTACAATATAGAGATGTTTTACTGACAAGTTCTGCTCCATAAAAATTAGTAAATGGCTTGATTGGTTCCGCATCAAATCTTCCATATAACGAACCTTTTCCAAGTATATCGTTTAGAATCGACATGGCAGAACCAGTGACAAAATGCGGGCATGTTGGAGATTCAACAGCATCTTGCATGTATCCCACAACTCGAAAATCATGTTGTGGTAAATGGAGGTTTTGAATTTCATCAAGAAACATGACAATTGAACTGTCATCCAGGTCAGAAACTGTTCTGGGTAATATTACTGCTCTTTTCTCAGGATAAATGCCAACTTTTTTAGAAAGCGATTCAAGCAAATGCAACGTGCTTTCAAAGCCATCAGTCATTTCAATATTGGACTTAACAAATTCAGGAAGATCTATTATTGGTACATAATCATTATTGACGACAATTTTTGGATCTCCCAGTCGAAATGCAACATACCATTTTATAAAATTTTCAACATAATCTATGGAAAATTTCCAGGGATCAGTAATATGATCAGGAAATTTATAATAAACCGGAACAACAGCATTGGGATCTTTACGATCTTGTTCAAAAAACAATCGATTCACCACTCGTTTAAAAATTTCAGTTTTACCCATACGCCGCTGTCCCAGTAAAACCATTGAAACAGTTCTACGTGTTGCCGCTTTTAACGCTTCATTATAAAAAAAATATAGAAATTCTTTTCGATCTGTATATATTTCATCTGGTACAAGTGTTTTTATTGCAAATTGTTTTTTGTTCATTTTATCTCCATATTTTATTCCATCCTTGACAATATCTTAAAATGTTCTTTGCCTGCCCCCGATTTTTTACTTGTTAATAGGTGTATCTTGTTCTTTTAACCTACGATAAACTTCATGCATTATAGCATTTGATACAGATGTGGCAAAATCTCCGCCCTCCATTAAGCGATTAAAAAGATCCTGGTTTTGATCCATACGTTCAATGATTTTGTCATTAAATAATTCCTCAAATGGGAATTTAAAATTATCTATTGTATTGGCCTGGGCCTGAACTTTTAAATTTTCATCTGATACGCAGCCTTCAACGATTTGTTCAAAGAATAACCTGTCACCTTCATCAAATTCAGTTTCAAATCTGTCATTAATGGTTTGTATTATTTCTGATAAAGGGGTCTTTTCATCATCTTTTTTTCGCCTTAAACCGGCTTCTGTTGGCGGTAATATTTTATATTCAGCCAATGGTTCCATTATGATTGGCGAATCTCCTGTTTTATTTATCCGATAGAACTCCAAAGCAACCTCATCATCCAGTTTCATTTTTTTTTCAATTGTCTCTTTGGGGAGTTTTTGGATAAGAAGTCTAAGATAGACAAATATTTTTTCCAAATCCACATCAAAAAATGGGATTATTTGAGATAAAAAGGCATAAAGACGTGTAAAGGAAACCATTAAATGCTTGCAATCATTCTGTGATATTTGACCTTCAAGCGTATCATCCTCAGGTAATTGTTTAAAACGTTCCACTGCCGGGTCAATAAATGCATTTAACTTTCCTTGATTTGAAGGATTAAACCTGGGATCAAAAAAAACTTTGGCAAGGTTATCAACCTCTGACTGCCATATGATTTGTGTCTGCTCAATACGATTTTTTTGGTCATATAATAGATTGGGGTCAGTTGTTTCTTTTAATGCGGTCATTTCATAATAAGGCTGGAATGCCTCTTTAATATCCTCAGCTTCATTTGAAAAATCTAAAACAAATGTATCCTCCTTGCCCCTGCAAGTCCTGTTCAAGCGGGATAATGTCTGAACCGCTTTGACACCGGATAATTTTTTATCCACATACATGGTATGAAGAAGCGGCTGGTCAAAGCCTGTTTGGTATTTATCAGCAACAAGAAGGATCTGATATTCAGGGGTGTTAAATTTTTCAGGCAGTTCTTTTTCACCAAATTGGTTCATTTGGGTTTCTTTGTATTCAGTTCCATCATCATTCACAATACCTGAAAACGCCACCAGGGTTTTAATATGGTGATATCCTTTTTCTTTAATATATTTATCAAATTCAATTTTATATCTGACTGCGTGGAGGCGTGAACTCGTAACCACCATCGCTTTTGCACGACCATTTATTTTTTTTGAAACCACCTGTCTGAAATGTTCAACCATCACCTCTGTTTTTTGGGAGAGATTATGGGGATGTAATGATACAAAGCGTGCAATAGCGGTTTTGGCTTTTCTTTTATCAACCTTTGGATCATCTTCAATTGATTTGGTCAGTTTGAAAAAAGTCTGGTAGGTTGTATAAGCTTTCAAGACATCAAGAATGAAATTCTCTTCAATGGCCTGCCGCATTGAATACAGATGAAAGGGGATTGGTTTGCCATCTGGACCTGTTACACCAAATACCTCCAACGTTTTTGCTTTGGGTGTTGCTGTAAATGCAAAAAATGAAAGATTCTTTTGTTGTCCGCGTGACATCATTGTTTTTCTAATTTCATCTTCTAAATCATCCGCATTGGGGTCATCAGTTTCATCACGCATCGCTTCTTCAAGACTTTTTCCAGATAAGATCTCCTTCATTTTACGAGAAGCTTCACCGCCTTGGGAACTGTGGGCCTCATCAACAATAACCGCATAATTCCTTAACGCTGCTTTCCCCTGGGTCTTTTCAATCTCTGTTATTTTATCAATAACAAATGGAAATTTTTGCAGTGTGGTAATGACAATATTTGAACCATGATAAATGGCCTGGGCGAGTTGATTTGAATCTCTATCTATTTTCTTAACCACCCCGGCTTTATGTTCAAATTGATAAATGGTGTCCTGTAATTGCGCATCTAAAACGCGTCTGTCTGTAATGACAATGACAGAATCAAAAACCCTGTCATCATGTACATTATGGAGGCTCGACAACCGATATGCTAACCACGCAATGGAGTTACTTTTTCCTGAACCTGCTGAATGTTGAATCAGATAATTCTTTCCAGCACCTGATTTTTTAGCATCAGCCGATAATTTTCTAACAACCTCCAACTGATGGAACCGAGGGAATATCATTTTTTCTTTTGCGGTTTTTTTTCCATCAATTTCAACAGTTTCTTTTTCAAGATGAAGGAATTTTCCAAGGATATCCATCCAACTGTCTTTCGCCCAAACATCTTTCCAAAGATATTCAGTTCTGTATCCATTTGGATTCGGTGGATTCCCCTTTCCATTATTGAAACCTTTGTTAAATGGCAGATAAAATGTTCTTGACCCTTCAATTTTTGTTGTCATCCACGCTTCATCAGTATCTACAGTAAAATGAACCAATGAACGCTTTTTAAATTGAAATATTAAATCTTTTGGGCTTCGATCCTTTTTATATTGTTTTTTTGCATTTTCGACATTCTGGCCGGTAAACTGGTTTTTAAGTTCAACTGTGGCAATGGGTAAGCCATTCAATCCAAGAACCAGATCCAGTGTATTTTCATTACGCGGCGAATATTTAAGCTGTCTCGTCACTGTAAGGATATTTGAATCATATAAAATTTGAGAATCAGGATTTAAAGTGGTTTCAGGCTTAAAAAAAGCCATTTGGAATTTGACACCATAATCAGTAAAGCCTTTGCGGATAACTTCCAGACAACCTCTTAATTTTACTTCTTTAACCAGTCTTTTAATCACATTTGTTTCAATGGCATCATCGTGTATGGCTGTTAACTTTTCCCATTGGTTGGGTTGAGATTGTTTTAAGAAACGAATCAGGGTGGGTGTATCAATGGCAATGTCTCGGTCAAAATCAGCGGGATTGCCTTTGATATAACCGCCACTGGTAATCAATTCTTGTTCAATCGCTTCTTCAAATGTTTGTTCTGTATGGATTTGGGGCATTATACTTCTTCCTTCCAATCTCGGACATCTATTTTTCTTTAACAGATAAAAAAAGATTGAAAAATAAAATTAATAACTTATCCATCATATCCAATTTTTGAAATATAAATTTTCAAGCATAAAGTAGCCTAAAAATTTAAAGCTATTCATCTATTCATACTTCAAATTCAATAACATTTGGTTTAAATCAATAATTGCATTTGATTGTACCAAGAAATCCATTCCTAAAATACCATTAATATCAAAACCATAATCCATGCCACCTATTTCTACATCAAAATTTTCTATACTTAAATCATCAGCCTAGAAGCAGAACCTGTATCAATGAGTATATTTGATATATTAATGGACACCCCTTTATATGCAACTTCAATTGAGATAAATGGCAAATTGTACAAAGTTTCCAATTTCATCATTAAATCCTAACTCCTAACCATTTTCTTTCTTTTATTTCTAAGTTTTCATGTTTTGTATGGATAAAATAAAATTCACGTTGGGGAAACCTTTTATGAAATTTTCTATAACTATCCATTGCTGATGCACCATCGTCGAAGATTTCTAACACTGATATATCATCAAAATATATTTTATCATTCTTTGTATGGAGATTTAATCCTTCGATTACAACCCATTTATCTGGGTAGGTCTTTCGTATATTTGACCAATTCATAGCTATTCTATTCCTTTTTATTTTTTTTATTTTTCGTCATTCCCTTGATAAACCTTTTATAAAACTAACTTTTGCAATTTGACAATTCCCAAAGGACATCTTCACATGTTTGTTCTGTATGGATTTGGGGCATTATACTTCTTCCTTCCAGTCTCGGACATCTATTTTGCCGGTGACTACTTCACTGATGAGGGCGGTTCGGTATTCTTGAAGGAGGTCTATTTCTTTTTTTGATTTGGTGATGATGGTGTCTATGCGGGAGGTTTCATTATGGACAAACTTGATAATATGGTTCTGTTCGCTTAATGGCGGTGATACAATTAATGTATCTTTAGTTTGTGACTGATTAAATATTGCGATTGTTGATGAATTTGAACAACTTATTATAATTGGAGTGTATGTTTGTAAAAAATATGCGAAATAATAGGGATTGTTATTTTCATTGATAGTAATGGTATTGATTTGTTGATTACAACTTGATGGCTTCTCAATGACTCCAATGTTCCCCAAAGTTGCTCCAATACCTACCAAAAAAATGCTTTTAGATTTAAATATTTTAGCAACATTTTCAGAAATTGCTTGTTTTGTTATTTTACGATGTGAATCTAAAAGAAAAATCCCTTTATGAAAATCACCAGGGGAAAACCAATCAATATCGCCACCTTCAAAATATTCTTTATTGGTTGAAGGTGGTGTTATGCCAGTTTGAATTGATTCAGAAATATATTTTAGTTTCTTAACCTCCCAATGCTCAGGAATCTCCCCCAACCATTCAATCCCAGAATCCTTCATAGGAACATTCGGGTCAATCCCCTTAGTTACAGCTTGATTGATAACTGCTGTTCGTTCCTCTTTTAGAAGTT
>PEAL01000294.1 GCA_002753725.1 Deltaproteobacteria bacterium
CCTTTTAGGCCTACAAAGAAAATCCGAGCATCTGAATTAGGCTAATGGCTTTTATGTTTTCGGAGCGGACACCCTAAAAATGGGAGTGGAGAAAATGTAAAAGCCATTAGCCTGATTCAGATGCATCTATTACCAAATTATGATCCTATAAAAAAATATTGATTTTTCATAGCCGCTAACCCTTTTATCGATTTTTTTTATTTTTTTGTGTAATCCTTTAGTTTTAATTTATCAAGAGTTCATTCGGGATACAAGGAGGTGAGATGAGAAAATCGAACAACATGTCATATTTGTAAAAAATTCAACAAGGAACATGTTAGACTCGCTGATAAAAGAACAGGATCCTTTCTATTTTAGCGGGAACAAGACATATTTTTATATTTTTTATTGATATCGTCTAAAATATTTGTTAATGTTTCCGATTCAATTTAGCAATACGTCGTCAATCGCTTTAGCATCGGTGACGATTTTGTATTTTGTCAAAGAAGGAGTAACCAGAAATGCGTATAAAACGAGGATATAAAGCCCGAAGAAGAAGAAACAGACTTTTGAAGCTAGCCAAAGGATTTCGTGGCGGTCGAAGCAAGCTGATTCGTACCGTAGCTGATTCTGTTGATAAGGCATTAGCTTATGCATACAGGGATCGAAAACAAAGAAAACGCGATTTCAGAAAACTGTGGATCATTCGTATCAATGCGGCGGCTCGTATGAATAATTTGTCTTACAGTAAATTCATTCATGGATTGAAAAAATCACATATTGATTTAGACCGTAAGGTACTGGCAGAACTGGCCATTGCTGATCCATCTGCATTTACACGGATTGCGGCAGTTGCATCTCAGGCAATTGCCTGAAAAAATTCTGTTGTTGATATCCATTGCAGCGCAAATATTTAAATCGTTTGTGTGTAAAAAAATATTGAATTGAGAGGCACATCATGAATGCCCCCAGTAATATGCTCGAACAAATTCAATCTGATGCCCTGGAATCATTGGCTGCGGCTTCGGATGAAAGCGTTATTCAAGAGATTCAAACCCATTTTCTCGGTCGAAAAGGGGTGTTAACCCATTTTTTGAGAAATATTTCAGATCTTCCAAAAGAAGTCCGACCCGAAGCTGGAAAATCAGCCAATGTTTTGAAAAAAAAGTTGGAAACAGCGTTTCATAATGCACTTTCTGACATTCAAACAGCCAAACAGGATCAGGAACCTGGTATTGATATCACGCTTCCTGGTCGTCCGGTTTCCTGTGGTGCTTTTCACCCTCTGACACTGATGAATCAGGAAATATGCGATGTTTTTAAACAGCTTGGATTTGAAATTGTTGAAGGCCCTGAAGTCGAGTTGGATTACTATAATTTTGAAGCCTTAAATATTCCAAAAGATCATCCAGCGCGTGACATGCAGGACACATTTTACATTTCTGACAATGTTGTGCTCCGCACGCATACCTCTCCGCTTCAAATACGAACCATGGAAAAACGAAAACCGCCGGTTCGAATTATAGCACCAGGAAAAGTGTATCGTTGCGATTCTGATATTACACACACGCCCATGTTTCAACAAATTGAAGGTTTGCTGGTTGATAAAAACATTCATTTCGGTCATTTAAAAGGGATTTTAACCACCTTTGTGCATCATATTTTTGATGAACAGACGCTGTTACGATTTCGACCCAGCTTTTTTCCATTTACTGAACCGAGCGCTGAGGTGGATATTCAATGTGTCATGTGTCGCGGGGATGGCTGCCGGGTATGTTCTCAAACAGGATGGCTTGAAATACTGGGTGCGGGCATGGTTCATCCAGCGGTATTTGAAAATGTTCACTATGATACCGACCAGTATACTGGATTTGCTTTTGGAATGGGTATCGAGCGGATAGCCATGCTCAAGTATGGCATTGATGATCTCCGAAAATTTTATGACAATGATATCCGATTTCTCAACCAATTTTAAATCATTTCATTCATGACATATGATCGGATCGTCCTGTATCCGAATCATATTCCTTCATAAAGAAAAAAGGCCATCATCATGAAAGTAAGTAAAAGCTGGCTTAGCGAATATGTCAGCATTCAATCAGATACCGATCATCTGGCGGATGCCTTAACCATGGCAGGATTAGAAATTGAATCCGTTTCAGATCCATATGCACATTTGAAAAATGTTCTGGTTGGTAAAATTCGCTCCATTGCGCCTCATCCCAAAGCAGATAGATTACAATGCTGTCGGGTGGACATTGGAGACAAAACCATATCTGTTGTCTGTGGCGCAAAAAATATTTTCGAAGGCGCTCTGATAGCCTGTGCATTGCCGGGTACGCATTTACCCAACGGTTTGATTTTAAAAAAGACAAGCATCCGTGACGAACTCTCTGAAGGCATGATCTGCTCAGAAACAGAACTTGGCATTGGCAATGCCCACGAAGGCATTTTAATATTGGATAATTCTCATACGCCGGGCACTCTCTTAAATGAAACCTTGAATTTAAACGATGCCGTTATGGAGATTGGCCTGACCCCTAACCGCCCGGATTGTGCCTGCATGATTGGTGTGGCGCGGGAAATCGCCGCAATTGAATCAGGAACACTGAAATATCCAGCAATTACTTTGAATGAATCTGGCCCAGACTGTTCAACCATGACATCAGTCACCATCGAAAATCCTGACCATTGCCCCAGGTATGCAGCACGGGTCATGCTGAATGTTCAGGTTGCCCCCTCACCCTTTTGGCTTCAACAACGCCTTTCAGCCGTTGGCTTACGTCCCATCAATAATGTTGTCGATATTACTAATTTTGTGATGATGGAAACCGGTCAGCCGTTGCATGCTTTTGATTACGACCTACTTGATGAACATCGCATTGTTGTTCGTACAGCCAGACAAGATGAGAAATTTACCACACTGGATAAAAAAGAACGTACCATGGAAAGTGATATGCTTTTCATTTGTGATGGCAAAAAACCAGTGGCTGTTGCAGGGGTTATGGGGGGATTGAATTCTGAAATTCACGATGGAACACAGCGTGTTCTATTGGAGAGTGCCTATTTTCAGCCCACCAGTGTGCGGAAAACATCCAAACGATTGGGCTTAAATACCGATGCATCCTATCGATTTGAACGAGGGATTGATCCTGAAGGTGTTATCTTTGCAATCAACCGAGCGGCCCAACTGATGAACGAAATTTGTGGTGCAACCGTATGCAAGGGAATTGTCGATGTCTATCCCCATACGATTCCTTCGGTACACATTGATGTCAGTGTAAAAAAGACCCATCAGTTAATTGGAATCACTCCGGATCAGGAACAGATTGAATCACTTTTAAAATCCATAGAATTTACAGTAAATCCTATAGATGAAGACCTGATACGTGTGAATGTGCCATCCTTTCGGGTGGATGTCAAGCGACCTCAGGATATCATGGAAGAAGTGGCTCGACTTGTGGGCTACAATGAGATTCCAAGTGTTTCGCCAGGTTCAGCTGCGTGCGTAGAGAGGCCATCGCGGCATCTTTTTTATAGACAATACATCAAGCAAAGCATGATAGGTTTTGGCTTTTTTGAAACCATCAATTACAGCTTTATTTCTTCAGATTCAGCCGACCGATTGAAACTGACATCAGATGATCCGCGTTGTCATCCCGTTGCATTGCTCAATCCCATTTCAGAAGATCAGGCTGTCATGCGCACTTCTCTGGTACCTGGAATGCTTGAAACCATTCGGCGTAACTTGAATCAAAAAAATGTCAATCTCAAGCTGTTTGAATCTGGCAAAATATTTCTTAATCACTCCAATGCGCCATTACCCCAGGAGCGGGAAGGTATTGTGGGGATATGGACAGGAACCTCACAAATAGAAAATTGGCAACAAACTGAAACCGCCTGTAATTTTTATGATTTAAAAGGTGTTGTCGAAGCATTGATGCATCGTCTGTACATCAAAAAGTTGACATTTTGCAAACCAGAACAAGCCGATCCCTACTTTCGAAAGGGTTCTGTTGCCTGGATGATGGTCAAGCAAAATAAAGTGGGCATATTGGGTGAGATTCATTCGGACGTTCTCGGTGCTTATCAAATCAAACAGCCGGTGTATTTGTTTGAAATTAATTATGAAGCATTATATCCAATGATCCCTGAAAAACTGTCTGCGCGGCCTTTACCGCGATATCCATCAACAACGCGGGACATGACATTGATTCTGGACAAAGCTGTTCAGGCAAAAGAGATTCTTGATGTCATGAAATCCTGTAATGAAAAGCTGGTGTCAGATATTCAGATTTTCAGTGTATACGAGGGTAACCCTATATCTGAGGGTAAAAAAAGTATGTCATTTCGTATAACGTTCAGGTCATGGGAAGAGACATTGAAAGACGAAAAGATTAATCAAATACATACAGACATTGCAAAAACAGTTATAAAAACGTTTCATGCCGATCTCCCATAAATCGGTTACAATTAAGAGGAATCATGAAATTCTACATTGGCGAAAAAAACATTGGCAACACTGCTACTCGGGCAGATGTGCAGCAAGTCATAGAGCGTCTTATTGCAAAAGGCTGGGATGTTTGTTACGGCATGTGTGAAAATGAGCTTACGGATGATTCTGAAAAAGAACGCCAACAAGAAATTGAAGATGCTTTTGCCGATGATTTTATGAGTAGTCTGGCCGAACTTGGCATATAAATAAACAGTCTTTAAGGAATTGTGTATCATGGCCGATCAATCACATATAAAAATCATTGCACAAAATCGAAAAGCGCGGTTTGACTATTTCATTGATGATGAATATGAAGCGGGTATTGTATTAAAAGGCACAGAAGTCAAATCGCTTCGATTGGGAAAAGCCAATCTCAAAGATGCCTATGCCAAAATAAATAATGGTGAAGTATTTGTACATCAGATGCATATTTCTGAATATCCCTTTACGCATTATGGGAATCATCAAACCAATCGTCCGAGAAAATTGCTTTTGCACAAACGGGAAATCAAACGACTCCTGGGAAAAACACAAGAAAAAGGCTTTACGCTTATTCCATTAAATCTGTATTTTAAAAAGGGAAAAGTCAAACTGACCCTTGCAATGGCACGAGGAAAACAAAAATACGATAAACGTGAAGCGATTCGAAAACGTGATGAAAGACGCGACATGGATCGCGATCTAAAAGGCTCATGACGGGTCGGGCCGCATAATATTAATTACGTTATTCCTTTTAAAACTCTTGACAAAAAATATAAAAAGATTACTCTATAGTTTATTATATATAAGTTCTTTAAAACCTATCTTTGTTTATACTTATCCCATGAGGGGGCGAAACGGCTTCGACGGGGATATGGAAGCATTGGCTGCATATCGAGCTTCTATCACTCGTAAAACGGTAGAAAATAAACATAATCGCAGACGATTATAACTACGCCCTGGCTGCTTAGACAGCCAGCGTCCTACCCAGTTTCTCCTGCGGACTGGAATAGGGCGCCGACTAGCAGGATAGTTTAATAAAGGCGCCTGTAGCTTTATTGAGCGAAACCTTTTACAGGATGGCGATGTAAAAATTTTGTTCGAAGAAGATTTACATTGCGACAATTAAAATTCGAACTAAGTATGTAGATGCTACTGTGGAATATTTTCGGACGCGGGTTCGACTCCCGCCGCCTCCATCAATTCATTTTGGACAAACCGATCCCGTTGCCGAGTCCGGCATGCGGGATCGGTTTTTTTGTTTTTAGTTATTAGCGACTTACGTCAAGTCGAGCTTTCTGCCGAATGCTCTGCAATCACACCCGTTTCGGGAAGTCTTGTTCAATTCCCTTCTCTGTAGCCACTTTCTTCTCCGTTTTCTCAGTTTCTGTTTCGGGCACAAGTCCAGCGGGATTGGGGTTGCTTAAAGCCTGCTCCTGCTCGCTCATTTCCGCCTGATACTGCCGAAACGCCTCGGCAATTCCGTCAAACAAATCATTAATATCCATCAGTTTCTCCTATGTTCTGGTTTCTCTGCACCTTACTTACCGGAAGGCTTGCCGATGTGTCGGCATCGGCAAGAGAAACGGAGACAAATCCGCAGGACAGCGGATTTGGACGTGCGAACAGCACGCCAGAAGGGTGCGCGTCATGGACGACGCGAATCAACTGTCGGGAGCCAGAATCACTTTTTCAGCTCTAACCAATAAACTCTCTTGCACAAGCTATAGCAGATGTTATATTCTGCGGTGATTGATAACATGATTCAGTAAAAGACATGAGGTGATAAGGCATGGGAACAAAACCATTTTCAGAGCAGGTAAAGACGGTGCGAACGGCATTGAATCTCAGCCAGGAAGAGCTGGCCCATGCCCTCGGCGTGAGTTTTGCGACGGTCAACCGCTGGGAGAATGGGAAAACCAATCCATCAAAATTGGAATGATGTCATTGCCGCAACAAAGGATGTAGGTAAAGCGCTGAAAGCTGCTTTTCTTGGAATTGAAAAGACCAATGACCGTCTCTATGGAATTTTTGGAGATGCGCCATGGACCAATAAAGAACGCCTACCAGACCATCTGCTCCTCCAGCTCCTGAATCACTTCAATAAGATAAAACTCGGTGTCGGTCATGTTCGTGATGACGACATGGGTAGAGCCTATAGTGGTGTGGTTATGGTAATCCAAAATTGATCAATTTTTGCCTTTGTGGTAACCGAAAATTGACCACCCTAAATTAATCTTTAGTTTATAGATAGAAAATTATTTTTAACTGTAAACTGGAGGTA
>PEAL01000295.1 GCA_002753725.1 Deltaproteobacteria bacterium
AAAAAGGACTTTCGTATTGGTATTGTCTGGGCAGGAAGCCCCACTCACAAAAATGACAAAGAACGATCCATTCCATTTGAAATGTTTCAACAATTATCGGTTCTGGATGGTATTCGTATTTTCAGTTTTCAAAAAAGAGGCTTTTCAAAAGCCTGTGAACAGATGAACTGGATTGATCTCGGGGTTTATTTTAATGATTTTTCAGACACCGCATACGCTGCCAAACACATGAATTTGATGATTACTGTTGATACATCGGTGGCGCATCTCACCGGCGCAATGGCTCTTCCCACCTGGGTATTGATTCCCCCAATACCGGATTGGCGGTGGTTGCTCAATCGCAATGATAGTCCCTGGTATCCAGGCATGCGATTGTTTCGAAGGGCAAAAAATCAAGGATGGAAAAACGTCTTTGACTGCCTGGTTAATGAAATTTCAAAAATAATAAAACATGGTGCGATTTAAGTAAGTTAATAAAAGACTTGATCATTTTGTTTCGATCCAATTAATGATTGCGAAATGGCCAAAAACCATGTAAAAGATTAGGAAAGCTCGAAAAATAAGTTCTTCATTTTAGATTGTCCTTAGTAATTATTATTAATAACTGTCCCAATTTATAATAACGTACTTGAAAGCTTTAACGGTATAAGGAGATGCTATGAAAAAAATATCTATTTTTGTGTTCATCGTGATAACGCTATTCTCTCATTCGCTTCTTGCTGAAGAAACACTGGTACTTGCCGCAGGAGAATGGCCGCCTTACACAAGTGAAAACATGGACAACAAAGGTTTTATGACCGAAATTGTGACCCAGATTCTCAAAGAAATGAACCTTCAAGCAGAGATAAAATTTTATCCCTGGAGAAGGTGTTATGAATATGTCATGCGTGATAAAGTCTTTGCCGCTTTTCCATATTCATTTACAGCAGAAAGGGCTCAGGAAGTTTTGTTTTCTGATGATATTGCATTTTCCACAAGCAAATTTTTTTACTATTCAGCATCTGCTGAAAAGCCTGTATATAAGTACGAAAAAATAGAAGATATCCGACACTATAAAATAGGCGCTGTCATCGGATATTATTATGAGGAACAATTCAAAAAAGAAAAATTAACTGTTGATTATGTTGCAAAGGAAAGTATCGCTCTGGAAAAATTATTTTTGGGCAGAACACAATTGTTTCCCCTGGATGAGATGGTGGGATGGGAACTGATTAAGAAAACATTTCCAGATCAGGTAACTAACTTTGGAACGTTGGAAAAGCCATTGGATCGAAGCTCCTTAAAATTAATTATCAACAAAGATAATAAAAAAACGTTACGATTATTAAAAATGTTTAATCATCGCCTGGAACTTTTTAAAAAAAGTTCTCAGTATCAATCCATTCTTAAACAATATTCAGGTTTATAAAGACTTATGTTCTTATTTTCAGGAAAAAAAGCGTCTATCGCTCGAAGATTGTCAACCAGTCTTGTTGTCTGTATTTCGATAATTTGTATCATTTTTATTAGTTTGACCTATTATAAAAAACAAAAAACTTCCAACGAACTATTATCAAAGAAAGCCAGAGAGTATCAAGAGCTGATTACATCCTCTCTAAAAATCCCCCTGTGGGATATCGACAGAGACAATATTCGAGACATTGGAAAATCTTACATCCAGAACAACGATTTAATTTGTCGCCTGTATATTTTCGACCCAATGAACAGGATTATTTTTAGCCAGGAGAAAGAAGATAACCTTGAGGGGATACGTTTGGCATGGAATATCGTTCATAAAACAGATTTTATTGGTCGTATTGAGATGGATATATCGTCGGATGTTTTCAGCCAAAAAAACAAGGCGTTTTTTATATCTGGTATGCAAACGTTGCTATTGGTCATTATCATGATTTCACTGACCACGGGATTTTTTTTAAACGCTGTTTTAAGAAAACCTTTTCAGGAATTAAATACAATTGTTCAATTGTATTCATCTGGACAATACGATTCATCCAAAACACAATCATCTTATATTGAATTCGAACAATTTGTTAATGTTCTCAACCAGATGGCGGAAAAAATTATCAAACAAAATGAAACCCTTGAACAACGAGTCATTGAACGTACCCAAAAACTGAATCAGGCCAATGAAGAATTAAAAAATTTAGCTGTGCTGGCTGATGAAGCCAACACAGCTAAAGGTGAGTTCCTGACAAATGTCAGCCATGAGTTGAGAACGCCGATGAATGGTATTCTGGGGATGTCAAGTGTCCTGATGGATTTAGTGATCGATGACGGCCAACTTCAGTGCGTAAAAATTATTCAGGACTCAGCGTATGATCTTCTTTCCCTGATTAATGATTTACTTGATTTTTCGAGTCTTGACACAGGCCGGTTTAAATTAAAAAAGCTTAATTTTGATTTGACACAGGCCATCGATATGATTCTTGAGTTATTTCATTTAAAAGCAAAATCAAAGAATTTGCAGTTGACCCATACGATTTCAAATGATGTTCCAACAGCATTAATCGGTGATTCTGTCCGATTGCAACAAATCATTGCCAATCTGATTGATAATGGGATCAAATTTTCAGACGCTGGAACGGTTCATTTAGATATTTCGCTTCAACTTGACAGTCCGACATATCCTGTTCTTTGTTTTTCTATCAGTGACACAGGCATTGGCATCGACCATCAGGATATGAAACATTTATTCAAGCTTTTTTCTCAGGTTGATGCCTCTGTTACACGAAAATATGGTGGCACAGGCCTGGGGCTGATTATTGCTAAAAACCTTGTAAGCTTGATGGATGGCGAAATCAGTGTTAAAAGTCAGAAAGACAAAGGATCAACCTTTTGGTTTACCGCCTGTTTTGAAAAACAGGGACACACATCCGAGGACATATGAAAACGATGCTAAAAAATACGCATGTGGTTTGTTTCCGATTAGAAAAACGCTTTTATGCAATCCCTCTAGAATATGTTGATCGTGTGCTTCGGATGGTTGCTGTATCACCGGTTCCGGAAGCACCTGAATGGATGATGGGGGTTATTGATCTACAAGGAAAAGTTATTCCTGTCCTTGATCTGAGAAAACGGTTCAACATGCCTGAACAAACAATTCATATAGACAATCGAATGATTGTATTGCATCGTCAAGGAAAAATGTATGCCATCACGGCTGATGAAGTTACACAAATTGCAGAAACATCACACATGACATCCAACCAAAAAAATGAAATGATTGATAACCATATTCCGCTTTTATATATTCTCAGAGAAGATGACCACATGATTATGGTGCTGGATCCGGAAAGGATTATTCCTTCAGGCGAATGATAATACTTGTAAAAAGCACCAGGATTATGTAAGCTACTATATTTTTAACATTTTTAACTGAACAATGATGATTATAAAGGAGAATGCATCATGGACAAACTCGACGCAATTTTTTCACCAAAATCGATTGCTGTTTTAGGAGCCTCAACGGCAAAAGGAAAAGTAGGGCACGACATCTTTGCAAATATTTTACGTGGAAATTTTCAAGGAACACTTTATCCGGTAAATCCAACAGCAAAGTCTGTTTTATCTGTCAGAGCATATCCAACCGTTTTGGATATTCCAGATGAAATTGATTTAGCTATGGTGATTTTAAGTCCTAAATTAGCACTGGCTGCCATTGAAGACTGTGCGAAAAAGGGTGTTAAAGGCATTATCGTTGTCTCTGCTGGTTTTAAAGAAGTCGGTGGCGAAGGCCTTGAACTTGAAAATCGAATCTCTCACATTTGTTCAGAAGCCGGCATTCGACTGGTGGGACCCAACTGTCTTGGAGTGATAAACCCTTCTCCCGATGTTTCCATGAATGCGAGTTTTTCTGCACGCATGCCCAATCCTGGAAATATTTCATTTATTTCACAAAGTGGTGCGCTCTGCACGGCTGTCCTTGATTTCGCTGCCCATCGTGGATTTGGTTTTTCAAAATTTATATCCATTGGTAATAAAGCTGATGTCGATGAGCTGGATCTGTTAAAATATTATCATAAAGATCCCAAGACCGATGTTGTCATGATTTATATGGAAGAGTTACAAAGGGCAGGGGCAGAATTTATTAAGGCTGTTCAGGAAATGACCAATGGTGAAAAACCTACGCCTGTTTTAGCGATTAAATCCGGTCGATCTGCCGCAGGTGCAGCCGCAGCAGCTTCTCATACAGGTTCACTGGCGGGCCCGGATGCACTTTATGATGCCATTTTCAATGAAGCCGGAATTATTCGATGTAACACAGTCAATGAGCTTTTTGACTATGCAGAAGCTTTTTCATGCGGGAAAATTCCAACAGGAAACCGTGTTGCTATTGTGACCAATGCCGGTGGACCTGGAATCATTGCAACGGATATGACAATTACATCGGGCATGGAACTCGCAAAATTTTCTGAAAGCACTGTAGAAGAATTGCGTAAATATTTGCCATCGACAGCTAATTTCCACAACCCTGTGGATGTTATTGGTGATGCCACCCGTGATCGATATGAAAATGCCCTGGCAACTGTTATTAGCGATCGTGGCGTTGATGCCGCATTGATCATTCTGACACCCCAATCTATGACAGATGCCATTGGAACAGCGGAAGCCATTGTTAAGATATCCAAACAAACGCCAAAACCGATTGTCTGTAGTTTTATGGGAATCGTGGATGTCTCTGAAGGTGTACATCTGCTTCAAAAGAATCGTATCCCTGTGTATACATTCCCAGAAAATGCTGCTGCATCACTGGGAAAATTATTTTTAGCAACGAGATGGCTGAATCGAAAACAGCTTCCCCAATTTCAACAAGTGTTTGATAAAGAAGGCGCTGCCAGGCTTATTGAAAAATATAGACAAGAGGGAAAAGAAACCCTGGGCGAACTGGATGGCGGTGAACTGTTAAAATGCTATGGATTCAATATTTTACCAATGGATTTGGCCACATCGGAAACCGAAGCTTCAAAAATTGCTAACACCATTGGTTTTCCAGTGGTCATGAAAATTATTTCTCCCCAAATTACCCATAAGTCTGATGCCGACGGTGTCAAAATCAATATTCAAACAGAAGATGATGTGCGAAAGGCTTTCAATGATATCATGAAAAGTGCAGCAGCGTACAATCCTGATGCTCAATTGGAAGGTGTCCTTGTTCAAAAAATGGCCTCTCCAGGCACTGAAATCATTCTCGGTGTAAATCGAAATCCCAATGATTGCGGCCATTCCATTATGTTCGGTCTGGGCGGCATTTTTGTCGAATTATTCAAAGATATTTCTTTCCGCCTGGCCCCTCTTGGCAGAAATAATGCCCGTCGGATGATTCGAAGTATAAAAGGCTATCCCATGCTAACTGGTTTTCGCGGACGCCCCATTGCTGATATCGAAACCATAGAAAAACATCTGGTCGGTCTTTCTCAAATGGTTATGGATAACCCATTGATCAAAGAATTGGATATCAATCCATTACTGGTTCATGAAAAAGGTAAAGGCGCAACTGTGGCTGATGTTGTTATTTCCATTAAAGAACCAGTGAGCTGTTCATTGGCATAATGAGTATCCTCTGAAGGAGCTTCGGAAAAGGGATAGCCATTTTAATGCAAATAGGCGGATATAAAGATTGGAAAGTGACGTTCAATAAAAAAATGTCACTTTCCTACTCTTAGATATAACGATTCAAGCCATTGCATCCCTTTCGACTCCGATACTTATGCCTGAATAATAACGCTCAAGACACTTGAAAGGAGGCACTATGAGAACATACGTTCCTTTGATCGCAAAAAACAGAACGTACTCATCTTACGTTACTCCTCGCCAGACAAATGCAAAAAATTCACAATCAAATAATGCAAATCAACCATCTAAAGATGGATTATTTGTTGATGAATCTACCTATTGGGATGTTTATTATGAAGATGATGATTTCAACTACGAATGGAACAATGGAATACTGGAGGAAAAAGAAATGCCGACTTTTTTTAGTGAATTATGTTCAAAATGGTTTAGAGAAATAATTGACCAGTATCTGAAAGCATTTCCTATTGCGCGACTGATAACATTTGATATTGGATTTACCATCAATCTTTCAAATAAAAAAGCAATACGAAAACCTGACCATACGTTGATTTTAAAGTCAAATCCAATACAGCCAGATATCCTTGATTGCTCATATAAAGGTATCTACGATGTATGTATCGAATTCTTATCAGAGACTCAAAAAAAATATGTCCTGAGAGACACCGTTGACAAGAAACGTGAGTATAGAGGTGCAAAAGTTAAGGAATATTATATTATTGATGCGAATAAAAAACACACTGTTTTTTATCGTTTAAACCAAAAAGGAAACTATATTAAAATCAAACCAGATAATGGTATTATTCGTTCAACCATTCTTCCAGGTTTTCAGTTCAGAGTTGAGGATTTGTATCAGCAGCCGGATATGAAAGAATTAATTAAAGACGATATCTATAAATCTTATATTTTGCTTGATTATCAGAATCAATGTAAACAAACGGAGCAAGAACGAAAAGCCAAAGAAAAGGAACGAAAAGCCAAAGAAAAAGAGCGGAAAGCCAAAGAAAAAGAGCGGAAAGCCAAAGAAAAAGAGCGAAAAGCCAAAGAAAAGGAACAGAAACATAAAGAAGATGCTCTAAAAAAACTTCATCAAATGGAAATAATTAAAGAAAAAGAACGAAAAGAAA
>PEAL01000296.1 GCA_002753725.1 Deltaproteobacteria bacterium
AACAAACTTAGGTGATGCTATGGCTGGAATTGATATGAAGGAATTATCTGAAAAAGACCTCATTCAACATAGAGGATGGTAATCCATGCACCAAACTATTGGCGTACTTGCTCTTCAAGGAGACTTTGAAAAACACGAACAGATGCTTCATCAAATCGGTGTAAAAACAATCCAGGTACGAAAACCCCATGCTTTAAATGAATGTGTTGGATTAATCATTCCTGGTGGCGAATCAACCACTCTATCAAAACTAATTCAACTATATGATTTATATCATCCCATTCAATCTTTTGCCAAAAAATATGTAATCATGGGAACCTGTGCAGGTTTAATTCTTTTAGGTACTGACATTGATGATCAACGTATTGTGCCATTAAAGTTACTCAATATTTCAATTTCACGAAATGCTTATGGCAGACAAATTGACTCTTTTGTGACTTATTTGAATCTACCATTCATAGACCAAACGCAATCCAATGATCCATTTAAATGTATATTTATCAGAGCCCCACAAATTACTCATGTTGAAAGTAATGTTCATGTAATTATGACAAATAATTCCCAACCGATTATGGTTCAATCGCATAATATATTGGGTATTACATTTCATCCCGAATTAACAGATGATACACGAATTCATCAATTTTTTGTAGATAGAGCATTTGTGCTGAATAATGAAATAAATAGTCGGTAATATTTTGATGTGATTATTATTTGATAGGATACAAAGAATTGATAATTGAAAATTGTTATAATTCTTCAATTATCAATTCTTGAAAAAAATGACTAATTTACAATCTATTCAACTTCTTCTTTAATTGAAATAGCAATTTTATAAAGAATCGTTAAAATTAATATTCCTGTGGCGTAAATACCTAATGTTATCATGATTTCTGGAAGAGAAGGAACATATTCATGAACATGATGTAATGGATTTGGTACAAATCCACCAGAAATCATACCTAATCCTTTATCAATCCAGGTTCCTACAAAGACTGCCACACATGCAATTATTAGTGTTCGCTCATTTGTTCTGGTTGCTGGAATAATTAAGAGAACGATTGCACTTAACATTAGAATCATTGATGTCCACATCCAAGGTACTAATACACCATGACCATGTAACCCAACAAATAAGTATTTAATGTGATCCATATGTTCTGGGATTTGGCTATAAAAAGCTACAAATACCTCACATAAAAAGAAAAATACATTAATAATAATTGCATAAGTTACTATTTTTGATAGCATTTGAATCGCTTCTTGACCTGCATCAAATTTGGTTACTTTTCTTAAAATCATACAAATGATGATTAATAATGATGGGCCTGCTGCAAATGCTGATGCCAAAAATCGTGGCGCTAATATTGCTGTTAGCCAAAACCCTCTACCTGGTAATCCACAATACAGAAATGCTGTAACAGTATGAATACTAACAGCCCAAGGAATTGAGAGATAGATAAATGGTTTAACCCAAGTGGGTGGTGGTACGCCTTTGCTTTCTGAGGACAAGGCATTCCAACCTACAATTAAGTTAATAAAAAGGTAGCCATTTAAAACAATCATATCCCAAAACAACATGGAATTGGGGGTTGGATGTAACAGTACATTTAATATACGCTGAGGTTGACCTAAATCTACTGCTATAAACAAAATACACATTGAAACAGCCGCAATAGCGACAAATTCACCCAACACTGTAATTCTTCCAAATACCTTATAATGATGCAAATAATATGGCAATACTAACATCACTGCTGAAGCCGCTACACCAACAAGGAATGTAAATTGGGCGATATAAAATCCCCAAGAAACATCACGACTCATTCCTGTTATACCCAGGCCATAATAGAGCTGAAAAAGATAACAAATTACTCCAACGCCTATAATTGACATCAAAATAGTGACAAATTGCCAATATCGTTTACCTCCAGATAGAGCTCTTTCAAGCATATCACCCTCATCTATGAATAAATTAAAGTATTAATAAATCAATAGTTCGAGAATCGTAATTCTGTCATTAAGGGGTTAGATTGTTCACAACATGTTTGAAAATCTAACCAAATAATATTAAATTATCGACGCTCAATTCAAAAAAATATGGATAAATACGATATAAAACCTTTTTTCATCCAGATTCTATTAAACGAGATAATAAATCTGTGGGCCACTTCCAAGATTTGGTTTACGTCGAATTGCAAACCGCTTCTTTAAAATTTGGCTAACTTCAGATTCATGATCACCTAAATCTCCAAAAATCAGCGCACCCTCTGATACTTCAACACATGCTGGTTGTTGTCCTTTTGCCAGTCGTTCTGCACAAAAATTACATTTTTCAACAACACCCTTCATACGTGTCGGAAATTCTGGATTTACCTCTTCTATAAATGGGCGAGGATCAAAAAAGTTAAAGCTTCTAGATCCATAAGGACATGCAGCCATACAAAAACGACATCCTATACATCGATGAAAATCCATTAAAACGATGCCATCGTCTCTTTTAAATGTTGCTTTTGTTGGACATGCTTGGACACAAGATGGATTTTCACAATGATTGCAAAGAACAAGAAATGGAATTTCTTTAAATTCATCAGGAATATGTTCATGCTCTTGACCTGGAAATACATGTTTAAATTCATCTTCCCATATCCATTTTACCTCATGCCTTTTATTAGGCATGTTAGGAACATTATGAATTTTATGGCAGATTTCAATACAAGCTTCATAGCGTTTATTCTCTGCCAACTTTTTAACATCAACAACCATAGCCCATTTTTTGGCCTGTAATGCTTCAGGTTTAACTGAAGCATCTCCTATTGGTGATGTATTTGTGACACCTGCTGATGAGGCTAATACATTACCAATAGATAAAGAACTTAAGCTGAGGGCTGATAGACCGGATATTTTCAGAAAGCTTCGTCTGCTGTTTTTCATCACTTATTCTCCTTAGGCTCTATGTGGCAATCCCAACAGTATGGTCTGACAGACGCATATGTATGGCATCGATCACAAAAATCAGCTTTACTGACATGACATCCAATACATGAATCCTCGCCTGTAGAAAGACTCATATTGTAATTTTTCCCATCTAAACTTGAATAAAGACGTTTTTTATTCCTAACAACTGACTCACGCCACACATCTAATATTTGCATATGTTCGGCAGTCATAAATGATTTTGGCGCAACACATACTTTTGCCGCTTTTGCTTTGTCAGATAGTTTAATTTCTGGAGCTGGTGCGGCTTTACCCATGTTATACCAGAATGGAAAAGTAACAATAATCACAAATATAGTCAATCCAGCTAATACTTTTTCTTTATCATACATTTTATTCTTTTGCATTACTCACCCTCCTCTTCAGAAAGGGGCTCCCCTCGTAAATCGGTCGTTCTTTCACATTCACCAGGCAAGATCAATGCATTGGCAACTAATTCATGAAGTCCGATAACCCCTACGTCTGGCACCCAATACTCCATCAATGTTGGTAGCGCAGCACGATCTACTGCACAAATACATGCTAACATATTCACACCAAATTTTTCATGAACATATTTTACTGCATTTGCCCTTGGTAGACCTCCTGCCATTCTTAATTCAATATTTTCACCTGCATTTAACCCTGAGCCACTTCCACAACAGAACGTCTGCTCTCTGATGGTATTTGTTGGCATTTCATAAAAATGATTGCATGTTTGGTTGATAACATAACGTGGTTCTTCAAGTAACCCCATACCTCGGGATGGATTACATGAATCATGAAACGTTATTTTATATTTGTCATTTCGTGATGGATTTAAATCTAATTTACCATGCTTGATCAAATCCGCTGTAAATTCTGCGATATGAACCATTTTGGTTTCTTTCGCGTTTTCGAATTTTGTTCCTGTAATTGGTGAGACTGGTACTTCCAAAAAATCAGCAGGTCCATTCATGGTACTCATGTATTGTTGTATAACACGCCACATATGACCACATTCTCCACCCAAAATCCACTTAACCCCCAATCGTTTTGCCTCTGCATACATTTTGGAATTTAATCGTTTCATCGTTTCATGAGATGTAAAAAATCCAAAATTCCCCCCCTCAGATGCATAGGTGCTCCATGTGACTTCTAAACCATATTTTTCCTTTAAATAGTGAAATAACATGAGGTATCCCATACAAGTATATGTGCCAGGATCAGCAAAGACATCTCCAGAGGGGGTTATAAACAGGATATCTGCGCCTTTTTTATTAAAATTGGGTTCAAGTTTTAGTTCTGTAATTTCTTCAATGTCTTCACAAAAGAATTCAATCATTTCCTTAAAAGCATGAGGTTGAATACCTAAATGATTTCCTGTTCGATAGCAATTGGCAACAGGGGTTGCAATCCAGTCAATGTTTAAGCCAATCAGATTTAAGAGTTCACGGCCCAGGATAGTAATTTCTGCAGTATCTATTCCATATGGACAATAAACTGAACATCTTCGACATTCACTACATTGAAAGAAATAATACCACCACTCTTTCAATACATCGAGAGTCATTTTTCTTGCACCCGCTAATCGACCGAATATCTTTCCTGCTGAGGTGAAATCATTTCGATAAATAGATCTTATGAGCTCGGCTCTGAGAACTGGCATATTCTTCGGATCACCTGTTCCAATAAAAAAATGACATTTATCAGCACATGCACCACATCGAACACATATATCCATAAACACTTTAATTGAACGAAAACGTTCTAATCTTTCTTTAAACCCTTTATGAATAATCTCTTGCCAGTTATCTGGTAATTTCCAATCGTCCTCAATCGGATTCCACTTTCTGGCATTTGGAAGTCCAAGGTACTCGACACTTTTTGGATTGGATGCATAACAATACATACCCTTTCGAATGATCGTTGGTGTATCCATCCAACTCGTTATCGGCGGGTTTGATTGATGGTTTTGTCTTGTTTGGTTTAATAATTCTTCAGGTTTTAATTCATCAGCCATACCTCTTTACTCCTTTTCAACAGGAAGTCCTGCTTCTTTCATTTTTTCTCTGAATTCCGATTCATATGCCTCATAGGTGTGAACCGGAACAGGATAATTCCATGGGTTAATATGTCTTTTCACGCGGGTTGTATTGGCTAAATTACGTGTTGGGCTCATAAATATTCCACCTGAGTGCATTAATTTACTAAATGGAAAATAAGCAATTAATACACAAACAAGAAATAAATGAACATAGACAATCGTATGAACCCCTTCTTTAACAACCGGATGAAATGTCACGAGGCCCATTGTCATTTCTTTGACACTAATAATATCAACTTTTGTAAAATATCGCATGATGATGCCTGAAATTGCAATGGCCATAATTAAAAATAAAGGAAAGTAATCGGAAGCCAAAGAGATGTATCTAACTTGATGAATATAAATTCTTCGAAAAAACAGATATAATACAGCAGCAAGAAGTACAAAACCACTAATGAATATTCCTGGCAGACCTATTTGCAGAAAGCCATCCAAATCTTCAAGGGCTTTTATAAAGAAAGGAACAGGTTCTGTAAAAAAACGCATGTGGCGAATTATAATAACAAAAAATGACCAATGAAATGCCAACGCCCCTAACCATAACCATTTTTCCCACTCATAAGAAATATGTTTTCCCTCTCTATATTCAAGTCGAATATTTCTAAAAAGCGAGCGAAAACACACAATTTCCAATATCATTCGCAGAATCACTCCCATTGTGGTGGAGGGATTATCAATTTTATTCTGCTTAATCCATGAAAGGGATTGTCCTTGTCCACACGTTGTTGGTATACGAAAAGGTACTGGGGATTGGGCCCAATGAATGATGCGGTGAATAAACCCACCAATAAAAATGAGCACTGCAAAATATGGAATAATTAATCCAAATAGTTCTTTTTTCCCCAAAATGTCGACACCAACCCATGGAACTAGAAAAAGGACTGTCACTGCCAACAGTGAAAATAAATAATTTAAATTCATTACACTACCTCACTCCATCAAAAATTTAATTCATTCGTTTCTTTTATTAGATTTTTCATACAATCTAAAAGATTGTCTTTTAAATTCATTGACTTTTAATTCGTTGAGTTTATCTCTACAGGCCATATATATATCAAAACAATAGAGTGCTAACTTATCGATTTGTTGATCAAATGAAATTATATAATCTATCGGAATTTGAAAATCTGTTTTTATTTGATTTCGAACGATATCTTTAAGAATAAACATAAATCCTATGGCTTGCGATGGGCTAAAATTTTGAATCGCTCGAACGCGAATGATGGGGTCAATCCATTCTTGTAATGTGTCATTATTATTTTGCTTTTGTAGCAAATAGTCAGATATTTTTTCTAAACCATTTTGTGTAAGCTGTCCCACAGGATTTGCAAACTGATTATTTTCTGATTTTAAAAAATGTGCAGTTTGGCTTGGGTAGGCCTGAACAGTTTTATTAAACCATTCTTTTATGATGGCTTTTTGATTGGTTGTAAGAATTTTTTCTATTGATTCTAAAGTTTGCATTGTTTTGATATCACTAACCATCCTCAATTTATTTTATTGGGACGTAGCTATAGACAAATTGACGATAAGTGTCAAGATAAGAATTTTCAAAAGAATTAGATAAACGATCGATAGTCATTTAAAAATATAAAAAAGGACAAA
>PEAL01000297.1 GCA_002753725.1 Deltaproteobacteria bacterium
CCCATTTTAGATTGGAGTCCCAAAGCTTTAGCTTTGGGAGTTACAGAAAAACAACGCATTGAAAATCTAAGGAACTCCCAAAGCTAAAGCTTTAGGACTCCACTATTCATCGAATTAAGGACCGTGTCTCCGAAATTAAAATGGGGAACTTATTTTTCAAGTATTCCTTAGCAAGCCAGGTTTTTTTCAGCGAAAAACCCCTGAAACAAACATTTCACCACAAACCCTGTTGAACATTATGAGCAAAGACATTAAAATATTTTTAGCCTCATCCAATGAGCTGGCTGATGAACGAGATAAAATCAACCTTTGGATCAATGACAAAAGTGAATCTCTTGAATCACAAGGCATTAAACTCAAGCTCATTCGATGGGAAAAACTTCCTCATCATTTTAGAGCCGAACGTGTACAGAATTATTTTACACAGGAAATGTTAAAATGCGACATTGTGGTAATCGTATTCAAACAAAAAGTAGGGCCTTTTACCCGCGAAGAATTTGATCAGGCTTATGCGCATTTTAAAGAACATGGCCGGCCGCATTTATTTGTTTTCTTTTGGGATGTTGGTATCACAAGGAAAGAATATCGTAAATATGAAGAAGTAATAGAACTGCAAGAAACAATTGAAGCCCATCAGCAAATATATAAAACATTTGTCAATATGGAAGATTTAGAAAATCAACTCATCAAACAATTGGATCTGGTCATTCCAGAAATTACAAAGACACTTCCTGTAAATACCCGCACTGACGAACATGCAGACAAAAATCTATCTGTCTCAAAAAAACCAACCGGTTTCAAACAATCAAACAATCCCAAAAAATTGCATCTGTTCTGTAATCGTAATAAGCAAGCATTGGATTTTACTGTGTTCTTTAATAAAAATCTGAACAACAATAACCCGGTTAAGTTCATCTTTTTTTATGGTCCTTCTGACACTAATTCTGATGAATGCCCTGATAGTTTTATCAAACGTTTAAGCATAAAAGAAATCAAAGATTATTGGGAAAATAAATACGATTCGCTGAAATATATCATTAATAAAAAATCAATATCTATACCTGAAAAGAAAATGGACTGGAATGATCAGAAAGAAGTATTAATACAGGGGCTTCATACTGCTTTTTCAATAATAGCAAATGACTATAAATTATCTGATTTCTATCAACATCATACTTTTGAAAAGCCTAATGTCATTATACTTTATCATGAAATATCTATTAATAAATGGAATGACAAATTATTAGCATGGTATATCAATGAACATACACAGCATTCTCAATTTTTTTCTCAGAATACTGTAAAACCGAAACTCCTTTTATTTTTTTATATAAAAATTGATGATTTTAAAGAACGAACATCATTTTTTTATAATCCCTGCAAACGTTGCCAGAAAAATATCGACAAATTATTTAAAAAAAGTGGCAAAGATTTTGACCACACTTTGCTGCTTGAACCTTTACAGCCGATTGAACCCAAACACGTCCGACAATGGTTTAACGAACTGAAACTGGAAAATCCTGATATTATTGAATCTGAAATTGAGCATATTTTTAATGGTGCGCCACGTATCTCTATGAGAAAAATTGAAAGTAAATTATGTTCTTTTATTACAAATATTGATAAAAAAAACATAGATGCAAACTTAATAAATACAAATTTTAAATGATTTGTGACAAAAAAAGGAAATAACCATGACCCACCCAAAACCCATTCTCTACGAGGGCCAGGGCCAGACCAACAAAGAATTAACACCATATGAAGTCCTGGTCGATACCATGAAACCCCAGCATTATCTGGCCAGTCCGGGCCTGAAACATGCAGTCAATGTTGCTCTGACACTCGGTCAGCCATTGCTGGTCACAGGAGAGCCCGGAACTGGAAAAACACAACTGGCATCCAGCATTGCCTATGAATTCAGCCATTTGCCAGATAGAGAAATCCCATTGTTTAAATTTCATGTTAAAAGTACATCAGTTGCCCAGGACTTGTTTTATCAATATGATGCCATTCGTCGATTTCAGGACAGTCATGATACAAATAAAACCATTGATCCCAAAAAATACATTGACTTTAAAGCCCTGGGCCTTGCCATATTATTGACATTACCCCCTGAAAAAGCCAATGAATATTTACCCCAGCAGTATCATAAATATCAGAAAGATGGGCGACCCACCCGATCAGTCATCTTGCTGGATGAAATCGATAAAGCCCCGCGAGATCTTCCCAATGATATCCTGGTTGAAATTGAAAACATGGCTTTTTC
Source organism: Deltaproteobacteria bacterium (assembly GCA_002753725.1). GTDB lineage: Bacteria > Desulfobacterota > Desulfobacteria > Desulfobacterales > Magnetomoraceae > Magnetomorum. The sequence goes on from PEAL01000297.1 coordinate 2,267, forward strand.
AGTTAAAGAAATTGAAAGAGAAGATCCATTTGAAGCGGACAAAACCTATCGTCCCATTGTGGTGATCACCAGTAATTCGGAAAAGAATTTGCCAGATGCTTTTTTGCGGCGATGTGTGTACTATCATATCCCTTTTCCAGATCCAGAATCCCTGAAACGCATGATTAAAAGTCGGTTTCAGGATTATCCTGAAATGAAAACGCTTTTGACAGATGATTTTATCGATGCTGTCAATGCTCATTTTAAAGATATTCGAACCCGACTGGATCTGAAAAAGCCGCCGGCAACTGCCGAATTATTGGCCTGGTTCAGTATTATTCTTTGCATTGATCTCAATTTAGGCCCTTTGTTAAATGCGCTCTCAAACTCTGAGGAAGATATCAAGTCATTTGGAGAACAGTTCAAAGCCACCTATTCTGTTCTGGCAAAATCACAATCTGATCTGGACCGTGTTGGCAAATTTTTCGAAGATAATATAAAGGCAAAGGGGCCTGTTTATCAAATTATTACCATGCTTGATCAAAGGCTGAAACAGGGGTAACATTAAGATAATCATTCATGCAGAATTTACCATTACATACCCTTCCATTTGATTTGTTTATGGCAGATCTGGAAAGGCGCGGTTTTACAATCACACCGGACCACCATATCCGGCTTCAAATGATTGTGAAACATTTTCGGATACCAGATTTAAGCTGTCTTGAAAATCTCAAATTAACCCTGTGCCCATTGTTTGCCACCAGTGAAATCCAACAAGCACTTTTTTATAAAGCCTTTGATCATTTTTTTGCGATATTTAAAACCAAACCCCTTCCACCGCAAGTAGAAAAGCCATCCAAAGCAGATATTCCCGATACCCCTGAAATCCCAAAATGGCCTTACTTGCTGGCGTTCATTATCGTTTTGTGTGTTGCATTAGTCATCGTTAAACATTATCTGCCCGTTAAATCTCATCTGCCTGAAAAAAAATTTGATCAGCAAGCGATTGAAATCGTTGATCCAGGCAATGGCAGTGAAGTACTTATTGATGTTAATCCCACCCTGGAAACGCCAAAAGCAGTGACTCAGACGACAGACACCAATCCACAGGAAAAAAAACGTTCAGAAAACATCATCCCAAAACCTGTTGATTGGCGCATTCCCAGATATGCATTGCTCATTGCCCTGGCCCTGGGCATTTTTTTGTCTGAGCTGTATCGGTTTAATCATCGAAAAATGGTGCTGCAAAAGCAGAAAAGGAAAAAACCGCCCCTGTCATGGCCCATTAAAGTGCCTTTCCAAAAAACCGCATACCTGACCAGCGCAAAGTTTTATACCATTGCCCGGCGATTTCGCAACCGCCTTTTCAGTGATATGCTTCGCCTGGATATCCCATTGACCATAGATAAAAGTCTGGCATCCGGTGGATTTCCGCTTTTGCATTATTCGGAAATGACCTGTTTGCCGGAATATCTGTTTTTAATTGATCTGCCCCATTTTCGGAATCATTATTCCGGCTATGCCTCTCAAATTGCGGACGCCCTGTCCAATGAAAATATTTTTGTCAAACGATTTCATTACATGGATAATCCCCAGATCTGTTTTGAGACCATTGACAGCAAACGTCTTTTTTTAGATGATCTGTTTCGAAAATATTCGGATCATCGTCTTATTGTGCTGGGCACGGGTGATGATTTTCTGCATCCCTTGACAGGCAAACCCGAGCCCTGGATTGAATCATTTCATCAATGGTCAACACGTGCGCTGTTGACGCCCCGACCCATTTCAGAGTGGGGATCGAATGAATTGACCTTAAATGCCCATTTCCCTTTGTTTCCTGCCACAATGGATGGCTTGGATCACCTGTCTTTGTTGTTTGATTTGAATGAAAAACCATCCAGCAGTCCCTTATTGTCAGACACCAAACCTTTGTTTCTGCCTGATGAAATCAATGCCGATGCACTGGAATCCATTACTGATGATCCTCTGTTGTTTCAATGGATCTGTGCCTGTGCAGTGTATCCGGAACTTCACTGGAATCTGACAGTTTATGTGGGAACAAAAATACTACAAAAACCGGTTACAGAAGCCCAGGTGCTGCGATTACTTCAAATTCCCTGGTTTCAAAAAGCAGAGATTCCAGACCCCTGGCGCAGGGTCTTGATCCAGAAACTCACTGAGGCCAACAAGGATGCCACGCATGAAGCCATTGTTGATCTGCTGGAACAAAATCAACCGCCAGAACAATCTGTTGCAATGGATCTATATCGTCTGAACTTATCCATTCAAAAATGGATGCTCAAACCCAAAGATCCCGAACGTCGAAAACAGGTACAAAAGATTGTTTTTGATGAATCCAGGCTGGCAAAAGATTCTGTCATATTGCGCATGATGGATGCTGCGCCCAAATCGAACCTTGATATCGTGTTGCCGGTAAAGCTACGCAAACTTTTTTTCAGGCATGCGTTGCCGCTGTTTGGCCTGAAATCAGGTATCCGATTGCTGACAGCCATTTGTCTGGCCCTCTTACTGGTGCTGATCGCAATCTTGCCAGATTTACCGCGACTGCTTCACTGGGATGATGCTTCAGATAAACCAGCTTTTGTCCTTCAAAAAAAGACCATTGAAAAAGGCAATGATGTCATACTTCTATCGGCAAATGTAACAGCTCAAAGAAAGGCACCGCTTCAAATAAAATGGGATGACTATCCCTTGCCAACAGTTGATCCCGATGTCAGCGATGATTTTCAATGGTCATTCGTTCCTTTTGACATGGCATTACCACCTGAGGCGCTTACACCAGGAAATCATCAGATTGTGGCAGGTTTTACTGAAGCTGCCATGTCTGACCCTTTGACCATCCAGATTCTCAAAACAAGGGCACCGCCTGAACCAACGCCGGTTACACCGCCAATAACCAGGAATAAAATTTCTGAAAAAGGGCGATTGTATATAACCGCCATACCTGATACTGCGCGTATTGAAATCAAGCACGTCAAAAAGGCTTATGCATCTGGTATGGCATTAAATGCAGGCACGTATACCATTTCAGTATCACAGAATAATTATGTGCCGCAAACAAGGCAGATAAGCATTAAAGCGGGGCAGGATACACGAGAAACCATCACTTTGAAACCATTTGGCAGTTTGACTGTTAATAAAGAGCCTGTTGACAGTCGGGTGCGTATCATGAATATTAAACCGGTGTATCAAGATGCAATGGCATTGGCTCCTGGACGTTATTCGGTTGTCGTTTCAAAGGAAGGGTTTAAAACCTATGAGGAATGGGTCATATTAAGTCCGGGTGAAAACAAAGTTATGACTGTTGACCTTAATGTGCTGGCAAAACAATACAAAATTACAATTACATCGGTTCCAGCAGATGCAGGCATTAAATTTACACAGTCTCAAAAAGAATTTGCCAATGGGATGTTACTGGATAAAGGGATATATGAAATTGAATTATCAAGAAAAGGTTATATTTCAAAAGTACAGTCTTTTGAAATCAAGGATAAAGATCTTGCGCTTTCTATTGAATTGATGCCGATTCCAACAATTCAAACACGTTTTACCAATTTTTTAAAGATGGAATTCGTGTTCATCAAGGCTGGAACATTCACCATGGGAAGCCCGCCAGGCGAACCAGAACGATATGATGGTGAAACCCAGCATCCTGTTAAACTGACAAAAAGTTTCTATATGCAGACCACCGAGGTCACCCAGGGGCAGTGGACAGCGATGATGGGCAATAATCCATCAAGATTTAAAGAATGTGGTGACAATTGTCCTGTTGAGCGAGTATCCTGGGAAGATGTACAGGAATTTATCCAAAAAATGAACAACCAGGATAAGAGCTGGCAATATCGTTTACCCACTGAAGCAGAATGGGAATATGCCGCACGTGCGGGCACAACAGGTCCTTTCGCATTTGGAGATTGTTTAAGCACTGATGATGCGAACTATGATGGAAATTATCCATTGGAAAATTGCCCAAAAGGTGAATATCGCGAAACTACAATTCCAGTTGCAAGTTTAAAAGCCAATGCATGGGGATTGTATGACATGCATGGAAATGTTTGGGAATGGTGTTTTGACTGGTATGGAGAATATCCAACACATTCTGTGAAAGATCCACAAGGTGTGACTTCTGGCGCGTCGCGTGTTGGGCGCGGTGGCAGCTGGGACCTCTACGCCAGGTACTGTCGCGCAGCTTATCGTTTCCACTACTCGCCTGGTAGCAGTCGCGACTACCTGGGCTGCCGCCTCGCTGCCTTCCAAGTTCAGCAGGGTGACAGTAAAAAGTAAAAAGTAAAAAGTAAAAAATGAAAAAAAAGGGGCATCCAGTGAGAGCAGCATCAGACGCTGGAATGGAGGCGACGGCGGAGCAAGGAGCCGTAATGGAGGCGTCAGATGCTGATCGCA
>PEAL01000298.1 GCA_002753725.1 Deltaproteobacteria bacterium
CTGGAGTCCCAAATCTTTAGATTTGGGAGTCAAAAAGATGCAACGAATTGAAAAGATAAGCGACGCCCAAATCTAAAGATTTGGGACTCCAGCATTTCTAAGAAAAAAAATCTCCGACTTTTTGGGATTGCGCCCAACGACAGATTGTTTTTTTCAAGTCCAACTATTTTTTATTAAGCTATTTTAGCATTTTAACCTCAAATGGCCAGCCAATAATACCACCTTCGATAAACCAGACCCTGTCAAATCCTTTTGCATTAAGAATTCGTTGAGCTTCATATCCTCGCATACTGACTTTGCAGAATGCCAGGATATCTTTATCTTTGGGAAGGGAATCGGCTTTTTCTCTGAGCGCACCCAGGGGAATAGTTGTTGTTGGATAAGGCAACTGCATCATTTCTATTTCTCCAGGAGTTCGAACATCCAACAGGATAACATCACCCTTGTCAATACGCGATTTAGCTTCATAAGCAGATATTCCATTGGCAATGCCATCAAGCTTGTTCAATAGAATGTGTGCGCAGGTGGCCAGGGGATCGATGGGAGGCGAAAATGGCGGCGCGTAAGCAAAATCAATATCTGACAGTTCATCCAGAGTTCCTCCAAACCGAATGACTGTTGCAGCCGTATCGATCCGGCGGGCCACATCGCCCATGCCTGCGGCTTGAACACCCAACAGTTTTCGTGTTTTTTTACATGCAATCATTTTAATGAGCAATGGCTTTGAATTGGGCATGTAATGGGGGCGATCAGGGCCTGACCAGTATGTGGTTTCTATATCCAGATTCATTTCACGGGCCTGACGTTCTGATAATCCGGTTCGTGAGATATTGAAATCAAAAGCTTTAACAATGCCTGTTCCTGAAATACCACCAAAAGGCATCCCCTTACCAGCAATATGATTGGCAATGACGCGACCATGTTTGTTGGCGGTTGATCCCAGAGGAACATACATGGGACTTCCGAACACGCGATCAATATAGGTATTGACCGCACAATCTCCGCCAGCATAAATATTGGGATCACTGGTCTGGCAATATGAATTGATCACAATGCCACCACGACCCATACATTCCAGTCCGGCATCTCTTGCCAAAGTGTCATTCGGTCGTGTTCCAACGGCTATAATCACCGCATCTGCATCAATTTCTTGACGATCTGTTTTAACACCACTGGCTTTGTTTTCACCCAAAACAGCAGATACGCGCTCGCCCAGAACAATATTGACCCCTTTTTGGCGGAGGTGTTTTGATGCATACGTGGCAATGTCATGGTCCAAAACACCCGGCATGATTTGATCAGCCATTTCAATCAGATTAACCGAGAGCCCCCGATGAATCAAAGCCTCAGCCATTTCAATGCCAATAAACCCCGCACCCACCATTGCCGCTTTTTTCAAGCCCTGTTCCTGGATTTCTTTAACCAGAGATTCCGCATGATCCGGATGGGTCATAAACCATACATTTTTTAAATTAATTCCAGGTATGGGCGGATGAAACGCAATACCACCTGTGGCGATAACCAATTTATCATAAGGAAGAGATCCGGTTTCACTGGTTTCCAGATTTCGGATCACCACTATCTTTTTATCGCGATCAATTTTCGTTGCTTCTGTCCGAATCAATACTTTAAAGCCTTTGGCTTTATCAAAAAAAGCCGGTGTTCGTGCAACACCCACAGGGGTTTCGATTAATGTATTGATATGCGAAAAAAGACCTTCCACATAATAGGGTAGGCCACATGCACCATAAGAAACAAGAGCATCCCGTTCAATCATGGTAATATTTGCATTGGGGTGAAGCCTTCGTAATCTGGCAGCTGTTTTAGGACCGCAGGCAACGCCACCGATAATGACAACATTTAATGTTGATTGCATTTTTAAACATCCTTTCTACAGATTGTTGATGGGTTATTTGAAAAAAAATAACATAGTATTGATTGGTATTCATTTCAATGAAAATGACATTTTGAAAAAAATCCTTCATCCAAATGGAGGAGGCGAGCATCAAGGCTCGCCCGGCATTACCTCCGAAAAAAAATGGTTTATTGTTTCCACCCAAGGGGTAATTTTTTAAATCGTCCGCCATAAATAATGGGATCACCTTTGTATCCCAATGCTTTAAAATTGATATAATCCGTGGAATCAATCAAACTTTGGGAATCGCGTCCGCGCTGTTGAAGCAATTGAAAATCAATACCCTGCTCAACCAGTTTTTCAAAATTAATATCCCGATTATCCTGGTGACATCGGTTACAGGTTCGCACACTTTGATTCAACGGATGATTCAAAGCCTCTTTAAAACTGGTATGGCAGGTTGCACAAGAAAGCGCCATGTTTTTAGGCGTGACTTCATGATTGATCAGCCAGTACATTTCTGTACTGATCCATGTGTATTCACCACTGTATTTCAAACCGACAGATGTCATCCCGCTTTTAAAGGATTTGTCCCAATCCAATGTTTTCCAATATCCGCCTTTGCCATAGAGATGAGGGGCCAGAAGTAGACGAGTATTGGGGTCTACCGGCTGAACACCTCGCATTACTTTAAAGGGATGAATTTTGGATTGTGGATCTCTGAAATTTCCCACTGGTGCAGTAATTTTTAAATGATTCATCGATTCAATCGTATCGCCCAGAAGATAGCGTTCAACGTTTCCATTGAACCATGCGTATTCAGGTTTGGCACTTTCTTTCCATCGAAATTCTCCCTTTTTCCAGAGATAGTCATCTTTCCCATATTTATCTTTTTGGGGTTTTCGTTTTTTATCACCGGCTTTGGACCAATCCCAAAATGTTTTTGTAGGCTTGCATTTGGCATACAACGGTGCATGACATGTATTACAAGCAATGGTTTGTGTGTGTTTGTTCAAATGATAATCCAATAGTTCATTACCACTGTGCGGATTTTCAGTATGACAGGCCTCGCATGTAAACCCACCCTCGGCAACAGGCAGTGACGTGCTTCGACCTCTTATGTGATGATTTTGGGTTTTATGGCATTCATGACAATTAAAATCATAGCCCCCCATATGGACATCACAATTTCGATTGGGCCAGAATAAGGTGCTGTTCATGTCTGCATGCTTGACAGAATCACCGCCCCCCCCTTCAAAATGGCAATCTCCACAGTTTTGACGGCTGGGTTTACCGACATTTTGAGCCACCTTGATCAGATCGACACTTGGATCTGGCATTCCGGCATCCTGGGGTGTTTTATTGTATGTGCCTGTGGTATCATGACAAACCAGACAATCCATTTGAGTTCTATCGCTAAAATCGAAATTCTTGTCTTTCCATCCATAGCCTGCGTGGCAACTGGTGCATCGGGGCCAGTTATTGGACAACGCGATACAAAAATTATTCATGGTATTGGTGGCTTTACCATTGGATATTTCTTTTTCACGTCCCCGGGTATTGATGGATGGTCCTCGCCATAACCAATGGGCACTTGTTGACAGGCCCTCGGCAGATGACTGATGACATCGTAAACACTCTTTCGTGACATCCGATGGTTTGGGCTTTCCGGTGAGTTGAACCAGCTTGCCATGATCCGGGACATTCTTTGCATGACATCCTGTACAATTCACCGGACCTTTTTTGACCGCTTTATGGCATCCCAGGCATTTTAAATGATAGGCTGCTTTCAAACCGGTTCGTTCGGGGATATCAGGATGAAAAGCTTCCTGATGACAGGCACGACATCTCACTGTTTCGGAAGTATTATTTCCTTCCGGTCGATAATGATGACACGTTGTGCAATCGCCTGAAACGATCATGTGTTTATTGTGCATAAACCTGACAGGGCCATATAGATCGTTATCTTTTTTGATGATGGGACTGTTTAAGAGAAAATACCGATGTTCGGAATCTTTCATGCTTAAAACGCCAATCAATCGATTTCTGCGTTCGCCGGGTTTTTCCATTTTGACGTTTATAATGAGTGGAACCCTTTCTTGAGAACGTTCCATGGCAGCGTTCTGATCACTGGCAACCCAATTTTCAGGTTTATCTTGTTTCAATGCTTTGTTCACATTGGCAGCATTTCCATTTGAAACACTGAAAAAGAAGCTGAAAGAAAGAGCTGAAAGAATTGTCAGGGCGTATATTTTAGATTTAACCCCTGTCCATCGTTTTGATTTCATTCACACACCTCCCTTTTTTGCTTTGGCACTTAACACCGGCAGCCAGGTGACTGCAAGCCTATAAATGAACATCAATGTTGCGATTAAACCACTGGTAACCAGTATTTCTCCAATGGCGGGGAAATATGAAGTGGTGCTGTAAAATGGCTTGAATCCAACAATAAAAACATTGATCCGGTTGATCAAAACACCAAAGATGATCAGGCAACTGATAATAAACAAACCTTTTCTTGATTGTCGGATTTTTTCAAAACAGAGCATGATCCACGGCACAACACCCCCTAATCCCATCTCACAGAGAAAAGCATTACTTTGTGCTGTAAAATCAAATAAATAGATGTATGTTCCCCTGACTATCATATCCCCAATTTTTAAAATCATATACAGGCCCAAAAGATAAATTGAAATTTTTGACAGGGGGGTTAACGTGTCCATCTCAGCGTCCAGGTTCATGGAACTTGTTATTAACGTTGTTTCAAAAATAACCATCGGGTATCCTACAGCAATGGCTGAAACCAGAAACAGCAAGGGCAATATGGGCGTATACCATAATGGATGTACTTTTGTTGGAGCAATGAGCATCAGCGAACCCAAACTGGACTGATGCATGCAGGACAGCACGACACCAGCAACAATAAAAATCCACATAATTTTATCAAGATGTTCCTCCAAAACGCCCAGAAGACGAAACCTGCTTTTAAACTGTTGCGTCACAATGGGGATAAATTCAATATACAACACATTCAGGTAGATCATTACACACATGGCAACTTCAAAAAGAACAGAGTTGGGGTTCCAGTAAATCATGGGTTTCCATATGGCCCATGTTCGACCAATATCAACCAGAAGTCCCAGGACAACAAAGGTATAGCCCAAAGCTGCTGTCAGCAGCGCCGGACGAATAATGGGTTCATACTGATGTTTGCCCATAATATGCGCAAGGGCAGCCGTTGTAAAACCGCCCGCAGCGAGGGCCACACCAGAAGCAACATCGATACCAATCCATAACCCCCAGGGATATAGATTCGTAAGATTTGACACGTATCCAATACCGCCAATAAACCGTGCTAAAATGGTTACACCGCCGGCAAGCATAAAAACAAGCATCACATATACACCGGGCGTGAAAAATTTCTTCTGTAAGGGATAGGGATTATGACTCATGAGAACCTCCTTTGTCATCCTTGTTTTTCAGGCACATCACACCACTAAGAACACTGTACAGAAGAATAGGCGACCAGAGAAAGCTAAACAATGAATGCTGAATGGTTTCAGTCAATTTGGGCGGTGGCGCAAGAGGTAATTTTTGAAATCCGAGGGATTCGAAAGGTTCAGCAGATAGATACATCCATGATGTTCCTCCCATCTCTTTTTCTCCATATATCGTGTGGACATATTTACCTGGATTCTCATGAATTCGTTTATTGGCAATGTCCAGTAATTTTTTGCGCGGGCCAAACGTGATGGCTTCCATCGGGCAGACAGATGCACAGGCTGGACGTCCGCCGGTCTTACTAATTTTTTCAAAACAAAAGGTGCATTTGCGAACCTGGGGTGTCATGGGGTTATGATATTCATAGGCTGGAATTTCAAACGGACAGGCAACCATACAATACCGACATCCAATACACTTGCTGACATCATAATGAACCGCACCATTGTCTTTTTTGGTCAGAGCGCCAACAATGCAGGCTGACACGCAGGATGGGTCTTGACAATGCATGCATTGAATTTTAACAAAGGTGGGTAACAGTTCATCCTGTTCATTTTTTTTCCCGCCGTAATAACGATTGACAACCGTGTATCTTGAATCATCTGGGCGTCTTTTGGTATCAAACACACGTTTGTCATCAAAGGAAATATCGGGAGGCGGTAAGTGATTGGCTTGATTACAGGCTTCTTCACATTTTCGACACCCCACGCATCGGGTTAAATCAACCAGACAGGCGTATGGATTATCAGGAGCTTTAGATTCCCAGGCAGTTGCTTTTTTGGTGCGGCCCAAAATCATGCTGCCTGTACCTGCCATGATTCCAAAAAAATTTCTTCTGGATAGGGTCATGTTCATTCCTTTATGTAAATAATTTCATTGGTTTCAAAAAAAAAATTTGGCTCATGTCTGGATAAATCGGTCATCTGATTTTTGATGGATACACTTTTCTTCAATATTTTCAAGCCAACCGGTGACAGGATTCGAGCGATTATCAAATTTTGGCACATAGGGCTTTATATCAAGTAAAGGCGTTCCATCAAGAATATCAACATCCTCAATATGCAGGATATTTTGTTCAATGCCTCTGAGTCTGACAACGGACAATCCTATTGGATTTGGGCGTCTCGGAGCCCTGGTCGCAAAAACACCTCTGGGGGTTTTATCAAGAAAAGGAGTGACTCTTAACGTGAAGGTCTGACTCTGATGAAAATAATATAAAAGAATAATATGCGAAAAGCCTTCTAAGTCTTTAAGTCCCTCAGAAAAATCTTGATTGACTTCCACAAAACCTTTGATGCCTT
>PEAL01000299.1 GCA_002753725.1 Deltaproteobacteria bacterium
GTAGTCAGGAGGAACCAGAACACTGCATGTCTTTCCTTGATAGTGTCCCTGTACCCATCGTATTTCATCCGGATCTCGTTTTTCAATGGGAATATCTTTGACCCCATCTTTTACTGTCCAATCGAATGTTGACGACGGAAGGGCAACATAAAAAGGTATATTGTTGTCCTTTGCTGCCAATGCTTTTAAATAGGTTCCGATTTTATTGGCAACATCGCCAGTATAGGTGGTTCGGTCGGTTCCAACGATCACCAGGTCTACCTGTCTATGCTGCATTAGATGGCCACCAGTATTATCTGGAATCACGGTATGGTCAACACCATGTTTACCCAGCTCCCATGCTGTCAGGCGTGCCCCTTGATTTAGGGGACGGGTTTCATCTACCCAGACATGAACGTTGAGTCCTTGATCATGAGCAACATATATGGGCGCAGTGGCTGTCCCATATTCCACGCATGCCAGCCATCCGGCATTGCAATGGGTTAATACATTGACAGGCGTTTGTTTTTTCTTTTTGGCAATTTCAGCGATCAAACGCGCGCCATGGATGCCGATTTGATAGCATCGGTCCACTTCAGCTTCAGCAATCTGACTGGCTTTTTCTCTGGCCATATGCACATGTTTTTTTGCATCAGATTCTGAAAGGATATCAGATAACATTGTATCAACAGCCCAGGCAAGATTGACTGCTGTAGGTCGGGCTGCTTTCAATCGTTTACATTCTTTGATGAGGTGGTTCCGATCTCCAGTTTTTTTAGCATTCACCAAAATTAAATACACACCATAAGCGGCAGTAACACCAATCAGGGGCGCTCCTCTTACATACATTTCCTTGATTGCGCGTATGATGTCATTGAGGGTATGCATTGATTCAATGACAAATTCATGTGGTAAAAGACGTTGATCAATTATATTGACCGCTGTTTCATTTTCAGGGTCAAGCCATATGGGCCGGTATGATTGTCCATCGACGTTCATTGGGGTTCCTTTCTTGTGGGATTGCTTGTAAAAAGATAACAATATCATCACGTATGCATCCAGGCAACGATAATTTTCATGGCAATAATTTTTAGGCATAGAATTTGCTTTTCACAAGTAATTTCCAAGTGTTTTGATTGACAATGTTCGGAATTTATCAGGAGGAACCATGAAAAAATCACTATTGATGATACTCATCTGTATCCTTTGGGCCTGTGCTTCTCAGGATTTAAGATCACAATCCAGTGAATCATTATCATCTCCACAACCACCATCAAAGGACACACGTCCTCTTAACAGCACAGCGGGTAATGCAACAAGCACGGGTGAGCCTGTTGAAAAAAAATCATATAAAACCATTGATGATGCTTATTCTGCAATGAAAAAAAACCTGTCTGAATTACCGGAAGAATCTGTGAAATCTGCTTTTGAGCTTGCCGTAAAAACGCTGAAAGATCATCCCAATCATGTTATCGCCAATATTGTTCTTTTTGAGGCGCATTTGTACAAAAAAAATGAAGAGCAAGTTGTTGAACTGTTCAACAAGTTAGTGCGCCTTACACCCGAAACCCCGGAGTTGTGTATTGAGCTGGGGGCTGTTATTGCTAAACTGGGAAAGATTTCAGAAGCAATGATCCAGTTTCAACGATCGGTAGAGCTTGATCCCAATTATGCCACAGGTTATTATAATTTGGGACGCGCATATTTTATGAAACGAGATTTTGAACAGGCCATTATTGCATACAAAAAAACAGTTGAATTGAATCCAAGAGAACATCGGGCATGGAATAACCTGGGGTGGGTTTATATGGCACAAAAGGATTTTGAACATTCAATGACATCTTTAAAACGCGCCATCCAGGAAAAACAGGACTACCCTGTGGCATATTTGAATTTGGGAATGGTTTATCTGCTTCAAAAAGATTTAGACAATGCAGAAGGAATGTTTAAACAATACATTGAACTTAAACCTGACGATTCAGAGGGATATCGAAATTTATCATCGGTTTATCAACAAAAAGGAAAAATGGATGATGCCATTCAAATCCTCAGAACCTTTTTACAAATAAAACCCGATGATATTATAGCAAAAAATAATCTGGCGGTATTACTCTTGTCAAAAGCGCGGTATGGAGAGTCTGTACGACTCTTAAAATCCATTCATAACAAAAATGTGAATGACCCAAAATTCAATAAAGAGGTTGCGAAAACACTTGCCGTTGCCAGTTACCATTTGGCTGAAGCCTTGACAAAACGGGAAGGTAAAAGCAAACAAGCCATTGATGCCTACAGAGATTATCTGAATCTTTCAGATAATCTTTCCGAAGATCTGATCAAAGAGATTGAAATGAAAATAAAAAGACTTGAAAACACGATATAATTGTATTGTGTATCCTCTCCAAATTTAACTTACATTTCGCAAGTTTTAAAAGAGAAAATTTGTTTTACTGTTATTCTCTTCTATCATATCATCCGCTTCATCATTCCTTTATAATTCCCCCTCAAAAAATTTGGATCTGATTAGCATTAATGCTATAGATAGATAGTAAACAAAAATGTCAATGATTTGTTTTTAGAATATGTGCCCGCTGTTTATCATGACTGATATGTGTAATATCGGTCATTGTATTATATGGATCATATTTTGCTTAAACAATTCACATTTCAATAAATATACAGGAGTATAAATGTGAATCCAAATAACAAAATAGATATGGATCAATTAAGAGATTTTGAAATATTTCAGGGATTAATGACCCGTGAAATTAATATCATACTTGAAATCAGTCAGTTAATGTCTATCTCAGCCGGAGAAGATGTATTGAAACAGGCTGAGTTATCAATGGATTTATTTTTACTGATTACTGGAAGACTGAATGTTAGCATGGCTTATTCATCCATGAATGCTCGACGGTTTCAAAAAATTGCCGTGCTTAAATCCGGAGATATTTTTGGTGAAATCGGATTTTTGGAGGGCAAACGTCGATCAGCAAATATAACATCCATTGATGGTAGCAAAATTCTTAAAGTCGATGGTATGAAACTGCATGAGGTGTTTGAACTCAACCAGCATTTGGGTTATGTCATGATACGAAACATCGCCCTGGTTATCGCTCGCCGTTTGGTGGATATCAATTTTCAATTACGCAACACAGATCAAATGGGAAGTTTTTAAACATTGACTGTGCGTTGTCTTATTTTCAAGGAGAAAAAATGAACGTTTATGAGCAGGACAATGTGACAATTATTAAATGTGAAACCAATATCATGGGAGATCAATCCATCAAGCTTCAAAACCACTTAAAAATGGCTGTTTCAAAAGGGAAAAAACTATTTTTATTCCAGATGTCAGCGGTAGAAAATATGGACACCATTGGCATTTGTGCATTGATTGCATTAAAAAAACAATTGGGAACCAATGGAAGGATTGAGTTTCAAGACGCAAGGGAATCCGTGGCGGCATTGCTCACTATCATTGGATAACAATAAACTGATCGTTATCGCTCACAAGAGCAGTGTTTCCAATGATAGAATAACCCTCGAAATCAATTGCTAAAATCTAAAAAAACAGCTATACCTTAATCAGCTGTCGAATTGTTGCCATTCATTCATGGTGAACAAATCCAACAAGCTTTCTAACCACTATACTTGAGAATTATAAAATTGTTGATCACATCCAGCCGATGTTAATGCGCGACAAATTAATCGTTCAGGTGGACGGTTCAAAGCCATGGTAAACAAGCAAAAAATTAAGGTATGTGTTGATTTCCCCGATGGAATTAAAAAACCGGGGCTGACAAAACGAGAGACCAGTATTCATATCGGTGAATATCATGCCACACGTATGCCAACGATTATTTATACCCTTTTGGGCTCGTGCGTTGCTGTATGCCTTTATGATCGAAAAAAATGTATTGGCGGAATGAACCATATATTGCTTCCAGGGTCTGCATCAATAAAAAATTTCGATGACTGTGCCCGCTATGGAATTAATGCAATGGAATTGCTCATCAATCGTACGATCAAATTAGGGGGAGAAAAAAATCATTTAACAGCAAAAGTATTTGGTGGGGCCAATTTGTTGCCATCTATTCCTTACGAAAAGTGTGTTGGAAAAAAAAATATTCTATTTGTTCTGAATTTTCTTTCAAGAGAAGGCATACCTGTTCTTAGTCAGGATGTCGGTGGAAATGATTCACGAAAAGTTTATTTTCATACGGATACAGGTGATGTTTTTTTAAAATGTTCTCTTTCTATTCATTATGAGCAACTCGTTGATCAAGAGAAAAAAGCGTGGAAAAGAATTCAGGAAAAAGCCAGATCGTCAGATGACATATTTCTTTTTTAGTTAGTTTTCAGGATTTGGATGATCGGTGAAAAAATTCGATGCTTATTTTCAATTATTACCCCTTGAAAAAAGGGGGCAAATGGAGAAATGTAATAATGGATATTCCAAAACAACCGTTACACATATTAAAAGAAAATAACCCGTTTATATCTTCAAGCGTGGGTGATCCCTGGGTCAGTCAGTATCCCAATGTGCCGGATATCAACAGTCACGCATTTGAAGGTATTTTATCATTGATGGGTCAAAAATCAGTGCATCCCGCTTTAAATTGTGCTTGTCTGATTTTGGGTGAAGTTGGCAGTGGAAAAACCCATTTGATTGGTCAGATGCTGGAACATGGGCGCAGGGCAGATTTTCCGTTCACTTATGCATACATTCAACCCATTGAAGATGCTCATACGCCGTTTGCTTATTTGCTTCGGGAAACCATTATCAATCTCTGCCATCCACTGGATCGAACCATTGGCGCATCATCCTGGGATACACAGCTATTTCGTCTGGTCATTCATATCTTTAAAGAAGTTGATCCTGCATACAAAGTTGCAACATCACTGCATCCTGGTATTACCCATAAAACAGATGATGTCCGCAAGCAATCTGTTGGTCTTTTTCAAAAATTGCAGCATAAAATACTGGATTTATCCAAATTGTCCCGTTTCAATGCTGTGGCAGAACATTCACCCAAATATATTCAAAAAATTCATAAAAAAGCAATGGATGGTATCAGAAAAACCTATCCTGAAATTTCCAAACGATTTTTGCAAGTATTGTTTTCATACACAGATGCAGATACACAGGCAACAGCCATTGAATGGCTGAAAGGCAATATTCTGGATTCAGAAGAAAGTGACTTGCTTCAGGTACCGGATCGATCTAAGAAATCCCATTCTGCCCTGGAAAATGAATCCCGTGAAATATTAACATCCCTGGGTATATTGCTGGGTCGCTATAAAATGCCCATGCTGGTGTGTTTTGACCGCCTGGAAAATTTAACCTCAGATGATCAAATCCACGCACTGGGTAAAATGATGGAATTTCTTGTGGACAAAGTACAAGCCATGTTACCACTGGGATGTTTTCGCGGACAACAATGGGAAGAAAAATATCGCAATAAATTAAACCAGCACATTATTTCCCGTCTGGAAAACAATCAATATGAACTTCAGGCTTGCTCTGTAAATCAGGCCATTCAGGTTGTTGAAAGTCGGCTGAATTCTGTTTTTGGTGTCAGCTATCCGGATGTGTACCCTTTTACCCGTCAGGAATTAACAGAATTATATCAGGACCGGCTTTACAACCCTCGTACTGTTATTGCCATTGCCAATGAACGCTTGCGAACCATTCTCAATCAAAAACCTCAAAAAATTGTAACCCCTCTGGAAACATTGATTCTTGCTTATGAAAAAAAGAAACAACAGATATTTAAAGATATGGATTTATATCCACCGGATCGCAGCCGGTTAAGAAAAGCATTGACCTTGTTCATGCACCTCAGGCCATTGAAAAATATTTTTGGTAAAGTAGCATCCATTCAAAACAACACTGACAATTCCGAACAAATTGATCTTGTATTAACCTTGCGTCACCCGGAGGGTAAAACTGTTCCGGTAATATTTCTCATTGATCATGAATTGCATCACATGTCTGTAACATCTCGTATTCAGACCGGTATCACCTGCTTGATTGATAACTCTCCCACAAAGGTGATTTATATCCGTGATGCCCGATGTTCCTTCCCGCCACCGCCCAAATGGAAAGAAACCAATAACAAGCTTCAACGTTTTAAACGCCTGGGTGGGCATGCTATTTTTCTGGGATTGGATAATGCTGCATGGTGGTATGCTCTGGCTTTACTGAGTTATGAGGTTAACGAAGGCGATGTCGCGGTGACAGACACAGATCTTCAAACCCGACCGGTCACCTGGAAAGAATTTGAAGACTTTGTTTGTCAATATGTCAATGGAGAGCATTATCATGCCTTCCAAAATTTGGAAACGTCCCTTGCGGCACCAACAACAGAAAAATTTTCAGTGGTTGCCATGCGAAAAATAGCTTGATGGTTCGTTCGCCTGGAGTCCCAAAGCTTTAGCTTTGGGAGTTACAGAAAAACAACGCATTGAAAATCTAAGGAATGTTCGAAAAATAAGTTCCCCATTTTAAATTGGAGTCCCAAAGCTTTAGCTTTGGGAGTCACAGAAAAACAACGCATTGAAAATCTAAGGAACTCCCAAAGCTAAAGCTTTAGGACTCCACTATTCATCGAATTAAGGATCGTGTCTCCGAAATTAAAATGGGGAACTTATTTTTCGAGTA
>PEAL01000300.1 GCA_002753725.1 Deltaproteobacteria bacterium
CAAGGTTTCTAAACAATATGCTCTTGAATGATTTTTCTTTAAATACAAAAGCTTTTGACATAATTTTTCATATACCGGATCTGTATCTGGCAAGCGGCCATGCTTTTTTAGTAATGATGTATATCGGTTAACAAAACGATCCAATAAAAGGGTTTTATTTTTCTCATCCAGAAAGGTATATACCTGATTGTTTTTGTAAAGATCATTTGCAATTCCTGAACTTCGGCAGACACAATGCCCCATATAAACAAGGGGAGCATCTAATATTTCTTTCCAAACCAGTTGGACCGGTAGCACCTGACCATTGATAATGTATTGCAGGCCCAAATCTCTAATGGTTCGAATGGCATCAATGGGAACATGCGTGATCCACCAGGGCAAAAGCACAAACAATTCATGAATCACCGGAATGGTGGTTTCACGTCGCCATAACAGGTAGTCTCCAATTTTCCGAGCCATTTTACGGATGACAGGCCGTTTGAGTGCTGAATCATTTTCTGAGCAAATGGACTCAACCAATGCATTCAGCAAACTTTTTTGATCGATATGGGCCAATTCCTCTGGAAAAGACTCAGGATTGGCGCGTTTAATATCTTTAATTCGATCGACAAGTGATTTGATTTCTCGCATGGCATCTTTCAGTCGATGTTCATATTCCACTTGTTCTGGGCAAACATCTTCCCTTCGTTTTTTTTGCAGTATAATCAAGATGGGCACGAGATCCGTTGGTTTTTGCAATTTCATTTGAAAGTCCTTTGATAGTATAAATTAAAATTTTTGATAAAAATTAAGTAATTGTTGTTTTTTTATGTTAAATAATGTAAGATTTTATTACAATTTATGTCAATAAAAAATATGAAGAATACAACAAAAATCACCCATAGGCATGGTCAAATTTACTCATGGGGAATACGATAAGGCAGATGTTCTGCTTTTCGGGTGTCCCCTTTGTAAAAGACAAAAAAAGAATGAATTGAAGCTCAAGTTAAACTGATTTCTGTGCCTCTTAAACGTTTCGTCATGGTGTATGAGTGTCTATGTTGAAATATAAAATTTTAATAATAATGATCTTGAAAAGGAGGATTAAGTAATGAAAAGAACACTGATGCTTTTTGGTGTACTGTTAAGTGCGATGTTTATGACCATACCTGCCTATTCTGTTGACCATCAATTGGGCGGGGACTTAAGATTTCGAGTATATACAGCTGCGGACTGGTCTGGTAATGATAATAATACTTATGTAAAAGATCGTTCAAGAGTGGACTCTCGTGCCCATCTTGATTATACTGCAAAAATTAACGATGATTTAAAAGTCTACACTAGCTTTCGCATTGACTCTGTGTGGGGTGATGATGGGACTGGCGGGGCTGGTGTTGGTAAGGCAGATATCAAGCTAAAATATAGCTATATGGATTTTAATATCGGCCAGACAAATATTACCATTGGTATGCAGGATTTTTTTGAAGCCAGAGGGTTGCTTCTTTATGATGTCGCTCCAGGAATTTCGATCACTACGCCGATGACAGATCAGTTTACACTGAATGTTAAATGGATTCGATTGGGTGAAGGTGGTTATAAGGCTGGCGACCATGTTGGCGCACAAGCTCATCAAGATATGGATACTTTTGCCATTACGCCAACGCTTAAACTAAATGAAAATATTAAATTAAAGCCCTATTTCTGGTATGTAACATCCAATGAAGCAAAAAATGCGGATAATTGGGGATTACCAATGAATGGCGATCCCGGGATTGATGACCTGGATGTCTATTATTTAGGATTTGATTTTGATGCCACAATGGGCAATACTTCAGCATGGTTTACTGCTTTATATCAAGTGGGGTCAGCAAATCTATTGATCACGAACGCTAACACTTTAGGCTCTATAGACTATTCAGGGTTTGCAGTCTGTGGTGGTGGAAGCTTAAATATCGGCAAGGCCACTTTATCTGCTCAATTCTTCTATGCAACAGGGGATGACGATGAAAATGATGATAAGCTTGAAGCTTTTAATTCTGCAGAAGCCGGTTATTACTACTGGTCTGAAATAATGGGATTAGGCTCCAATGATGATGTTGTACCCAACAATCTTGCATGGTCACTGACCAATATCATGGGGGGCGGTGCTGGTGCCTCTATCTGTGCATCAGATAAAATGACACTGGATTTCAGCATCTGGTATGCTGCGGCTGTTGAAGATTTTAAAGGAGCTCAAACAGGTCAAACTGTTGAAGCTGCTGACTTTGGTACAGAATTGAATGCCAGCATGAGCTATTCATTGATGGATAATCTCAGTCTATCTTTCCTTGGTGCTTATGTTATTGCAGGAGATGCATTGACAGAAAAAAATGTTGAGAATCCTGTTGTTAATGGTAAACCTATCGATAGTGCTAACCCCTATATTGTACAGGCACAGATCAAAGCGAAATTCTAAGAGAATACAGCTTGATAAATCATATAAAAAAGGCCGGCACAATGCCGGCCTTTTTTATATGGAAAAAAACGCATAGCTTCAAACGATAAGTTCCCCTTTTAATATTGTGCTTTCCTTTTTTGAATCAGGACTACGCTGAAGAAGATGAATAAGATGAAGTTAAAATCTTGGTCCGATCTGTACAAACTGTTTTTTCTTCCTTGATATAGACAAACATGATACTACTAATTGGGGCCATAGAAAAATTTAATCAAACATAATTGAGGATAAAAAATTCTCTTTAATGCAGGAGATAAAATATGGAAAGTACCTTTCTCACAGATACATTAAAAAAAGCCAATGAACATTTATTAGATATTAATAAACATCTTCAAAATAATACAGATTCAAAACAAAATCTTTCCTTTGTTTCTCCAATCAGCCAATTTGGTGAACGCCTGATCAATGCATTTGGCCAGCATATGTTGGCTTCTGGTGGAAGTTTATACATGGTTGAAAAAGAAGGGCTTAAGCTTGTCCACGCATTGGACCCTGGCCATGCCCCCCGATTTATTCCATTTCCATTAAAGGAAAATACCGTTTTAGAATATCTGATGACCACTGGTAAACCTGTGCTGATTAATCACTTGACAGAAACCAATCAATTTGTACCCAGCGGTTGGGAAGGCTATATAGATGATTCTGTCCTGGCATTTCCTATTCCCGATGAAGATGGCAGTATTGTTGGTTTACTTTCGTTTCATAGTCGCGTTTCACCCAAATTTACAGAACAGGATAAAGAGTTTGGTATACTTCTGACCCACTTTACATCAGAAACCCTTCGCGCAATCAAAGCCACTCATGCTTTGAAAGAAAGTCAGGAACGATTGCGAATGACGCTGGAAGCCACCAATGATGGTATATGGGACTGGAGTCCAAAGACGCGGGATATATATTTCAGCCCGCGGTGGTTTACCATGCTCGGATATGAACCGGATACCTTTCCCCATTCATACAAAGTATTTCAACAACTGCTTCACCCGGATGACAAGGGCCGTCTGGATCATTTTTTTTGTAATCAATTAAAACATAAAAAAACATTTTTCATTGAATTTCGAATGAAAACCAGAGATGACAATTGGCTATGGGTTGAATCAAGAGGAAAAACAATGGCATGGGATGAGCAGGGGATAGCTACGCGAGCCATGGGAACCCTTTCGGATATCAGTGAACGAAAACGATCTGAAATGGAATTACATCGCCACAGTCAGGCGCTTCAGCAATCATTGGATGGTGTTGCTTTGTCTGATATGGAGGGAAAAATCGAATTTGTTAACCAGGCCTGGGCCCAAATGCACAGTTATTCCATTGAAGAGCTTATTGGAAAAAATTTACACATTTTCATGAAACCACCGCAGCAAGCCAACTATTCTAAATTTATAGAAAATGTGAGAAAAAAATCTGGGATTGTCCAGGATGATGAGCATATCGCCAAAGATGGAAAAATATTTCCCATTCGATTGACAGCCAGTGTCTTGACAGATACATCCTCCGAACCTATCGGGCTGTTATTGATTGCACGGGATATTACCGATGAAATCAATCTTGAAGCTCAGCTGCTACAGGCTCAAAAAATGGAGTCCATTGGTCGTCTGGCAGGCGGTATTGCCCATGATTTTAACAATCTGTTATCCCCAATTATTGCCAATACCCAGATGGTTATGACGGATTTACCGCTAAATCCTTCTAACAAGCGACGGCTCGAAAGAGTATTGACAGCAGCGGAACGTGCCAGCGATTTAACCCGTCAGATTCTGGTTTTCAGTCGAAAACAGCCTTTGGACATGCACACGTTTTGTCTGGCTGAAGTTGTTGACGGTTTTTACAATATTATTACCTGCATGATTCGGGAAGACATAAAATTTGTAACCCACACTTCCGGATCAAAAGGATATATTCACGCAGATATTTCCCAGATCGAGCAAATATTGATGAATATCCTGGTTAATGCTCAGGACGCCATGACACATGGTGGACAGATCAACCTTTTTGTCTCTGATATCAACCTTGATGAGACCTACGCAGAAAAGCATCCTGATGTGACCCCTGGTGATTATGTCATGCTGATTATTTCAGATTCAGGAACAGGTATGTCCCGTGAAACATTAAAAAAAGCATTTGAACCTTTTTACACAACCAAAGAAAAAGGCAAAGGCACAGGTTTGGGGCTCTCAACAGTTTATGGTATTGTGAAACAACACGGCGGGCATATTCGGGCTTTCAGCGTTAAAAATGAGGGAACAACGTTTACCCTCTATTTTCCGCGTGTTGAAAAAGGGGCTAAAAAAACAGCAAACATCTACTCATCGCAAAAACAAACAGGGGGACATGAGACCGTTCTGGTTGTTGAAGATGAAGACATGGTTCGAGATCTGGTTATCAGTATCCTTAATCGCTTTGGTTATCATGTTCTGGATGCCCGAGATGCCAACCATTGTATGGAAATCATCGAGGCATATGATGGGCCCATCCATTTGCTTCTGACTGATGTTGTTATGCCAGGTATGAATGGGAAAGAATTATACATGACGCTTTCCAGACAATATCCAGATCTGAAAGTGATCTTTATGTCCGGTTATACCAATGATGATATTTTTGATCGGGGAATTAAAGACTCTGAAGTAGAATTTATTCAAAAACCCATTTCGGTCCAAAAATTAGCGGAAGCTGTCAGAAGAATTTTGAACGAACATAACTTTTCAGGAGCCTTAAAAAATGATTGATACAAATAAAAGTTTTCGGCTTATTGTTGCTGGCGGTGGCACCGGTGGGCATCTTTTTCCCGGAATTGCCATTGCTGAGGCTTTGATGGATATTAATCCCATCAATCGCATTCTTTTTTTAGGGACTGACCGACCGTTGGAAAAAAACATTCTGGCCCAAACGCCCTTTTGTCATGAAAGCATTCCAGCCGGCGGGTTGAAGGGCCTGAATATTCAAACAAAAATCAAATCTCTTTTTCAGATTCCAGCCGGTATAGTGAAGGCTATCAAAATTTACAGTCAATTTTCTCCTCACCTGGTTTTGGGGGTGGGCGGCTATGTTTCAGCCCCTTGTGTTCTTGCCGCCAATTTAATGGGCATTCCTGTCATTCTTCAAGAACAAAATAGCATCCCAGGATTGGCCAATCGCCTTCTTGGAAAAACAGCGGATCGAATTTATGTGTCATTTCCAGAAACCTGTTCGTGGTTTAAAGAAAAAAAAACCATCTATGCCGGAAATCCGGTTCGAAAAAGTATTGTTCAGGCATCCAAGAATCGTTCAACGAAACAAAATAGCCGGTTTACAATTTTTATTATCGGCGGAAGTCAAGGTGCTCATGCCATTAATAATGCCATGATTGATGCTTTGCCATATTTGGATAACCATCAGATGGTATTTATTCATCAAAGCGGTCAACAGGATGAACAACTCCTCAAAGAAGCTTACCAAAAAAATGGGTTTCATGCAGATGTTCGCTCTTTTTTTCATGACATGATCACCCAGTACCAAACCGCCGATCTGATTATTTGTCGTTCAGGAGCATCAACGGTTGCCGAACTCACTATTTTAGGGAAACCCACTATTTTTATCCCCTTTCCTTATTCCGCAGATAATCATCAGGAAAAAAATGCTCGTGCCATTGTCGATGCAGGAGGCGCAGAAATGATTCTTGAACCACACCTGACCGGACAATTCATTGCTGAACGTATCTGTTTTTTGGCCAGTCATCAAGAATCCCTGGAAAAAATGAAAAAGAACAGTACTGCCTTTGGAAAACCAGGGGCCGCCAATCAGATCGCTTTGGATTGTTACAAATTATCGACAATTACCGGATAACCTCCTGCGCATTCAACATCTTTAATTTATTGACATAATAAAAATCATCGTTTTTTGTTTCCCCTGACACTGTGAAAAAAAAGAACAGTTTCTTGCAACATACCTTTTTTTCCATTAATAAGGAAAAATTAATTATATTTTACACGAGATATTTTACTGATCGGAAAAGAATGTTTCATCCGAAAAATTACCATATTCATTTTGTTGGTATCGGCGGCATTGGTATGAGTGCAATTGCCGAGATTTTAATGATCGAGGGATATCAAGTCAGCGGCTCTGACATCCGTTCAACGCCGTTGACCGAGCGGTTATCCAAATCAGGGGCA
>PEAL01000043.1 GCA_002753725.1 Deltaproteobacteria bacterium
ACATGGATACAAAGTGATTAAAAGAAGTCGAAAAGGGGCAACCGTTGAAAAAATTCAAGAAGCCACTCAACTAGATAAAAAACAAATCAGTAATTCTTTATATAAATTAACAAAAAAAGACATGATCAAGACAATATCCAGAGGCGTTTATGTCCCAATAGAGGACTAATAGATTTGGGAGGGATTTTGTATCCCTCCCTCCCCCACCCACCCTCCCTCCCTTGTTTGTTTATTTATTTGTCATTATCTAATGAGTGTTTTTTATGGTTAAAAATATTGCACATAGAGGCGCAAGAATCATTGCACCAGAAAATACGTTATATGCAGCAGAACAAGCATTACTTTCCGGTGCAGACATGTGGGAACTGGATATCCAGTATACTGCTGACAAAGAGATTATTGTTCTCCATGATGATACGTTAGAACGGACATCAAATGTTCATTTGTTTCAATCCTTTGAATCTAAAAAACCCTGGCGTGTGGTTGATTTTACACGCGATGAAATAAGCGTCCTTGATTTTGGTCATTCCTTTCAGCCTTCATCCCATCAAACAATATCTATTGAAAAATATGATGCTCCCTTTTTAGAAGAAGCTGTTCGCTTTTCAAAAGAGAATAGCATTGACATGAATATTGAAATCAAAGATCTCGCGGGATGTCCCGGGCATGACACCATCGCTGCTCATGCGTATTCGGTTGTAAAAGATCTGAATTTTTTAGATCATGTTCTTTTTTCATCCTTCCATCATGAGTACCTGTTTCAAATCAAACACATCGACCCCCATGCCCGCATTGCAGTACTGATGGATAGCCCATCAGACAACCTTTTTTCTTTACTGGAAAGACTCAATGCTGAGGCCTATCATCCTTACTATAAAATGATCGATCCTTTTCAGATTGAACAATTGCACCACAAAGGATTTCAAGTTAATGTGTGGACGGTCAACGATCCCCACATGATGAAGTCTTTTATCAATATGAATGTCGATGGCATTGTTACCGATGATCCTGCTTTGTTATCTTTGCTTTTGTCGGAAGGTTGACGCTTGTCTGTTGCTCATTCAAATCTAATGAAGTTCGGGCATCCTTCATATCCTCTAAAAAATAGTTAACACTTTCAGAGTTCGCAAAGATATTATGGTAAAAATTTACTTATAAGGAGCAATACGATATGTCGAAAAAAATCATGATAGCAGGAGCTTCGGGTTATATTGGTATGAGAGTTTGCCAGAACCTTTATCAAAAAGGCTACACAGTCTTTGCCCTTGTAAGACCGGAAACAGATGTGTCATCCATTGCGCCCTGGGTAAAGGGCTATTTCTATGGCGATCTTCAAAAAAGAGATAGCATCAATGACATCCTTGATGCCATCTCTGCAGAAAATATTTCCCATATGATTTCTTCCGTAGGTTCGGTTAATTATCACCAAAGTTATGAGGTTTCAAGAGGCATGAATGTTGAAACAACTCAGAACATCATCACGATTGCACTTCAATTACAAAAACGCAATATCCTAAAAAAATTGGTATTTATTGGTAGTGTTGCTTCAAGAGGTTTTTTGCCATATCCGCTACAGCCAAATGAATGGATAACGGAATTGAGTGATTATTATGTAAAAAATACATCCATCTATTCGGACGTAAAAAAAGAAGCCACAACGATTGTTGAACAGGCGATTAAAAAGGATCAACTCAAGGCCGTCATTATTGAGCCTGGATCATTGGTTGGAAAACCTGTTGGAAACAAATCGACCACCAGTACAGGGTTGATTCGCAAAATTATAAAAGGGATACCGGTTTTAAAAGGCGGTGCCAGTTATACATCTGTGTACAAGCTTGCAGAAGGCATTGTGCTGGCATTGGAAAAGGGAACCATCGGAGAAACCTACTTATTGGGTGGTGAGAATATGACCATGGTAGATTTGGCAAGGCTTGTTAAAAAACTTCAAAAAGAATACTTTCCCAATCAAATCATCAATCATTGGATACCGATTCTAACATTACCTGAAAAATTATGCTATCTATTGGGCTATTTTAATATTATCTTAAACACACAACAGGCCCTATTAGGTAATGCCTTCCACTACATTGATGATTCAAAAGCTGAAAACCAATTGGGATATACGCACACCGTTAACGATCTGAATGATGCGATCGTGGATGTACTTAAAAATCTATAATAATAGTTAATTCTACGGATAGCATAATCTGTGCCATAGAATCGATAACTCAAGATATTTATAAAAATATTCAACAGCTTAATTTAATTGATAAAATAAATATTCACGATTGCTCATTTGTCAGCTATTTCCTAAAATATCATATTAGCCGCATTCGTATAAGTGTTATAGTTTATCAAAATCAGGTCAATTCATTTTTATTGCAGATGGTTCAAATGGCTTACAAATAATGAGCGTGTCAGACAATAATGAACTGTCACTGCTTTCAAATTTTAAAACTCCGGGGTCTGCAATGGATATTGAACTGGCAGGAAATACTGCTTTCATCGCTGATGGAACAGCCGGGCTTCAGATTATTGATATTAATGATCCAATGAATCCTGAATTGCTTCAAACAATAGATGTCTCATCCGAGGCCACCGGCATAAATATAAGCGGTACAACGCTTTGTCTGACAACCGTGGACAAAGGTTTTTTTATATTCAATAGTTCAGTTATATTAATATTAAATGGGGAACTTATTTTTCGACCCATTTCATATTAATGGTATGATTTTTGCATTTTATCGCCATTAACACTATTGTTCAACGATATAAAAACATTTATTTTTATCATAAACAGTTGGTATTTAAATAAATACTTTGGTTTTTCAACCAACTGTTCGAGATCCCCTCAAACGATTATATACGGGTGTTTTTGACAATGAGCATCTGCATGAAAAAAATTTTTTTGAATGGTCCTGGTTTTACTCTCATTGAATTAATCGTTGTTATGGCTATAATGAGTATTCTGGCAACGATCGGGGTGTATTCTTTTAACGCATATTTGCCACGACATCGGCAGCTCGCAGCGGCACGGGTCGTTGCCGGTGATCTTTCCAAGGCAAGAATTCGTGCCATTAAACAGAAAACAGATCAGAACTTCCACTTAAATATGAATACGTATACTATCGGAGATGGCACGGTTACATTTATTGATCGGGATTTTGCCAGAGATTTTGATTGGAATGATCTCCGCATCCAAACAGCAAGAGAACCGACGTTCAATATGAATGGAACCATTGATAATATCTCGACCATCACGATTATGTGCGGGGACAGCGATCCCCTTGAAATAACAATGACAATCACTGGAAACATCAAGATTAGATAATAAAGGGATACAATGAATGGCCAGTCTTTGAAATTCACCAGTAACATCGGATTCACTATTGTGGAATTACTGGTATATATTGCATTGGCTGCGATTGTATCTGCCGCAGCAATGAAGACTTATGTTACCAATACCCAGGTGTGTCAAAGTCAAAGAGGTTTGACAGAAATGTTTCAGGATGTTCGGGGAGCCATGCAAATCATGACACGGGAAATTCGAATGGCTGGATGTGATCCCCTTGGAACCAATACAGGAAGAACCCACACCAGTGATGATTATTTAGGCTTTCTTAACAATAATAATGATCTTTTAGATACAGATGATAATTCCATTCATTTTACACATGACAGCGTATCCCCCTCAGATGGCTGGGCATACAGTCCAAACGAGAATATTGCTTATTATTATAAAACGGCAGGCACAGTAAAAACACTGTACCGATTTTGCACCATATCCAATGAAGAATATCTTCTATCAACCAATATAAAAGAGTTGAAATTTGAATATTTTGATTCCAATGGCAATGTGTTTACCATTTCAAATGATATCGACCGGACACGTATCCGGGTGGTTAAAATTACACTCACCGGTCAAACAGAAAAACCAGATATATTGTCCAAAAAACTAAAAGAACAAACCCTTACCGCTTATGTGAGAATTCGGAATTTGGATTTATGAAAAAATTACCCCAATTATACAGCCAGGAAGGCATCACCATTGTTGAAATCATGGTTGCGATCATTATTTTATCAACAGGGTTTCTTGCTGTCGCCAAGCTTCAATCTGTTTCTGTTCGTTCTGTATCTTGGGCCCAAAAAAAATCGACAGCGATATTACTGGCACAGTCGTATTTAGAATCCATTCCATTTAATAAACTGGATGATTACCACGGCGCTTCAAAAAAGAAAACAGTTCTGATGGATAAAAATCAATTTTTTGTGACCACGTTAGTTGATCCTCTTGGTACGGCCACACAAAAAAAGGTTGAAATTAAAGTCGCCTGGGATGCACAAGAACTTTCTTTTGAAACGCTTCGTTTTCAATAGGAGGATGGATGACACAGAATAATGGGAATATAACGGTTCTTGCATTGATGCTTCTGGCTATTATGACCTTGTTTACCATTGCATCGTTTCATGAAAGCTCAACAGAAGTTCTTGTGGTTAGCAATGATCTGTCCACGAGTAAAAGCTTCTATTGTGCTGAAGCAACCGTTGTTGAAGTTTCCAATGCCCTGGAATCAGCAAGTATTGATGATTTAAAAGAAGTTATGTCAGACAAATCGGGTATCTACAGTGGGCGCACACTCAACTGGGTGCATGCCAGTACACAATCCCCGGACTTGACAATCAGTACAAACTGGCAAAAAGCAACTGAAATTTTAACGTCCACAAACCAGTGTAAAGACGCTGAATATATCGCCATTCAAAATATTTATACACAGGGAGATACGTTGAGAAACGAGTCTTTGGATATGAACAAATCCGGAGATCAGGTTCATGAATACACCCTTATCGCGCGATCCACTGATGGTGGCGGCGAAGCCACTATTGAAATCGGTTATCGCAGACGATTTTAAATTTCTTTTTCCATCCGTTTCGGATTCGCTACGTTTAACCACACCTGCTATTTCGACTTCAAGAGTATCTCTTTTTCAACTTTTTTTTAAAGTGTTTAATTTTAATATAAAAACCATTTTCATGGTCAGGGACATTTCCCTTATCATGACCTTATCATGACCATTTAATGAAAGGTTTTCAGTATGAAACAGTTAACCAAGCATAACTATCCGATGCTGGTCTGGCTATGTATTCTTGCGGCTGGCATCTTATTTCAGCCCAATGATACGAATGCAAATATCATTGATGATATCAGAAACGCTACAATAAAGTTTGTCGGGGTTAGAGTTGATTTTAAAGGAAATGGGCCGAACAACCCCCAACCAACATGTGCTGAAGGTGCAAAATGGCATTTTCAATCAACAGCGCTTAAGCAGATTTATAGTGATAACTGTAGTGAAGGCACCGTTTCTGTCAATATTGGTGACGTCGTTGACAATTCATTTATCATGTCAATATTAGAGTATTTTTTAAATGCAATTATCAAAACATTGAACTGGGTATTAAATTTAATTGGTATCAATATTTCACCAGTTGATTTTTCGTTCAAATATGTCATTACTTTCTCAGATGTTCCTGGATGGCAAAAACCAGGTCAGATTACGTCCTATATCACTTTGGTCAAATTTAAACCCATTAAATATAAAGAATTCTGCATTCCTTATTGGCTTCCATTCAAATGGAGAAAATTTTGTTTTGACGTTCCCATACAATTTGGAATGAGCCATGAAGCTGAATATAAAAAACTAAAACATAAGTGCTACCGAGATGCTGATGGTGATACTTACGGCGATATCAATAATTTTAAAGACACCTTTGAAGAGTGTACCAGTGGATGGGTTGAAGATAGTACCGACTGTGATGATTCAAGGGCATCTATCAATCCGGGTATTGGCGATGAAACGGATTGCAACGGTCTGGACGATGACTGTGATGGTGAAATTGATGAGGGGTTGATTACCAGTTGTTATAAAGATTTTGATGGTGATGGTTGTGGTGACCCTGCTCAAATTCATAATTACTGTATTTCAGATGGCCCACCATCACAATGTGTCACAAGTCCTTGCGATTGCGATGATAGTAATCCTGACCGATATGCTGGCAATACAGAAATCAAATGCGATGGCAAAGATCAGGATTGCGACAATGTTGACAGTTGTCCAGATGAAGATTGTATGACCATTTCGGACATTCCGCTGGAAACACTGGCAAGTCCTGCACCGCCATTGATCATGTTTGTTCTGGATGATTCAGGAAGCATGGACCAGGATATTATGACCGAAGAAGAAGCAGGGGATTTTCACGTAGATTCCGGTAATTCATACTGGTACGTTTATTATGCGCCTGACAACACCATGTCACATATCCAGGAAAATGCACCCCAATGGGAAGATAAATTATATTATCGTTCTCAATGGTATGAATACAACAAGGTTTTTTATAAACCATCACTGACTTATGACCCCTGGCCACGATGGGAAAAACTTGCAGACACAGATCCTCCAGCATGGGCAGAAGTTCCCAATGCCAATCCTCAAAAACCCCGTTCCAATCCGGTGATGGATATACCCATTGATCTCAATCAAAACTATGTCTCATTCGATGGTGTAGCCATCAAACGGTCTCATTATTACCTTTTTTCTAAACAAGAATCAAAAATGTATCTGGTCAATATCAATATTGATACGCGAACAATTGAATATTATCAGGCGGATATTGCATCGGATTATAAAGTTAAAAAATTAACCCCTGTAGCTGATCCACCCATTGATGTCTTATCATCAAGAGGCTTTGATGCTGAATTGCAAAATTTTGCCAACTGGTTTTCATTTTATCGGCGACGCATGCATACTGCAAAAGCTGCCATTGGTAAAGTCCTTGACAGTATTGAAGGTGTCAAGGTTGGTTTGTTGACAATTAACAATAACAAAAGCGTCAGGTCACCTGTTTTGCCTGTAAAATGTCGAAACGACGCCGGAAGTCTGGATGATCAGTCAGATACCATGCTCAATATATTGTATAAAGGCTTTTCAAGTGGAGGAACACCGCTTCGCAAGGGCCTGGAACTTGCCGGAGAATATTACACGGAAAGCTCTCCCAGTATTATCGGCCCATGCCCTTATGCCAAAGAAGAAGATGGCGGGGAATGTCAGCAGGTATTTTCGATTATATTAACAGATGGTTATTGGAATGGCGCTGATCCTTCGGTGGATAATGCAGATGGTGATGCCAGTTCTGAGTTCGATACCGCTTGTTTTAGCGATAACTTTAAAAATACACTTGCTGATGTTGCCATGCATTATTATGAAACAGACTTGAACAGTAAATTAGAAAATAAAGTACCTTCAAGACCTGGAGATAATAATATTCAACAACATATGGTTACATTCAGCGTCTCCTTTGGGATTAATGGAACCTTCAATCCTTTTGATGATTACCCCAGTTGCCCATCAGATTCAACGGATCCGGATTGTTCTGCCCATTGTCCAGAATGGCCAAAGCCAAAAGCAGATAAAGAAACAACCATTGATGATCTCTGGCATGCAGCGGTCAATGGCAGGGGGGAATATTTTACAGCAAGCAATCCACAGGATTTAATCAATGCAATGGAGCTTATTGGCAGACAAATATCTCTCATTGGAAGTGCGGCTTCTGTTTCAGTCAATGGTCAAAAGCTTGAAAACAATTCGCTGGTGTTTCAAGGCAGCTACAATTCCAGTGACTGGTCTGGCGATTTAAAAGCGTTTGGTTTAAAAACGGCCAGTGAGTTTGATTTTAATACGCCAGTATGGTCTGCAAGAGATCAACTGGATAAGAAAAACTGGAAAGAACGGGTGATTATAACGTCCAATGGTGGCCAAGATGGCATCTATTTTAAAAATATTCCCAGTGGCGCTCTTCTGGAAAGAATTCATCCAGATGAAAATATTGCTCGAAGACTTATCCGTTATATCAGCGGCGATGACACGGAAGAACAAAAAAATGGCGGCGTTGCGCGTACACGCTATCATAAACTCGGGGATATCATTCATTCTCAGCCATTGTTTTTTAAAGATTATGTCTTTATTGGTGCCAATGCAGGTATGGCCCATGTATTCAATGCAAAAACCGGTGAAGAAATTGGCGCGTATATTCCCAATCTTATCTATGAAAATCTTGTCGAACTTTGCCTTCCCAATTATAGCCATAAATATTTCTGTGATGCGACACCAACAGTCAAAGAAGCTGATGATGGCACGTATCTCATTGGAGGGCTGGGAAAAGGCGGCCGTGGCTACTACTGTTTAAACGTCACGGAAAGCGATTTTATCAATATGCCCAGATGGGAATTTCCACCCTATTCCAATGCTGACAAATCCGATGATGTTCAAATGGGATACAGCTACGGCACACCCTATATTATTAATTCCAATGCAGATCAATGGATCGCCATTTTTGGCAATGGCTATGCCAGTAAACGTGGGAAAGCGGCCTTATATATCCGAAATTTAAAAGATGGCTCACGAATCACGACAATTGATACAAAAGAAGGCAGTTATGATTTATGCAATGGTTTATCGACACCGACACTCATTGATACGAATTTTGATGAAAAGGTTGACTATGTGTATGCCGGAGACATGTTGGGAAACCTCTGGAAGTTTGACCTGACATCGAAAGATCCTGGTGAGTGGAAAATCGCTTACGGCACAACGGATGATCCCAAACCCTTATTTCAGGCAAAAAATATCGAAGGTGCCGATGGCACACCGCAACCCATTACGTCCAAACCTGATGTAATGGCTCACTGCGTTCATGGAAGAACAGGCTATATCGTTACGTTCGCTACCGGGCGGTATATTACTGAAGGTGATACAAAAAGCATGAATCAACAGACCATCTATGGTATATGGGACTGGCAAAACAATGATGACCGTGACAATACCTTTTACTTTGGTTCTTTTACAAAAGATTCTAAACTTTCTAACGCAAAAAATCTTCCCGAAGATTTTAAAAATATTGTATTACTGGAACAAAAAGTTGATGAAGGATATAAAGCTGAAGGCTATATGGTTGTTACCGATAATCCTATCTCCT
Source organism: Deltaproteobacteria bacterium (assembly GCA_002753725.1). Lineage (GTDB taxonomy): Bacteria > Desulfobacterota > Desulfobacteria > Desulfobacterales > Magnetomoraceae > Magnetomorum. The sequence continues at coordinate 9,028 of PEAL01000043.1, forward strand.
GGTATCCAGATCAAAATGATGCTAACGTCTCTCATGTCGGCTGGTATTTCAATCTACCTGAACAGCATGAACGTGTTGTTGATAATCCCATGATTCGTGAAGGAAAACTCATTGTGGTGTCTTTGGTTCCAGCAACAAGTAAGTGCGGTGTGACCAGTCACTCCAATGTATATATTCTGGATGCCTGTAATGGTGGCCGTTTAAGTGATCCAGTCATTAAGATCGACGACAAACTAATTGAAATCGAACCAGAAAATACCGCTGAACCAAACCTGCCGCCATCTGTCATAAGATTAAAGACTGTTGTGAAACCACCAGCGTTTATTCATACAGAAAATGGCACAGATATGATGGTATTTGGCGATTTTGGAACCAGTGCCCAAATTCCGGATATTGAAATTAGTTCTGAGCAAGGTCGGTTTTATTGGAAGTATTAACGATTAGGATTAAAGGATTAAAGGATTAAAGGATTAAAGGATTAAAGGATTAAAGGATTAAAGGATTAAAGGATTAAAGGATTAAAGGATTAAAGGATTAAAGGATTAAAGGAGAAATAAATGAAAATATTTTATATAACCTTTCTATTGTTGGTTTCTTTAGGGACAAATGGATTTTGCGAAAATATCCATATTCAATCCATTGACCCTATGCCAGGGTTTGAAAGTGTTGGTGGACCAGCATTTGGTGAACCCGTTTCAACTTACAGCGGAAAAGGTATTGTACAATACATTACCGCTACAAAAATAATGATCAATTCGAAAATGTATCTTGTTGACCCATCATCAGCATGTGTCCATCAGATTACGTCTGGTGAAATTAGGCAATCCAGCATTGTGTCTTATGAGTTAAATGAATTGGCCCATGTCAGTAAATTAACCCTTGTTGTTCAACTCACAGATACCGGAATTATCAATCGAATAACCGATAACGAAGTGATCTATAGTGACCATTATCGCGCATTGTTCCTGTATGTGATTTGCTATGATATTACAGGTGAAGAAATTAATCGGTATGATTTGCAAAAAGGTGATTTTATTGGTTTGACAGTAAACAAAGAAAATGAAATAGATTCACTTTGGAAACTGGATGGTCATTATATGTATTAATATTAATATTAACGTTACGACAGGATACGACAGTGGAGTCCCAAAGCTAACGCTTTGGGACTCCACACACGGGAATGTTATTTAAGTGTGATTACTTAGGTTCCTGAAGGATATATTATGAAATATTATCAAATAATTGTTTGTTTGACACTCTTTTTTATTTTTCAAAGTCTTTTTGTTTTTGCTGAATTTTATAAATATAAAGATTCAAACGGCGTTCTGCGTTTTACAGACAATCTTGCAGAAGTTCCTGAAAACCAAAGAAAAGGGGTGGATAAATACAAAGAATATATTCCCCCGCAGCCTCCAGAAGAAAAATCAACCCTTGAGGACATACCTGAAACCTCTCCAGATATATCCTCAACAATACCACCAGCACAAGCACCTACACAACAAAAAGACCAAAAAACAATGACGATTCAAGTGCTTGGAAATAAAATATCAAAAATTCAAGAAAACCTTCAAGAAGAGTATCAACAACTGCTCGCAGAAAAAAAGGCTCTTGAAAGTCTGGATAAAAAATCGGGTAAAAAAAAGTCAACAGATATCGAAAGTCTTAAAAACAAGGCATCGGCGTTGAATAAACGCATTCAGGAGTACAATCAGAAAAAAACGACATATCTTCAAGCGATAAAAGGCTATCAAGAAAAAATTCAGTCACTTTCAACAGATCGTCGTGAATAAGGATCCACAATTTAATAACAGCCCCATGATGGTGCCCAAATTCCCCTATAAAAAAGTCGTAAGATCTAAACTATAATTCCCCCCAAAATTTGGACAGTCCTTTAAGCCAATGAGATCGACTGCATAATGTTTTGGTTACACTCAAATAACTTTTCCATTTGAAGTTCCTTGGGTGGAACTTCCAAAGCTAAAGCTTTGGGACTCCACCCAAGGGACTTCAAATGGGAAAATTATTTAATCGTGATTCCTAAGCATCCACAATAGCAAAAAAAAACCGTTGAAATGATTGAATGATATTTGTTGTTGTGATATGAATGCCATTTTAAAAATCATAGTCAAGAGATCAGTCATCAACCGTGGGTACGCCCTTTTGAATCTGTTATGAATCGACTGACGGCACAGCCATCAAAAATAAACAAATAAAAATATCAACGTATCGATTGATTTCTTTTCAATCAGGAGTTCTCATGCAAACACATGCTCGTCAAGCATTTCAAATGCTGGTCTTTTTAATCTCAGTCATTCCAGTTTATGCCCAGGCGATAGACATTGGACCGGTTGATCAGGTCTATTCTGTCAGTCACGCCCTGGATATGCCTTCATCCAATCCATACATTCAAATGAAATGGTTGCCACCGATAAGCGCCACTGCAAATGGTTACTATGTTACCTTCAATCAGGAAATGATACACCAATTTAATGAATTTAATTCGGCTGATGACAGTGTGATCATGCTCAGGGAAATACAAATAACAAGCCAAAATTTTAGCGGCCTGGACGATGTGGGGTATTATTTTCATATTGCTGCATTTGCCTTTGATACAAACGATCATGAGTTCATTGGGCCAACAACAACCCGTGGGCCGTTTCGTATTGATACTGTTGCACCGCTCATGCCGGTTGTGACAACCCAAAAAGCGGTTCGTGAAAGAATGATCACACTGTTATTGGGTGCCTATCATGCCAGTACCATGCATATCAGCAATAGTGGCTATGGCGAAAATGGTCTTTGGGAAGATTTTTCTGCACAACGCACATGGGAACTGCGTGATATTCAAGGTGACCAGATGATTTATGTGTTGTTTCGGGATCTGGCTGGCAACTTATCCAAAGCCTCAACCGCTGTTCGATATGATACACTCGGCCCTATTGGTGAAATCTCATCCTTGGCAAGCCTGCCAGCACGAACAACACCCATCATGCTGACCATCACTTATAATGAACCCGTTGCAGGACTTGAAGCATCGGATATTCTGTCTGAAAACTGCCAGATTCAAAATTTTGTCTCAGATCCCAAACAATTGTCATCTCAATATGTCTTTGAATGTGTTCCGCAGGTTGAAGGTCAGGTTCGTGTTTCTATTATGGAAAATACTGTTCATGATGAGGCGGGCAATGACAATCAAACCGGATCTGTATTTGAATGTGTCTATGATACCAGCCATCCTGCAATCCAATCCATTCCTGATCAAACCATTATTGAAAACACCAGCACAGACACACTGACTTTTCAACTAACAAACAGTCATGCATACAATGGTCTTCTGACCCTCAAAGCATGGGCTGACCTTCCATCTCTGGTTCACCAGCAAAATATTGTTTTCAACAATCAGAGTAATCCTTTGAATATACAATTTACCGCAGCAATGACACAATCCATATCACTGAATATTACCCCGCAATCCAACCAATCCGGAAGCACCATGATTCATGTGATGGTTTCTGATGCCACAGGCATTACCGATCATACAGCCTTTCAACTGGATGTCTGGGATAAACCTGATATTTCGCAAATACCGGATCTTCAAATGGATGAAGGCACTGAACTGAGTTTCAGTCTCGTACTGACCGATGTCTATAAACAAAATTTAACGGTCATGCTGACATCTTCCCAACCGAATCTTCTGGGGGTCAATCATACCAAGCTGATTGGAGACACGGTGTTAGGCGCAACCTTTCCCTATAATTGTCAGACATCCAATCAAGCGAGCATATCGGTAGCACTATATATGGTTCCTCCCCCTTATCAGTATGGCTCGGTTGACTTAACATTGACAGCAACAAATGCAAAAGACTTGAGCTTGACCCGGGCGTTTACAGTAGTTATTCAGCCTGTCAATGATCCTCCAGAAATCAAGTTGGGTACATCTGCAAATTGTTTTGAAGATACCACTGTTCAACTATCTGTATCCATTACTGATGTGGATCAAAATGATCTGACTGTATCTGCTCATGCAACCGATACACAATTGCTTCCTGAAAATCGAATGCAATGGATAATGAATACCAATGTTTATTTTAACCCTACTGTTGTTCCTCTGCGGAATTCCAAAACGCAAGATCTTGTTTTAAAGCTATCTCCCACAGCCAATAATTCTGGTCAGACCACAGTAACCGTTCGTGTGGATGATGGTCATTTGTTTATGGAAAAAAATGTTTTATTTACTGTTTATCCGGTTAATGATCCACCGGTCGCTCCAGCAACCTTGTCATTTACAATCAATGAAAACATCTCCAGTGGAACAGTGATTGGCCAGATCCCTGCCAATGATGTCGATAATGCAATCTTGACATTTTCCATTGACAGTCTTTGGCCTCAGGATCATTTTCAACTGGGTCCATCAACCGGGGATATTATTGCCATTTCAACCATTGATTATGAGACCGTTCCTCTTTATAATTTGATCGCCCAAATCACCGACGGAAATTTACATATATCAACGAGCATCACCCTGGTTGTTAAAAATCTAAACGATAATGTCCCTGTTTTTGCGGACAATTTTGCTTTCACGCTTGAAGAAAATACTCCCATAGGCACGAATCCTTACACATTCATTGCCAGTGATGCTGATAACGACACGCTTTCATTTGGTTTGAATTGGCATACCGTGCCCACACCCTTTGATATTTCACCCTCAACCGGACAGCTTTGGATTCGAAAAACGGTTGATTATGAAGCCGCTCATGCCTATCAAGCAACTGTAACTGTTTTCGATGGTGAACACAGTGTGGCCAGTCCTTTGACAATCACTGTAAAAAATATAAACGAAAAACCGGTCATTAGCGGCAGCCCTGGTTTGACGGTTGCACAAGGCGATTATTATGAATTTCAGCCATTGGCAATAGACCCGGATGAAGGCGATCAATTATTTTTTTATACAAACAATAAACCAGAATGGGCAGGATTTGATCTTCAGACAGGAAAACTGTTTGGCACACCTGCCAATCAACATGTGGGCATCTGGAAAAACATTAACATCGCCGTGAGAGATAAGACCAATTTATATATGTCACTGCCATCGTTTTCTATCACGGTAATCAACACAAACGATCCTCCGATTGTGCAAAAACCTGTTGCCGATGCATCGGTACATAAACTTTCTCCACTATCATTAACCATTCCTCAAGATACCTTTATTGATGTCGATCCTGGTGATGTTCTCAGCTATACAGCATCCTTGAGTAATGGTTCCCCTTTACCAGGCTGGCTCCGTTTTGATTCGGTACTACTTAAATTTTCCGGTACACCGGGCATCCTTGATGGTGGTGTATTGTCTATTCAACTCACGGCTGTGGATCTTTCTCTGGCAGCAACATCAGATGCCTTTCTATTGACCATTATCGATCTCAATCAAATCCCACAGATGACATTACCCGGGGCAGCCATTGAATTTCAAGAAAATAGCCCGGCGGTCATTATTGATGCCTTCGCGCGGGTGACGGATGATGATTCTCCCAATTTTGACCAGGGATATCTTTGGGTGTCGTTTGCAAGTGGTGGATCAGCCAATGATCGATTGGAAATAAAAGACAGTGGTTTTGGAAACACTCCCATTGGGTTGGATAAGGACCAAATATACGTTGGCACAACATTAATCGGTTCTTTTTCGGGTGGTTCATGGGGCATACCGTTGACCATTGCTTTCAACCATTGGGCAAACCAGGCAGCGGTGCAGTCTGTTCTTAGAAATATTCTGTTTGCCAATGACTCCGAAAATCCATCAGATGCAGAACGAAGGCTTGAATTTAAACTATCTGATGGTGATGGCGGAACGAGTCTTCCGGTATATAAAATCATTAGGTTGCACGCGATCAATGACAATCCTGCGTTGTTTATCAACAATCAGGCTGTTGATGAACCTTTTGAATTGCCTGGCATTCAGGAAGATCAATCCATTGTTTTCAATCTGGATCATGGCAATCGTTTACACATTGAAGACAAAGATGCTGACATTGGAAATTTAATAGGATCCATTGCTGCTGTTAAAGGAATAGTGACGCTCAATCCGCTCACTATTGAAAATTTGAACAGTGTTTCTGGAGACAAAACCAGCAATGTTTCTTTTTCCGGAACCTTATCTCAAATCAATGCGGTTTTGGATGGTTTGGAATATAAAAGCCGGACCAATGAATTTGGTCAAGAAACACTCACCATGCGGATTAAAGACAATGGTTATTCCGGAGATGGTGGCGGCGAGTTCATTTATTGGACGATTCTTTTTAATATTTCAGGCGAAAATGACCCGCCAGTATTTTCAGTGATTCCCCATCAACTGATCGATGAGGATTCAACCGCTCAAATTGTTTTTTCACTGACAGAAACCGATCAAGAAAATGTTTATTTCCAAATGATATCCCTGCAACCTGATCTCATTTCTCAAAATGCGATGACCCTTACTGGCCCATCAGTGAATACAGCGATTGGTGGCAAATACCTTATTGAAATGTCTCAATGGGATCAAGTAACATTGACATTGACTGTTATGCCAAACGCTAACAAGACAGGAAATGCTTCTATACAAATCATGGCTTATGACAGTGCTTATACATCAACAGCCCTGATCGAACTGACCATCACATCTGTGAACGATCCTCCCATTGTTCAAAACCAGTCTTATGTCACTGCTGAGGATATTCCCCTGTCAAAAACGTTATCAGTTTTTGATGCTGATAGCGATAATGTACAGATTTATCTGATCACCCTACCACAAAAAGGAACTGTTATTCTTAATTCTGACACCATGACCTTCGTCTATACTCCTGAGCATAACATTTTTGGTCAGGATTTTTTTACCTATCAAGCGAAAGACGCCTTCTCGACATCAACGATTGGACGCATCGATATCAGTATTTCACCAGTAAATGATCCGCCGGTTATTGAACAAATTTCCGATCAAACGATGATTATCAATCAAACCAAAACACTGACATTTTCTGTGACAGACATTGACAGCACATTTCAAGTATCTGCACTTTCGGACAATACTCAGCTCTTTCCATCTTATTTGACATTGGTTCAAAATGATAGTCAATATTCATTGAGACTGGATCCAGCCAGAGGACAATCCGGTCTTGCACATATTACCATCAAAGCACAGGAGACTGATGGGACTTTCACACAATATAGCTTTGATGTTCGGGTAAATAGTTCTGACAACCAGGGTCCGGTGATTACCCTTGAAGATGCCCTCATTTTTCAGATGGATCAATATACGACCTATACGGAACCGGGCTATGAAGCCATTGACGATATTGATGGAACGGTGACAGCATCAGTTGCCACTCAGTCTAATTTGGATACTCAAACGCCTGGCGTTTATCATATTACTTATCGGGCAACAGACCAGGCAGGAAATGTCTCTGATCCTACAGAGCGGATTATTATTGTGAATAAAAGCCAATTCTCAACGGTTAACATTTCAGGAAATGTTGTCGATGATGCTGGTGCATCACTGGGATGGGTTGATGTCAAACTTGAGGGACAGGGAAAAACATACACAGCCAAGACCATCTATGATGGTTTTTTTACGATTACGACACCCATCACCTTTGATGGTTCTGTCTGGCGCATGTCAATGTCACGAGAAGATTCATATCCACGCATTATTGAATTTTTTGAACCAACATCATTTGAATATGTCATGTTGTTGAATAAAGAAAGCGATAACGCTGAGGTTATCAATGGTAAATGCCTTGCTCAACAGGTGGATGGCAGCAAAATCAATCTATCTCAGGCAACGATCTACGCGCGGTCCACAATAACCAATAAAATTCTGTCCACAGCCTTTTCAGATACCAACGGTCAATTCACCCTGGCTGTGGATGTTCGAAATCGTCCTTACCGGTTTGAAGCTGTCAAATATGGCTATCAAACAACCCCTTTTAACGCCGATACCGCTTCATGGGTGGTGATGGTTCCTATCACCACAATTATCATTGAAAAACCTGAACATATGACAGATCACACGACCGCACGGGATATGGATAAGGTTACATTATCCATTCGAGCGAATCCATCGTTTGTTGGAACGACGTATGAATTGATTGTTGAGCCTTTAACAAATAGCAGCATGACACCCAGTAAACTATCCCTATCCCTTGATCAGTATCCCATTATTTATAATGCATACGAAGATTTTGCGCTATCCGTTCGTGCAGATACCACTGAAAACCGAGATGCTCAAGATGCTTATTTTGTTGAAAAACATGTGTATTTTAAATCGTTGTCCCCAACGGCCCACATTGCTGTTACAAAAGGTTCAAAAATATATCAGGTGGATCAGCCTTTTTTCATCATGCAAACGGAATCCAGTGACCGATCTTTTATCCGAATTGACCGCAGTGGATTGTCTGGATTGAATAGTCCAAAAGAATTGAATTATGCCATTCGGGATTATACGTTTCCCCTGGAAGATGGATGGTATGACCATATTGTAGAATTCGAACTGAGCGATGAATTTGGCAGACAGTGTGCTGACACCAGTGTAACAGATCCTTCTTGCAAGAATATTTGCCTGGGCATTGGTTTTGAATCTCCAGTAACGCAGAGCAGCATAAAGGATCAAACCTATGAAGTTGTTCGTGCGGAGACGGTTCAAGACCTTTTAAACGGTAACTATCAATCCTTGTCAGATGTGTCGGATCTAAACATTTATGAGAAAAATATTACCTTTTGTACCTCCCATTTAAGTGCTTATGGCTTCCGCAAAAAAGAAACAGGGATAGACCCCTCTGGTGGAGGGGATTCTGGCGGCGGATGTTTTTTTATGACAGTATATAAGTCTTTCAAATAAATCCCTTACAAAGACGTACAAAATATTTCTTGCATAAAAAAACGAAAACAGATAGCTATACTTTTTTTTAACAAATAAAATATTGAGGTTGTACCAATGAATTGGATTGCATGGATTATAATCAGTGCGCTGGCCTTGGATTTTCTATTGCACCTGATTGCAGATATAGCCAATCTCAAGCAGTTGAGCCCTGAAATACCGAAAGCTTTTTCAGATACTTATGATGCTGAACGATATGCACGCTCTCAGGAATATTTAAAGGTCAATACAACATTTGCTTGGTGGGCATCTTCACTGGATCTGCTGATCCTTTTATGTTTCTGGTTTGGGCATGGGTTTTCATATCTGGATGAATGGGTTCGAACGTATCAATTGGGTCCAGTGGGATCAGGATTGATATATGTCAGTGTTCTGGGCCTGGTAAAGTTAATTTTTTCTCTTCCTTTCTCTGTTTATTCAACGTTTGTGATTGAAGAACGATTCGGATTTAACAAAACCACCATCAAAACCTTTATTTTGGACCTGATTAAAAGTCTATTTCTATCAATCCTTTTAGGTGCGCCACTTCTGGCCGGGATTTTATATTTTTTTGAGGTTGCAGGCCCGGATGCTTGGTGGTATTGCTGGCTCGTGCTTACCGGCTTTGTTCTACTCATTCAATTCATTGCACCCACATGGATTATGCCATTATTTAACAAATTTACACCCCTTGATGATGGTGAGTTAAAAGAAATGATCATGAATTACGCCCGTTCAATCCGATTTTCATTACAAAATATATTTATCATTGATGGCTCAAAACGATCGAACAAATCCAATGCGTTTTTTACTGGATTTGGAAAAAATAAGCGGATTGCACTCTTTGATACCCTGGTGGAACAACTCACCAATGAAGAGCTTTTAGGCGTTCTGGCCCATGAAATGGGACACTATAAAAAAATGCATGTTTGGATCAATATGGCCATCGGTATTGGCTATTCAGGGGTAATGTTTTATCTGTTATCCTTTTTTATTTCTTACGAGGGACTGTTTCAGGCCTTTTATATGAAAGAAACCTCTGTTTATGCGGGCATGCTTTTTTTTGGGATGCTTTTTTCTCCAATTGAATTTTTTCTGGGACTGGCCTTGCAGAGTTTAAGCCGTTATCATGAATATCAGGCAGACCGGTTTGCAGTGTCGACAACATCGACAACCGATGCCTTGATATCAGCCTTAAAAAAATTGTCGGTTCAAAATCTGTCAAATTTAACGCCACACCCCATGTATGTATTTTTAAATTATTCTCATCCGCCGGTCCTTCAACGGATCCAACGATTGGGCAATGAACCGTGACCATTGTTTCTGTGATATCATGAATCAAAGCCAATTTGTTCAAATTTTTAAAACACATAACGACACCTTTGTCGTTGGACGAGATACTTTTTTTAAACAAATATTTTCCCTGTTGACATCATGGGAAGAAAATGGCGCATACCTGTTTGCTCAACGCGGTTTTGGGAAGACATCGGCATTAACCGGGCTATGTTCGTGTATCCATTCCATGAAAACTCATGTACCGGTTTATATTGATCCTCTTTCCCTTGAAAATGATTCCATTGAAACCATTGTATCCGAAATAATGTCCTATACTTTTCAACTGTTAGGAAAGAAACCTGTTTTATCCGAAGATCCCATCAGTGATTTTGAAAACCAATTTTTGCCAATAATTCGTCATCAGTTGTTACCCGATCATCGCCTGATTGTCTGTGTGGATGAATTCGACGCCTCTATACAGAACAAAGAACACCCCATCCATCCCTTTTTTTTATGGTTTAAAACCATTGAACCCAAACTTCAGGGAGAACTCTTTGTGATCCTGACCGGTGGCCGTCAGACCGCTGATCTTGCTGATATTTATATGCCATCCTTTGCTCATCTTCGACTCCACTGCCTGCCCCCCATGAACGTTTATGAAACACTGACCCTGGTTCGACATACCGAGCGAAACAATTCCATACAATGGCCTGAAAAAATGGTGAAATCCATTCAAGATTTTTCAGGTGGTCATCCACTGTTGATCGAAGCCATCAGCCGAGAACTTCGCCATCTACCCTATGGTTCATCCCCTGAACAAACATTTTCAGGCGTGATGCTTCGGTATGAAAAGAATATGAAATGGATGTGGGATGGACTGACCAAAGATGAACAAATCGTTGCCGCCTGTCTTTCAGAAACGCCAGCTCCAATGACACAATGGCAAATCGAACAGCGCTTGGATGAAACCCGCACGTCATTGTTTTATGATCGCTTGAAACGTGCGATTCAGATTTTGGAAATTTGGCAAATCATTCATCAGCCTCCAGAAGGTTTTGCTATTCGGTGTGCCTTTTTATCGGAATGGATACGAAAATACCATCCTGTTCAAAGTATTCTTGAAGATTTTGATTATCTGCCACAGGTCAGTGATTATCTGTATCAGGCAGCATATCACCTGTTTCAAACCCATCGCACCGATGATGCCATTTTGGTGGGACAGCATATCATTCGAATTCATCCGGAACATATTGAGGCCAACCAAATGGTGGCTGATATTTTAATTGCTCAGGATCACTGCATTGATGCCCAAAAAATTCTTGAAAATTTATATCAGATCAAACCTGAAGCCGCAAAAACCCGACTGGTGAACGCATTGAAAATTCAGGTTGAGGCCCTTGAAGCTCTTTATTCATATACAGTTGATGAGTTTCGTCATACCCCAATCAATTCTTTCTTGAAAAATATCAAACTTCGGTATGCATCCCTAAAAGATCAGAATAACCATTTATTAATTGTATATGAAAAAATTTTAGCCCTTGCGCCAGATTTACAAGATATTCATGAAAAATATGTGCATTTAATTTTAAAACATCAGAAAATTAAGGACTACCAGCGAAAACTCGCCTACGAAAAAGATGTTCACAGCCATGAACTCAATGCTTATTTGCTGACAGAGGCCACATCAAAAGTCAAACAGCTTCAAAACCGGATACTCTTTTCTCAGATTTATCTCAGAGCGCTGGATGCCTTAATATCAAAGAATTATCAAGCAGCGGCGGATTTGTTTGTTCGTGTGGTTTACATGGATGAAAAATGCAAGGATGCCCGTCGATTTTTATATATATCAAAACATTATTCCCCGGACATTGAAAATGCCATTCAGGAATCATTGTCTTTGATACTTCCGCAAAAAATATCAGATACAGAAGCATCGGTTGACATTGACGCTGAAGAGGTTCAACGCCCAGGTCGCAGCCGACATAAGAATAACATGATGCTGTGGGTATTTTTAATTGTATTGATTATTATAGCAGCTTACGTCATGATGGATGGATCACTGAAATGAAAACGAAAAGACAAAAGACAAGAACGCGACGTCGGTATATGTTTTTTATTATTGGAATACTGATTGTTGCTGCTATTGCTTACCGAACCTGTGGCAAAAAAGACTATGACAGTTTTTTTTCACACGATCGTCTCCAAATGGATAAAACCCTTTCCTTGCCGATTGAAACAGACTGCCCCATTACATTGAACTGGTATCCTGGCGCAAGGCAGATGTATCAACTCAATATTATCAAAACCGATTATACCTATCCCTCTGCCCTTGAAAGCCAATCCACTGAAAGCGATAATGAATATGCCCTTCAAATTCATATGGATATTACGGGTATCTTGAATATTCGACTGTTTGAACAAGATGAAGCCTTAGACATTCAAAACACGGATCTGATTTATATGGGATGTCAGATGTCACCTGTAGCCGTTCAGGTTGGAGAGACCGCCGATACCATGCGTCGGGATCGTGATCTTGAGGCTTTTTTTAAAAATTTTTTTCTGGTTGCCATGCGGCCGGATGGTTTACCGGAAACCTTTTATTTTCCATCAAAACTTGATTCGCAAAGTCGAATGTCATTGTCTGAAATCATATTCAGCGTGCAAACCTATGTTCCGCAGTTTGAAAACCATCCCCACCCCAAAAAATGGCGCTCCGATGAACAACACGCCTTTGGTATGCTGAAAGTTGAATACATGGTTGAGCCACACAATTGCACAACCCTGATCAAGCAGAATGTCCGATGCACAGCATTGCATGATCTGGATCGTACAATGCTCAAAACCGATCAATTTCAATTTCGCGGCATACTTGAACAATCCAACAATCATATCACGGTTCACGGAAATGGGGCATCATGGATTGAGTCCTATACTGGAGAAGAAACCTTTGCCATATTTGCATCACAACATGCCGTATGGTACAGACGTCACACCAAAGTTTTCATGACACCGGATCAGCAACAACCCGACACAAACCTGTTTATCTGGAAAACGACAACGCCGGTTCATGAACTGATCAACACCTTTGTATCTCATAAAAAACTTGAACCCAAACAAGCCCCATCAAAGAAAAAACCAAAATATTCAGATCGGCTATCATTATCCGGACAATTAGAAATGTTCCAAAAAGACGTGGCCGCCAATGTTGAACAGGATATAATTCTGAGACATATCCAACGACTGAAACACTTTTTAACGAAATTTCCTGAAGAAGCCAGTTTTATTCCGGATTTGATAAAAAACCTTAATATTCAAGGCAGTACCGCTGAGCATGTTATACTGATTCTGGAAATGGTGGGTCATGAAGAAGCACAAAATGCCATCAGCGATATCTTTTTGGATTACAACCAGGAACCTGATACACGTTTAAAAGCAGCCATTTCTGCGGGTGGAATATCATCGCCAACATCTGCATCCATTGATCGCTTGTTTCAGTTGGTCTCTCAAGAGCAACAAAAAATGGATGCTGATACGTTAAACCGTTCAGATGCAGCCATTTTATCCCTGGGACTTCTCAACCAGACCCTTTATCTTCAACAGGATATGGATCAGGCAAAAAAACTTCATGAACGATTGACCGCTTTATTAAAGGGATATTTAGACGAACGTCATATGATTGCCTGTATTACAGCAGTGGGCAATGCAAAAATGCCTGAAGGTGCAGACTATCTGCTGCCATATCTTGATTCAAATTCAGAACTTATTCGAACGTGTGTTATCAAGGCGATGGGTAATCTTGATGTTGCGCCCGGTGAAGACAAGGAAGAAATTTTTACTGAAACTGAACCCGAATCCCTGACAGAAAATGATCAAGCTGTCTCTGATGGCTTGTCGTCCAATATATCCATGAAACTAATTCTTCAACTGTCTAAAGAAAACAATCCACAGATTCGGCGCGATATTTACGATGCAATCCTCAAAAGAAAAGAACCCGAAATCCTGGATCGCTTGGATGATATTTTGCATGAGGAACCCGATGGGCAGCTACGGGATATGATTCGAGAGAGGATGACAGGTAAAATCGATGAGTGATAATTGTTATTCGTTATTTTGATTTTTTTTGATACTTGTGCTAATTATTGAAAAGGACTGATCATTGGAAAACATCATGTACAAAAAAATAAAGTCCCCGAAAACACCGTGGCATAACTGGTTTGGTAATTTATTTAAAGTGTCTCTGATTCCAACAGGGCTTGAAGTCGAAACAGATGTTCCAGTGATGAATCAATTGCCTGAAGCAGATATCGTTATTATTCGACGGCAAACAAATAAATGGACAAATACACAATTACAGCGATTACCCGATGGCATTCGTCATACACGAGCCGCTTGTGTACTGCTTGAGTTAAAATATAGCGAATCCATCAATGTTGAGGCCATTCTACAAATTGGAGGGTATTACAAATTTTACAAACACAGTCATAATCTTAATCAAATCAATTCATTGAAATGTTTTCTGATATCATCAAAAACGCCACAAAAAAAGACATTGAATCGATTTAGATACAAACCAACGAGATATTCAGGTGTTTATAAAAGTTCTTGTCCTATATGTCGTTTATTTCCGATAATCTCGCTAAACGATCTGTCTGACGCGCCTTATAACCTATTATTTAAATTGTTTGCCAGCAAAAAACAGGCATCCAGTAATGCAACAAAAAAACTAAAAACAGACCTTTATGGGACTTTTCCTTATCATCTTAAATGTTTTATTTCTGGTTTTATTTATAAATGCCTTATCAAAGGAGGTAAAGATATGGATTGGTTAAATTTAACACCAAAGGACATGCAGTCATTAAAAAA
>PEAL01000301.1 GCA_002753725.1 Deltaproteobacteria bacterium
TTATATCCATTTTTTTTTTTTTTTTCCCCCTCATCAATAACATTAATATTAAATTCACTTTGCTGATCAATGAGCAGAAAGATATCTTTAATTTCGTCAATACCTTTATCTGTTGTGAGAATGATATCCCAAAAGGTGTAGCAAAGTTCTGGATCGAGATCATCAAAATCAGGTATTTGATGGGTTTGTGCAACCACATTGCATTCACCCAGTTCTCTGATTTCATTTAAAAAGGGTACTGGATTGATGCTTTGTTTGAGCAAATCTCTATTGGGTTTGAATCGAATTCTGTAGGTTATCTGGGAGGCTTTGGGAGCAACATCCAATTTTGTTGGTGTGGGCACACTTGTAAAATCCATTTCAGGATATTCTGATGATGTGTCGTCGTCATCCTCTTCATTATCAATTTCCAGATTATCAGGAATAAATGCTTTATAACTTTCGAGCAACTCTTTTTGCTTTGCGTTATATGCCTCAAAAACAGTAGTTTCAAGCATTTCAAGAATTTGATCTCTGGATTGAAGGGTCAGGTTGATCAATTCATTGGTGACTGCAATATG
The DNA here is from genome assembly GCA_002753725.1 of Deltaproteobacteria bacterium. Taxonomy (GTDB): domain Bacteria; phylum Desulfobacterota; class Desulfobacteria; order Desulfobacterales; family Magnetomoraceae; genus Magnetomorum. The sequence goes on from PEAL01000301.1 coordinate 561, forward strand.
GCCATCTCGAACCAAATCGAAGACTGTCTCTATTTCATGGGTAAAATCTGCAATATGCTGAAATCCAAACATTGCGCTTGACCCTTTGATGGTGTGCATCGCCCTAAACACACGTTCCACAAGCGGCATATCATCGGGTCTTTCCTCTAATTCCAGCAAAGATTCTTCAAGTTCGCCTAAAAGTTCATACGCTTCTTCTTTGTATGCTTTGGTTACTTCATCCATGCCTCCTCCTTTTTAACAATCAAAAAAACAGATCTGAAATTGTTTTTTATCATTAATTTTTTTATTGATGCCTGATTACAATAGAATGAGAAAAACCTGCTTCAGCAACACATGTCCTGATTTGCTCCAAAGACGTTTTCTTAAAAATAATGAGTTTTTTGTTTTCAAGACATTTTTTCTGGGCCGCATATAACAATTGAAGAAATGAGAGATCAATATATGTGGCACGGTCCATATCCACCATTATGCGCGCTGTTGAAATCATTGCCTGATCAAATAATTTTTTCAACGGCTTGATTTGCTGGAGGGATATTTCACCATCTATGATAATGACACCTTGTTTATTTTTTAAATCCATTTGAAATTCCATCGCTTGCCTCCTTGTTTCTTTTCTGAAAAACGATAACAGTGTTTATTGATCATCATTGATCATTGACACAATTTCATCACTTGAAAAAACCAGATCGACATCAAGAATTAAGATAAACTTGTCATCGCGTTTCCCCACGCCTTTGATCACCTCAGATCGCCACCGTTTACCCAGTTTGGGCGGGTTCTCAATATGATCCGGGGACAGCTCCATGACTTCGTTGACTGAATCTGCAATAGAACCGATAACCGCCTTATCATCATCAAGTTCAATTTCCATAACAACAATTCGTGTGTCGCGGGTTGTTTCTGTCTGAGGCATGCCGAATTTTAACCGCAGATCAACAACAGGAACCACACTTCCCCGAACATTGATGACCCCTCGCATAAAACCAGGCGCTTGAGGCACTTTTGTAATGTTCTCCATATCCAGAACTTCACGCACTTGATAAACATCAATGGCAAAGATTTCATCTTCAAGCGTAAATGTAAGATATTGGGAGACCTCTGAAATCATTTCATTTTTCATAACTCATCTCCTTCAAAAGATTTACGTTTATCGATTTGGAATGGCTCTGTTGAGAAGGTTCATCGCCAATACCGTTGACAAACATGTAAATTAAAGAAATTATTCCTGTTGAATTTGTTTCTATTTTAGTGTATTAGGAATTTTCATTCCTTATTTATGTTTTTTATACAGTTCAATATTGAGAGAATTGATTCAACCGCTACGTCTTTATCTTTCCCCAAATGACTATCCGTCCACCTTTTTCAATTGATACGCATTATCAATCTTAGGAATGCTCGAAAAACAAGTTCCCCATTTTAAATGTGACTCCCCAATTTTTAGATTTGGGAGTCAAAAAGATACAACGCATTAAAAAGATAAGCGACGCCCACATCTAAAGATTTGGGACTCCAGTATTCATGGAATGAATGTCGATCCAGAGACACTATCGCATGTGCTATTTGCAATTAACCACTTGTAAATATTTTACTTTTTTGGGTTAATGTCTAAAATAAGCAAATGATGTGCCACTATGCAAATAAATATTTAACATGTTAATATTATTGTATTTTAAACATTCTTTCAGGGGTTAGCCCCTCACTGAAAAGGGTGCAACATAAGTTGCATGCCAATTCTATAAAAACAGAATATTTTTATAGAATTAAGCGGGTTATGTCTGATGACAAAATTTGCACAATGGACAAAAGTTGCACCGTTTTGCAAGACCTGATTACTTGAAGAAAAGGAACGTTCAATGAATTGTAACCATCAATATCAACAGGGAAAATCTTCTGAAATTTCAAAAGATATATTGCATCGCCCCTCGCTTGATGTTCCCGTTTATCCCAAATATCCGGTTTTAATTGTAGATGATGACCCCTCAGTGTCCCATTTATTTGACTTAAAGCTTGAACAGTTTGGAATAACGCATACGGAAATTTGTAATGATGCCCGTGACGTCATTCCACTGTTACACCAAAAAGAATTTGAACTCATGATTTTGGATCTTCGAATGCCCTATATGAATGGAGAAGAATTGTTTCCTCAAATTATTCATGACTTTCCGAGTTTGCCAATCATCGTGCTGACATATTTAGATGACTTGGAGACAGCCGTGCGTTGCATAAAAAATGGTGTGTTTGATTATCTACCCAAGACAGTTGATGACAGTCGCTTGTTTTCAAGTGTCAATCGTGCCATTGAGTTTCGGGATATGAACCGTGAATTACAATCACTTAAATCGCATGTATTAAGCAAATCATTGAAATATCCAAAGGTATTTTCAAGGCTGGTTACACAAAATGATACAATGTTTTCAATTTTTCAATATTTAGAATCCATTGCTCAAACAATGTATCCTGTTTTTATTACGGGGGAAACTGGCGTTGGAAAAGGTCTGGTGGCTGAAGCCATTCATGAAATATCTCAGCGGCGGGGGCCTTTTGTCCATGTCAATGTTTCCGGTATTGATGATTCAATGTTTGCCGACACTCTTTTTGGGCATATCAAGGGTGCATATACAGGAGCGAGTATAGAACGTTCAGGCCTGGTTGAACGTGCCGCAGAAGGCACACTTTTTTTGGATGAAATTGGAGATCTCAGTATGCAATCACAAGTAAAACTGTTGACATTGCTTCAGGAAAGAAAATATTTTCCCATTGGCGTGGATAAACCAAAGCATTGTCATGCAAGGATCATTACAGCGACCAATTGTGATGTTGAAAATCTTATTAATACTGGAAAATTTCGAAAAGATTTGTATTTTCGATTGCATACGCATCGCATTCATCTACCGCCTCTCAGGGAGCGATTGGATGATTTACCCGTTTTACTGGAGTATTTTTTTGACGTTGCAGCGCTTGAAATGAACAAAAAAAAACCAACGGTCCATAAAGAGCTGATTCAACTGCTCAATACCTACTCCTTTCCAGGCAATATTCGTGAAGTGAAAGCGATGATATTTGATGCGTTGAGCCGGCATGAATCGCGTGTCCTTTCCATGAATACCTTCAAGTCTCATATGAACCGGCAAAAAAAAAACAATCATACACAAAGTGAAAAAAAATTAACAGTATTGAACGTATTTAAAACATTAAAAGAACTTCCCACCATCAAAGACTCATCTGAACAACTGATCCACGAAGCCTTAAAACGAGCCAATGGAAATCTTTCCATAGCAGCGCCAATTTTGGGTATTACACGACAGGCGTTAAGCAAACGTTTGAAAAGACAATCTCTGGAGAATGAATCCATGTAACTTTTGTCCATTCTGTCCATTTGTATACAATTTTTATCTTTTTGAAATTATATAAAATTATACTAAAAATTTGAAAAGTAATGGACAAAAGTTGCACCCTTTCCTTTTTAAACATTCACTCTTATATCATGTATATTCGATTGATTATGTTATAGCATCTGCTTTGGCATGACAGTTGCTTAATAAACTATATATCGTATAGAATGGGAAAGGGGTCCCCCTTTTCTTTCCCAAAAGAGAGAGTCAAGAGCAGGCTTGACCCCATAGCCGTCAGGCTAAGAAGTATTTTATAGTAGTTTTAAAAGGTTGTCTCACTTTAAGTCCCTTAGGGACGACAGAAAATAGCCTGGAGGCTTCAGCTCCAGGTTCTTGCTGCGGTTGTTATTTTTAGTACTTCCCGCCCAAGAAGCCTGGAGCTGAAGCTCCAGGCTATTTTCTGTCGTCCCTAAAGGGACTTAAAGTGTTTTTATTAAACAATTATTGTCGTTAACCTGACGGCTATGGGCTTGACCCCTTTCTGAATGTATCTAATTGATGAGGATCAGTGAAAACGATGCAAAAGGTATGTAAAAAAATAGCAGATCATCAAGAACATTATCCATCCACGATTTTTTCGTCGGTATTTGAGTTACCTACGCTTAAACAGATGAGGGACCAATTGATCTGCGAGGCGATTTCACGAACAAAAAGTATATCCGAGGCTGCAAGAATACTTGGTATTTCTCGTCAGTCGCTCAGTCATCGAATAACGAACAAAAAAATCAATGAATACAGGTTGCAATAACTTTCAACTTTTTTGCGTTGCCCCCATGAGTACATGAGTACTCAATTCTTTTCCATTTCATATCGTATTAATTTTTTATGAAGTCCCTGCCGTGTAATTCCTAACAAATCTGAAGCCTTGCTTTTGCTTCCATTGCTTTTTTCAAGAGCCTGTTCAATTAAATGGATTTCAAGATCTTTGACATGATCTTGAAGACTTTTTGAAAAGGGATCACCTGGAACCATCAGACGATCTGATTGCGGTGAAATTAAATCTTTTGAGCATTTATCAGACGTGATTTCTTCTCCTTGAGGCGTCAATGCGACCAATCGTTCAATTTCTCGTTTGAGTTGTCTGACATTCCCGGGCCAGTCATACTGTTCAAAAAGCTTGAACACCTCAGGAGAAATGCCATCAATGGTTTTTTTGAAGTTTTTGCAAACATCATCCAAAAAACTCATTGCCAGGGGGATAATATCCTCTTTTCGTTCTCTAAGGGTGGGCAGTAGGATTTCTACTGAAAACAAACGAAAATATAAATCTTCTCTAAACTCCCCATTGGTTACCATTTCTTTTAAATTTTTATTGCTTGCACAAATCACACGAAATTGAAACTTAGAGAGTTTGTTGCTTCCCACGCGATAGCCTTCACCTTCCTGGATGGCTCTTAAAAATTTGGGTTGCATGGTCAGCGGCAGGTCTCCAATTTCATCCAAAAACAAGGTGCCACCATCAGCTTCTTCAAACAAGCCTTTTTTCGAGTTAATTGCTCCGGAAAAAGCACCTTTTTCATGGCCAAAGAATTCACTTTCCATCAGTGTTTCTGGAATGGATGCACAGTTTACAGCAACAAATGGCCGTGCTGATTCGGAATAGCCCTCATGGATCATACGGGCAATGAGTTCTTTTCCCGTGCCATTTTCTCCCTGAATCAAGACATTGACCGGTGTTTCCCAAAGCATTCTGACCTGTTCCAATAATTTTTGCATGACAGGACTGTTCGCAACAAAGGGTATTTCTGAAAAATAACTTTCATCCAGGCTTTGAATTTCCTCATTGAGTTGTTTGCTGATTTTTAGAATTTCGCCATTCAACAAGATACTTTCAATGGAAATAGATAAATACCCCGCAATTTCATTCAGGCGATCCATATCAAATTGATTGAAATCAGCGTCTTCTTTTTTATTCAGAATCTGAACAGCACCGGTTACCCCGTGACCTGTGAGGCTTTGAATGGGGGCACAGACCATATTTCGGGTTTGAAATCCAGTAATGGAATCAATTTTTTTATGAAAGCCCTCACGGTCTTCCAAATGATTTTCAACCGCAGCCTCACCAGAGCCAATGACTTTTCCAACGATACTTTTATCTTTTGGGGGTTTTATTTTTTGATTATTTAATTGCGTTCCATAAATGGACCAGATGATTTCCGTTTCCATTTCGTTGATATAGATGGTACACCGCTCAGCATCCATAATTTTGGGTAAAAAGTTAACATAAAACATGAGCAAGGATTTATAATCACTGACTGTCCATGCAGAAGCCACTTTTTCCAGGCGCGCTTTTAAATCAAACAGTCTCATTCTTCGTGAATAAAAATCAGAATTTAAAAAAATATCGATCATAATGATGCCTTTATATTAAGATGCCATGCGTTTTTTTCGCTTTATTTTTTTTAACGCTTCAATATCTTCAATCCTTAAGCCTTTTAATCGGTCTTCAGGGCGCAAGCCTTTGAATCAATCATTGCATGTCCTTTAATTTCAATATAATCATAAAAGGTGTCAGATCGGTGCGAAAATAACATCAAGTAAAAAAAAGATCAACCGTTGATTCAACAAAATTAAAGGTTAGATAAGGTGGAATAACAATCTTATCTTTTCAATGTGTTGCTTTTCTGTGACGCCAGAATCTAAA
>PEAL01000302.1 GCA_002753725.1 Deltaproteobacteria bacterium
AGATACTGTTCTTTTTTATCATCAAATAAAACATTGTTAACCGTTTGTGTTCCAACAATTTGACTGGTTGGGGTGACCAATGGAATCTGGCCAAGTTCTTTTCGAACTCGCGGTAATTCTTTGTAAACTTCATCGATACGATCCAGAGCATCCATTTCACGTAGCTGATTGACCAGATTAGATAACATGCCACCTGGGGTTTGATGAAGCAATACATTGATATCAATGATAGAAAATTTGGAATCATCCACCAGATGAAGATATTTGGGAATAATTTCTTTTTCCATAACTTCATTGATTTTAGCCAGTAAGTTGATATCAAAGCCTGTATCTCTGTTGGTTCCCAAAAGGGTCATGACCAATGGTTCAATGGCAGGATGTGATGTTCGATAAGCATATGCTGTCATACATGTGTCTAAAATATCAACGCCGGCTTCAATGGCTTTCAGGTGTGACATGGGCGACATTCCAGAAGTAAAATGGCTGTGCAGATGAATGGGCGCTTTGACATTTTCTTTAAGGGTTTTTATCAGTTGGTATGCGTCATAAGGTGCAATCAATCCCGCCATATCTTTAATACAAATACTGTCAGCTTCCATGTCTTCAAGCGCTTTGGCTTTTTTGACAAAATAATCCAGATTGTAAACCTCTCCGCCCAGCCGAGGTTCTGTCATGGTGTAGCAGATACATCCTTGAAAATGTTTGCCTGCTTTCTTGATTTCCGGAACAACCGTTTCAAAATTCCGATAGTCATTCAAAGCATCAAATGTTCTGAATACATCCATACCGTTTTCAGCAGACCGTTTGACAAACTCGCGAGCAACATCATCGGCATAATTACGGTACCCGACCAAATTTTGCCCTCTGAGCAACATGGAAAAAGGGGTTTTTTTGAAGTATCGTTTTAACGTTCGAATTCGTTCCCAGGGATCTTCATTTAAAAAGCGATGCATGGTATCGAAGGTTGCACCGCCCCACATTTCAACTGCCCAAAAACCGACATCATCCATCATCTCTGCCACAGGGATCATGTCTTCAGTTCTTCCTCTGGTTGCAAATAACGATTGATGTCCATCCCGAAGCGACAGATCCATGATTTTGACTGGATTGTCCGCTTTTGGTCGATCCGGGGTATAGTTCATATTGGTTAATTGAACGTTGATATCATTTATGTCACGCATTAAATTTTTCTCCTTTACCTTTCAGATTCTTGAAGGTCGTAAGTTCACTAAATTTTGATGTGGTTGCTTCCTAATTAGTATAAATACCAACAAAATTTAGTGAACTTACGACCCTCGAACAGATTCTTTTTAAAATCGTGTAGTTTTAAATGTCCTGAATTGCATCAACTGTCGCAACTGCATGGCATCCTGACGACCGCTTGTTCCCCAGGCATTGGGTGCAACCTTTGGGCGTGGTGGCATAGCCGGCTTTGGAGCCATTGACTTGAGCGCACTTTCTCTCGATTCCTCATAGATATAATTCATGACGGTTGCAACAGCAACGGCTAACTTGTTTTTCTTATCCATAATGATCCTTTCTCCTTATGAGTGGGTTTACATGGGAATATTTCCATGTTTTTTCGGAGGTCGGATTTCACGCTTGTTGCACAATAATTCCAAAGACTCAATCAATCGGGGTCGCGTTTGGGACGGCTCAATAACAGCATCGATATATCCACGGTTTGCCGCACAGTATGGATTTGAAAAAAGTTCTTCATAGTCCTTAATTTTATTTGCCCGTTCTTTTTGAGGATCATCCGCTGCTTTGATATCTTTTCGATGAATAATGTTTGCTGCGCCTTGAGCCCCCATGACAGCAATTTCAGCCATGGGCCAGGCAAAAGCCATATCAGCCCCCAAATCTTTTGAACACATGGCCAGATAAGAGCCACCATAGGCTTTTCGAGTGACCAACAGCAGTTTGGGAACAGTGGCTTCAGAATAACACCACAATAATTTTGCACCATGACGAATAATGCCACCCCATTCCTGATCTTTACCCGGTAAATATCCAGGGACATCCGCAATGGTTAAGAGTGGAATATTGAAAGCATCACAGAACCGAATAAATCGGGTGGCTTTGTCAGATGCATTGATATCCAGACTTCCTGCCTGCACAGATGGTTGATTGGCAATAATTCCTATGGATCGACCGTTTAATCGTGCAAAACAAATAATCATATTGGGAGCAAAATATTGGTGGGGTTCAAAAAAATCACCATTATCCACAATCTTACAAATGACTGATTTCATATCATAGGCTTTGCCTGGACTATCAGGGATGATGGTATTCAATTCAGTCGACATACGATCGGGTTGATCGTTGGTATCGACGATCGGTGGATCTTCCATATTATTGAGTGGAATGAACGACAATAAGCGTTTGATCTGATTCAATGCATCTTCATCATTTTCACATGCAAAGTGAGCAACACCACTCCGTTCATTATGGGTCATGGCACCACCCAATTCTTCAAAACTGATATCCTCGCCTGTCACTGCCTTGATCACTTGTGGGCCAGTAATAAACATATAGCTGGTCTTTTTCACCATGAAAATCCAATCGGTCATGGCCGGGGAATAAACCGCTCCGCCCGCAGTCGCGCCCATAATGGCTGAAATTTGAGGAATAACGCCTGAATTCAAAGAATTGCGATAAAAAATTTGTCCATATCCAGATAACGCATCAACCCCCTCTTGAATACGAGCCCCACTGGAATCATTCAGACCAATGAGAGGTACACCTGCTTTTAGTGCCATATCCATGACTTTGCAGATTTTTTTCGCATGCATTTCTCCAAGACTTCCGGCTGTTTTTGATGTGCTTTCCTGAGAATACGCAAAAGCCGGCCGGCCATTGATCAACCCATGACCCGTCACAACCCCATCCGCTGGAATGTCCACTTTTTCCATACCAAAATTCACACATCTGTGGGTAACAAAAGCATCGATTTCACGAAATGTTCCAGCATCAAACAAATAATCCAGTCTTTCCCGTGCAGTCAATTTTCCTTTGTCATGATGCTTTTGTATTGCAGCGTCACCACCCATTTGTTGAATTTCAGCTTCACGCGTAAGAAGCGCATTAATCTTTTCTTCAACAATTCCCATACAACTTCCTTTCTTACTCGAGAATTGTAAGTTCTCAAAATTTAGGCATAAAGAACGTACGTTTCTCGGGTTAAATAATATATTTTTTTGCTTTAAAGTATCAATATTTAATCTGAAGTGTGTATCATATCACTTAAAAATTGCAAGCGACATGTTCAAAATAGCAATAACACCTTGCTATATATAAACATATTTCATTGTAGAACGTATTCTAATGGCACGCGTACAACTCAACAATCGTCATTAGAAATGCAAAAATATTTTTAATAGCACATAAGAACTTGGAACACAATATATTGGTATTTGATGCAGCTAAATTTGCTGTCGATAAATTTACTTTTTTTTAACTGTGAAACAAATCCCGGTAAATACCTTGAATAGAAACGGCTCCTACAGCCAGCCCAGCTATGAAAATATACAATACTTTTATCTGATATTCAATAAAAAGCTTTAAGGCACAAGCTTTCTTTTTAATGTTGTTCTGATCATTTGTTCAATATGCTGTCGTGCAGTTAAACCAAACTTCTCCTGAATCATTTTCAAATAGGAAGGGCGTGAAAAATAGTCCGTAAAAGCATGATCCCGAAATTCGAGAACGTCTCGTGAACTTAACGATGAGGTCGGTAAGGGCTGCGTTTCATAAGCATGCTGCGAATATGCTTCCCACGATGGCGGGGCTGTTCCGGATTGAATCGCTTTTTCATAATAGATGGTTCCAGGGTAAGGCATCATGCAGTTAAAATTGACAAACTCACAATTGAGTGTTTGAGCAAGATCAAGGGTTGCTTGAAGTGTTTCTCGTCGATCTTCGGGAAGTCCAAACACAAAATTGCCCATCACACAAATCCCCTGATCCTGAATATTTTTAACACATTCAATAATGTGTCGCTGTCCAATGGGTTTGGCAACCGCATTTAAAACAGATGCATCAGCAGACTCAATCCCAAGTGCAATCCATCGAATGCCTGCCTGTCGTAACAAGCTCAGGTGTGAATACCGGATGGCATCGATTCTCCCATAAATCCAAATATTCAATTGATACTGACGACGTATCAGTTGTTTCACGATAGGCAGATAATGACCTTGATGAAGAAGAAAATTTTCATCAGCAATTTTTAAATACTTAATCCCATAAGTTTGAACAAGATCATCAATTTCAGCAAGAACATGATCGGGTTTGCGATAGTTTACTTGATGGGATTGCCAGAAGGTATGAACACAGCAAAACTTACAATGATAGGGGCAACCGATGCTTGTATAAATGCTGGCATAAGGTTTTCGGGAGGATACATTAAAAAGGCACTGCCAGTTGTGGGCCTGATACAATGACATGGGTAAAAGATCCCAGGAAACGTTCGGAAAGCTTGTAAAAACAGGAGCTTTAAAGCTGAATTGTATCGTATTTGATGATGAATAGAACCAAAGTCCGGGTGTTTTTTTTACCGATTCAGAATGATTTTTTAAACGATACAATAATTCCGCAAATGAAACCATCCCATCACCCTCAATCACAAAATCTGCTGCTGATTCCTTGAGCGTTTGATGTGGCAATGCGGTGGGATGCAAACCCGCCAGGGCAAGAGGAACATCACATGTGGACTTGATTGCCTGACATATTTTTAGGGCTGATGGCATGGTCTGTGTCGATGCTGACGGATGCACACCTGTGACCATTATGCCAACAAGAAGCGGTTGGATATTATGGATTCTATCAGCCACATCGGCTGGAGATACGTTTTCAGCATTGGCATCAATAATCTGTACCTCAAATCCTTTTTTTCGAAGATTTGAGGCAATCATTGCACACCATATGGGAGGCTCGATGGCAGAAAAAGATTCACCCAGGTTCTGATATACAGAGCGTTTATCCCCGGGATGAATAAGTACACTATCTATCAATCTGGACTCGCCCGTTACACTGTTTCAGCAATGCTGATGGTTCGGTCCCCGAGCATGTTGACATAGCTACCAAGTTCATTGTCATACCATCCATAAACAATGGTTTGCGTGATAGGAATACGAATCATTTTTTTTTCGATTTGTTCCAAAATATTTTTTCCAATACCAATTACCTGATTTAAATCAATTGAAACTTCTGCCGTTCGGGTATGTGTTTCATGGCCCTCAATGACCGTTGCTGCTTTGGGTAATCCCACAATATCCATCGATACGTTTTGTTTTTCTGAATATTGAAGATATCCCTTTGGATCATTATTTGCGGCCTGTTGATAAACCTGATTAATGAGTTCTCGCCGAATACCATTACCACTAATTTCCTCCTGAAGATTGACCATCAGAATGACCAGAGATCCGGTTATTGTGGGAATTCTAACAGATTCAGCGATAAAACCGATCTGTTTCATTTCCGGTATTACAAGGTTCAATGTTTGAGCAGCACCTGTGGACGTCAGAATGATATTATTAAAAACGCTCCGATTTTTTCTTAGATCTTTTGCATCTTTTTTGGGCAGGCGATCCAGGACTTGCTGGGATCCTGTTGCTGCATGGATGGTTGCCATCGAGGCGGTCAATATTTTGGAAGCACCAAAATAATCGATGAGCGGTTTAACCATATGAGCCAAACAGGTGGTTGTACAGGATGCATTCGATATGATGGTATGTTGCCTTGGATCATAATGATTATCATTGATTCCCATGACTGTTGTTATACAATCCTCAGGCATGGATTTCGTTTCATCTTTGATTTTAAAAGGTGCGGATACAATCACCTTTGATGCACCCGCTTCGATATGTCCACGAATAGAGCCTCCGGAACTATCAGAATAGAGGGTGGGATCCAGAAATTGACCGGTGGTATCAACAACAATTTGGATGTTGTAATCTCGCCACTCAATGTCTGCCGGATTTCTTTCTTTTTGCAAAAAATATATTTCTATGCCATCAGCAATAATACAATTTTGAGAGGTATCAAGCTTGATCAGATTCCCAGGCGCTTGAAAGCCATACAGATAACCGGATAATGAACCATAAGTAGAGTCTCGCTCCAGATAATGAGCAATGTCTTCCAACGATTGCCCCGCTTTTCGACCAATATTAACAACAAGCCTTTTATAATATTTCAGGGCAATATGATGCCATACAGTTAACTTCCCAATACGTCCGAATCCATTTATACCCAATGTTTCTTCAGTTTTAATACCCATAAAATAATGATCTCCTTTATTCGGGCACTCGTATTTTCTTAGAAAAATTTGACTATTTCGCATAGATTTTTTGAAAAGGCAAGAAAACAATTTGGGAACAGGGTTACATCTTGTTTCCAAAGGCCATTACAGGCATACCGGGAAATGCTACTGACGAATCTGAACATCCCAGAACAATCGCTTCATGGGATGCTCGAAGTGTTTCTTGAAGTTTTCCAAACGTATTGTATATTTTAGCAATTTTTTGACCTTTTTTGACCAGGGCTCCAGGTTTGATTAAAAATCGAAT
>PEAL01000044.1 GCA_002753725.1 Deltaproteobacteria bacterium
AAGAACGTACCCAAAAATGGAACAGAATATTTTCACAACTACGATTTTGTTGTAAATTGGCTGTCAGATACTTTTCGGGGAGAAACGCTTGATTTTTTAGGCATAAAATCTGCTCCAATTTGATTTTAGCGGCAACTCTCATTTTATGTAATAAAATATTGGATCAATCAACCATCGAAAAAATATGGGAGGATATAAAAATGATTGACATTTTAAAATATGCTCATGATAAAGGCAGGGAAGCAGGCAGGGAAGCAGGCAGGGAAGCAGGCAAGGCAGAAGGCAGAAATATCGGTTTGATGGAAGCAGCGCGTGATATGCTATTTGATATTTTATATTCGAGCTTTGGTATTATACCAGAAAAAATAGCGGATATGATTAAATCTATCTCTCATTTTGAAACACTCAAAGGCTTGCACAGGCAAGCGATTACATGCCGTGATATCAATCAGTTTGAAAAAACAGTCATGCAGGTGGTTAAACAAAAACAAGCAGCCTTTGCTTAATAAAAAAAGAGGAAACAATGTCTCTTCCAAAAAGTATCATTATTGGTTGTGATCATGCAGCCATTGATTTAAAAGATAATATCGTTGCATTTCTCAAGGAAAAAAATATTCAGGTAGAAGATATCGGAGCCTATGACAAAAAAATTTCCGTTGATTACCCTGATTTTGCCATCCGAGTTTCAACGTCAGTCGCCAATAATCATCATGAATACGGCATTCTTATCTGTGGTACAGGGCTGGGAATGTCTATGGCCGCCAACAGGTTTTCTGGAATTCGAGCAGCCCTTTGTAATGACCTTTTTTCCGCGAAAATGTCTCGACAACATAACAATGCCAATGTTCTGGTCATGGGCGGTCGAATCATTGGGGATGTGCTTGCAAAAGCGATTGTTCAAACCTTTTTAGATACACCCTTTGAAGATGGTCGTCATGCAGATCGACTGGCAAAATTTGATTGTCTGGGTGAATCTTTAAATCTTTAGAAAGGAATAAAAATTTTGGACTTAAGCATTATCAAAAAAATAGATCCTGAAATCGCGCAATCCATTTCATATGAACTTAACCGACAACAAAACACTTTGGAATTGATTGCTTCTGAAAATATAGCCAGTGAAGCTGTTATGGAAACACAGGCTTGCGTTATGACCAATAAATATGCCGAGGGATACCCGGGGGCAAGATATTATGGGGGATGTGAATTTGTCGACCAGGCTGAAACCCTTGCCATTAAACGTGCAAAAGATTTGTTTCAGGCTGAATATGCCAATGTACAACCGCATTCAGGGTCTCAAGCCAATATGGCTGTTTATTTTGCATTGTTGAAACCCGGTGACATGATTATGGGGATGGACCTGTCTCATGGTGGCCATCTCTCGCATGGAAGTGCTGCAAACTTTTCCGGTCAGTTATTCAATTTTGTCCATTATGGTCTTAGCAAACAAACTGGAATGATTGACTATAATGATCTCTCCGACCTTGCAAAAAAACATCGACCCAAACTGATTGTTGCTGGAGCCAGTGCTTATCCAAGAATCATTGATTTTCAAGCATTTAAAGATATCGCCCGCTCCATAGATGCTTATTTGATGGTTGATATGGCCCATATTGCCGGACTGGTTGCAGCCAATGAGCATCCATCGCCTGTTCCCCATGCCCATGTGGTGACAACCACGACACATAAGACCCTTCGAGGGCCAAGAGGCGGAATGATTCTTTCAAAACAGGATTTTTCAAAATCGCTCAACAGCAACATTTTTCCAGGAATTCAGGGAGGCCCTTTGATGCATGTTATTGCGGCCAAAGCGGTTGCTCTTAAAGAAGCAAAGACAGAGTCTTTTAATCTCTATCAAAAACAAACCATCAAAAATGCAACATGTCTGGCAGAAACATTGATGGATGGTGGATTAAATCTCGTATCTGGTGGGACAGACAATCATTTAATGCTACTGGATTTGAGAACTATTAATATTACCGGAAAAAAAGCGCAAATCGTTTTGGAAAAAGCAGGCATCACTGTCAATAAAAATACGATTCCGTATGATACGGAAAATCCTTTTATCACCAGTGGTATTCGTGTGGGCACGCCGGCGGTAACCTCTCGTGGAATGAAAGAAAACGAGATGAAGATTATTGGTCAGTGTATCATTCAAACCCTGAAACAGCCTGATAATGAATCTGTCATTGAAGAAACCGCTCAATCTGTCAATGAGTTATGCAATGCTTTTCCTCTATTTAGAGAGTCTGTATGACAGAAAATAATACAAGTATCGTTCGACCATCATGGGAAGACTATTTTATGGATATTGCCAATCTGGTCTCTCATCGCTCAACCTGTACCAGAAGAAAAGTTGGCGCTGTAATGGTCAAACATCAGGCGATTCTTTCCACCGGTTACAATGGCGCGCCTACTGGCATTCCCCATTGTGATAAAACCGGATGTTTGCGACATCAAATGAATGTGCCGTCTGGTGAAAAGCATGAATTGTGCAGAGGACTTCATGCTGAGCAAAATGCAATTATACAGGCAGCGGTGCATGGAATATCTATCAAGGGAGCAACCCTTTATTGTACACATCATCCCTGCTCCATTTGTGCGAAAATGCTGATCAATGCAGGCATTCAAACCATTTATTATCAACATGGATATCAGGATGATTTATCTAAAACATTGTTTAAAGATACAGACATTCAGATTATTCATGTCGATAGAAACGTTTAAGGAAATATGTCATGAAATGTCCATTTTGTGGAGATTTTGACAACAAGGTCATAGATTCCAGACTGTCTAAAGAAGGACTTTCCATTCGTCGCCGGCGAGAATGTATCAAGTGTGAAAGGCGTTTTACAACATATGAAGTTGTTGAAGAAATCCCTTTGGCG
Source organism: Deltaproteobacteria bacterium (assembly GCA_002753725.1). Classification (GTDB taxonomy): domain Bacteria; phylum Desulfobacterota; class Desulfobacteria; order Desulfobacterales; family Magnetomoraceae; genus Magnetomorum. The sequence continues at coordinate 2,886 of PEAL01000044.1, forward strand.
ATTGTTAAGAAAGATGGACGGCGTGAATCGTTTAATCGAGAAAAAATTCGTATGGGTGTTTTAAAGGCCTGTGAAAAACGTAACATCAGCATTCATGAAACAGACCGCTTGATTGATATGGTTGAACGCGAACTAAGAGAACAAGAAGATAAAGAGATTCCTTCAGCCATTATCGGAAAAAAAATCATGGATAAATTGAAAAAACTGGATGGTGTGGCGTATGTTCGGTTTGCATCGGTATATCGGGAGTTTAAAGATGTTGCTGAATTTATCACAGAGCTTGAACAATATCTTCAAACCAATATGAACAACCACCATTTGGAGACAAGTGAAATAGAATGAATCATGAACCTTTTATGAAACAGGCTTTGACCCTTGCTGAAAAAGGTGCTGGCCGTGTCTCGCCCAATCCGATGGTTGGAGCAATCGTTGTAAAAGATGGAACAGTTGTCGGTAAAGGATATCATATGGCTCATGGTGGGCCTCACGCTGAAGTTAATGCTCTAAACGATGCAGGAAAAAATGCCAAAAATGCAACGATCTACGTCACATTGGAACCCTGCAATCATACCGGAAAAACCCCACCCTGTACCCATAAAATTCTTGAAGCTGGAATTCATACCGTGGTTATGGCCATGAAAGACCCAAACCCTCATGTCAACGGCGGCGGCGCAGACTATCTGAGAAATAAAGGCGTGACTGTTATCGAAGGCATCTGTAAACACGATGCCCGCCTTCTGAATGCTTCATTTCTTAAATATATCAAAACAGGACAGCCGTTGGTCACCATGAAATATGCAGCGACAATGGATGGTCGAATCGCTACACAAAGTGGTGATGCACGCTGGATTTCCAGTGAAACGTCCAGACATTATGTGCATCAGCTTCGACATGCAAATGATGCTATTCTTGTAGGACTGGGGACGGTTCAAGCAGATGATCCTTCCCTTACAACACGTTTACCAGAAGAGGAGCAGGGTGTCGATCCTACTCGGTTTATTGTAGACACACATTTGGATATTGATATCAATGCAAACGTTTTGCATTTGGATTCAAACAAGGAAACCATTTTGGTCTGTTCAAAACAGGCATCAGAAAACCGTAAAACTATTTTTCAAAAAGAGGGTGTTCGCGTTCTGGAAATTTCAACCCAAAATCAACGCATAGATCTTGAGGCCCTGATGATCGCTATTGGCAAGATGAAAATGACAGGTGTTCTTATTGAAGGAGGCAGTCGCATACATGCATCGGCTGTACAATCAGGAATTGTGGACCGGGTTTGCTGTTTTATTGCCCCAAAAATCTTGGGCGGTGATGGCATTCCCGTTTGTCAGGGACCATCGTCATTGTTTATGAAGGATGCGTTTCCTGTAAAAAATATTCAGATCAAACGATTTGATGATGATATCATGATTCAGGGAGATCTCTCAAATCATTACATGGAGTAACAATGAAAAAACAGTTGGAAGCAATCATTCTGTCTGCATTGGATAAAGCATATAAAAAAGGTGCTCTGCCATCACAGAACAATCAAACACCTTTAATAGAAGTTCCTCGCCAGGAATCTCATGGCGATTTTTCCAGCAACATTGCAATGGTCTCTGCATCTATTCAGAAAATGCCACCTGCTAAAATTGCTACTATTTTGCTTGATCATATTGACGATCCAGAGGGCATTATTGATAAAGCAGACATTGCAGGGCCAGGATTTATTAATTTTCATCTTAACCCGGAAGCATGGTTTTCTATCCTGAAAAACGTCCATGAACAAAAAGACCGATATGGCAGCTGTAACATCGGACAACAAGAGCGCATAATGATAGAATTTGTGTCAGCCAATCCCACCGGGCCTTTACATGTCGGTCATGGACGCGGTGCAGCCGTAGGAGATTCCATCGCAAAAATTCTTTCCTTTTGTGGCTATGATGTTAAAAAAGAATATTATATTAACGATTCGGGACGTCAAATACAAACCCTTGGGCGATCTGTATATTTAAGATATTGTGAATTGTTCGGAAAAGCAGAGGCTTATCCTGAAGATTGCTACCAGGGAGATTATATCAGAGAACTTGCCATTCAAGAAAAAAATAAAAAAAATTCGTATCTTCTTGACATGAAAAGCGATGATGCTGTATCAACTTGTGCACATACTGCCGCAAAAAAGATTTTGGAAGGAATTCGAGACGATTTAAATGCTTTTCGTGTTGAATTCGACACTTGGTTTAGTGAACAAAGCCTTTATGACACGAACAAAGTTCAAGAGACTTTCCATTGGGCACGCAAAAAAGATTTTGCTTATGATAAAGAGGGTGCAATCTGGTTTCGAACTGAAAAATGGGGTGATGAAAAAGACAGGGTCATTTGCAAAAAAAATGGTCAAAATACTTATTTTGCATCAGATATTGCGTACCACAAAGATAAGTTCGAACGGGGCTTTACACGACTCATTGATGTATGGGGTGCAGATCATCATGGCTATATCGAACGAATGTCGGCAGCCATTGAATCTTTTGGAAAAAAACGAAATCAATTCAATGTGGTTCTTGTCCAATTAGTCAATCTTTTACGCGATGGCGAACCCGTCGCCATGTCAACACGAGCAGGTGAATTTGTTACATTAAAAGATGTTATTGATGAGGTAGGTTCTGATGCCTGCCGATTTATCTTTCTCATGCGTCACCATGACAGCCCCCTTGATTTTGACTTGGAAGTTGCTAAAAAACAAACCAATGATAATCCTGTATTTTATGTGCAATATGTTCATGCGCGAATATCAAGTATTGTAAAAAAAGCTCAGCAAGAAAATAGTGTTGCAACAGATTGTGATACACTTTCGGTTTTAAATACACCGGATGATTTGCGATTGATCAAGTCAATGGCTGAGTTTCCCGATATTGTTCGTTTGAGTGCCGAACGATTGGAACCGCATCGTGTTGCCTATTATTTAATGAACGTGGCATCTTTGTTTCATAACTATTACAACAAGAACAGAGTCATTACAGATGATTCTGCATTAACATGCGGCAGGCTCTATCTGGTAAAAGCTGTTCAAATAATTATTAAAAATGGACTGACCCTCTTGGGCGTCCATGCACCTGAAAGCATGTAGTGTTTAAACGAAAAATTGAGTTTTCTTCTCCTGAATGGGGAAAGAAATCTTTTTTTCGTTTATGCATTGCATAGAAAGAAAGATTGAAAATGGATGTGATCAGTACGTGGAGTCAGGAACGCCTTGTCATAGAGACAACAAAAAAGACTGTTTCCTACCGATTTTTTTGTTTATGTTTGACATTTGCAGGTTTCTGGATGTTTGCCCTGGGGGTCTATGTTGGACGGGATACCTGTCCGATACGTTTTGACAGTGAACCCATCATGAAACAATTGGCTGAATGGATTGAATCGGATATTGAAAAACAACATGCCTATGTTCAATCTGTAAATAGCCAGGAAAAAAAGCCGGAAATACAATTTTTTCAGGCGTTGAAAACTTCTGACATTGATATGATGTCCCAGTCTGAAAACGTTGATGTATCAGCAAAAAGAGTGCATCTGAAATCAAAACAGCCGATTCCTGACGCAGAATTATTAACAAAACGATCTACCAAAAAAAAGACACTGGCACAATTTTGTTCATCCAGCGAAACCGTTCTGGATTCCTCTGATTGTGTAACTCTACAGGCCGCAGCATTGAAAAACGCATCTGCTGCCGTTGAAATGGTGAAACAGTTAAAGAATATGGGGTTTCCTGCTTACACTGCAACCATCAATATTCCTGAAAAAGGCTTGTGGCATCGGGTTCGGGTAGGGGCCTTTGAAACGATTCAAAAGGCCCGACAAATGAAAAGTAAACTGCAAATGAAAAACATTGATGCTATTATCGTTCCGTTTACGCGAAAAGATGATTTCAATATCGCCAATGCAAAAGATCGTCTGGTTCATCCAGAATCTTAAAACCAGGAAAAAAGAGAGACGTTTATGCCAATCACAAAGGAAGACATACAGCACATTGCAAAATTAGCTCGATTGGAGCTTGAACCTCAAGAAATAGACGATTTTACCTGTCAATTTGGAAATATTTTATCGTACATAGAGCGACTTGACCAGGTTAACACAGATAATATTTTGCCAATGAGTCATCCGATTCATATGGTGAATGCTTTTCGTGAAGACTCAATTTTACCGTCAATTCCAACAGAAGTTGCTCTTTCCAACGCTCCGGAAAAGGATGAGCATGCCTTTATTGTTCCCAAAATTGTCGGATAACCTCAACGCAATCGATGGATATAATTATGGATACTAAAAAATCAATTTTTTATAGATGTCATCTTTCAAAAGAAAATCAGGAAGATCTTCAAGCCTTACTTCAGAAATGCGGTTTGGATTCTGTCGATATCAGGGACAGTGACTTGAATGATGGTGTTTCTCCATCAACTCCGAAAGTGGAAATCAACCTGAATGATCTCACTGCCATACTGAATCAGTTCTGTCAAAAACAAGAGATGATTCAAGACCTTCAAAAAAAAATTGATTTAGCGCTTCACCGTGTCGCCCAATTAAAAAAGGAGTCAAAAAAGGCAGATATTGTTAAAAATCAGTTTTTTAGCAATATGAGTCATGAAATCCGCACCCCCTTGAATGCAATCATTGGCATGACAGATTTGTTGATCGATACCGATTTGAATGCAGATCAAGCTGATTTTGCTGAAACTGTCCGGACATCTTCCAAAAGTCTTCATTATTTTGTGAATGAACTTTTGGACTTTTCAAAGCTGGAAAAAGGACATCTGGATATTGAAATCATTGACTTTGATTTCCGCGTTGCCATTGAAGAAGTTGTGGATATGAACGCTGCAAGGGCATTCTCAAAATGGATTGAATTTTCCTGCATGATCGATCATAGAATTCCATCCATGCTTCGCGGTGACCCGGGAAGACTTCGTCAGATCCTTTCACTTCTTACAGATAATGCGATCAAGTTTACAGAGCAAGGATCTGTCACCATTGATGTCAAATTTATCCGAGAGGTTGATCAGTTGGTCTCCATTCGTTTTGAAATCAAAGATACGGGTATGGGGATCAAAGAAGAAGATATGGAAAAAATTCTCACCCCATTTACACAAGCTGATCCAAGCACAACTCGAACGTATGGGGGCATTGGTTTAGGGTTGACATTATCACGGCGGTTAATTGATTTAATGGATGGAAGTTTTGACATCTCATCCAGTTATGGAAAAGGTACCTGTGTCACTGTCAACATAACGTTTGAAAAACAACACAATCAAACAGAACTCCTTTCTCCATGCACTCATTTGAAAGGAAAACATTTTTTAATTGTTGATGAGAATGATAGCAATCGGTATGTTCTCAGGGAAATGCTTCGCTTATGGTCTTGCACCTTTGATGAAGTTAAAAGCGGAGAACTGGCCCAAAAAAAGCTTCAGGAAGAAAATAATACCTATGATGCAATTATCCTGGATATGGAGTTGCCAGATATGACAAGTATTGATTTGGTTCAAGAGCTTTCAGAAAATGAATCCTTTCGAAATATCAAAATCTTGATGCTCACATCGATAGGCCAACGGGGTGATGCTGTTCGAATGAAAGAAATGGGTGTTTCTGGCTATTTGACCCGACCTGTCCGACATGCTGTGATGCACGACACATTATTGGAATTATTCAATGTGCAAGATAATTTACAGGCATCGGAACAACATGGCACGCTTGTCACCAAATATTCTGTTCAAGAAAATAAAAAACGACGAATGAGAATTCTTCTTGTTGAAGACAGCATCGTTAACCAACAAATTGCCTCAAAAATTATTGAAAAATTGGGATTTCGTGTGGATGTAACATCCAATGGTGAGGAAGCCCTTTGTGCCCTTGAGGACATTCCTTATGATATTGTATTTATGGATGTTCAAATGCCTGTGATGGATGGATTAGAAGCCACTCTGCATATTCGAAAAGGAACAAGAAAAACCCTCAATCCGACCATTCCCATCATTGCCATGACAGCACACACGTTTCCCGGCATTCAGAAACAATTCCAGGAGGCTGGAATGAATGGCACCATTATAAAGCCTATTCATCCAAACGATATACTGAAATGTATCAAGGAAACTTTTTCGAATCCGCCTGTTCCTAAAAAATCGAAGATAAAAGAAAAACCGAAAACAGAATCGATTTATGATCGTGAATCACTGTTGAATCGTCTGGAAGGTGATGAAGAACTGTGTCAGGATATTGTTAATGACTTTCTGAATGATATTCCAGACTTAACGATGGCATTAAAAACTGCCATTGATCAAAAAGATCATGAAACGATTTCAAGTATCGCATTTACAATAAAAGAAGGGGCGGCAGATATTTCGTCGAAGTCCATTATGGATATTTGTGAGCGCATAGAATCTGCTGGTAAAGCGAAAGAGATTGAAACCTCCCATGCATTATTTTTAAAGTTCAAGGAGTTAGTGAAACAGTTTTCAGAGACTGTTAAGGGAAATCGTCTTTCTGTATCCGGTGCGAATGACTTTCTTATTCTGGTTGTTGAGGATGAACCCACCAATCAAAAACTGATGGCACAAATATTAAAAAAGAAGAACTATTCTTTTCAGATTGTTGGAAAAGGAATGGATGCCATTTCAGCAATGAAATCCTGTCATTTTGATCTCGTCTTCATGGATGTCCAGTTGCCCGGAATGGATGGAATGGAAACGACGCGATGTATTCGCTCTGAAGAACCGGATATTATCAATCCTGGCGTACCCATCATTGCCGTCTCAGCCCATGCTCTCCAGGAAGATAAGGCACTTTTTATTTCAGCAGGAATGGATGACTTTATTGAAAAACCCATTAAACAAGATATTTTATTTGGAAAAATAGAGTTTTATATGAATAAACAATCAACATTACCCCCCCTGCCTGTAAACAGTACTGTATGCTTTGATCGTGAAGAGTTGATGGAGCGTATTGGTCATGATCAAAATATTTATGAAAGCACTGTTCGTTTTTTTAAATCTCATGTATCTGAGTTACTGGAACAGATAAAAGCGGCCATTGACAGTAAAAATTCTCAGGACATTGAAACCATCGCCCATACGATCAAAGGGGTAACTGCCAATATGTCTGCAAAAGGAATGTCTGCAATAGCTCTTGAAATGGAAAATGCTGTCAAAGACAATCATCTGGATCAAACGCCTGAACTTCTCAACCAGTTGAAAGAGCAATTTAACTTGATTAAAAAATGTTTTTAATTAATTAACATCTTAAAAGCAGACAGCTAAATACTTTCACCAGGAGTACCTCTAAATGCCATTACACCGATTATCGTCATTAAAGCCTTACCAGACAGAAACCACACCCTGTCCGGTTAAAATGTCATCAAATGAAAATCCATTTGAGCTATCACAGCCATTAAAGCAAAAAATTGTTGACAATATTGGTAAAATTCCATTTGGTCGTTATCCGGATCCAACATCAAAGCGACTAAAAACAATTATCGCTGAGCGTTTTGGGATACAATCGGATCAAATCGTTTTGGGTAATGGTTCGGATGAATTGATTCAATTGTTGACCATCATTACTGGAGATGTCAACCGATCTGTCTTGTATCCAACACCAACGTTTCCCATGTATCAGGTGGCCGCAGATATCGTTGGGCGGCCAAGGCTTGAATTACCCTTGAATGAGACCTTTGATCTTGATCTATCAAAGATTTCCCCGGAAAAGCTTCACCAAGTGGGGCTGGCTTTTTTTGCTCGTCCAAATAATCCCACAGGGAATTCTTTTTCATTGGATGTGATTCAGCAAATTGCTAATCAGGGAATATTTACTGTCATTGATGAAGCATACATTGACTTTTCCGAGCATGACAATTGCTTGTCAATGGCCCTTGCCAGTGATAATATCGTAATTTTGCGAACATTATCCAAGATTGGACTTGCAGGAATTCGATTGGGAATCCTGATCGCCAGAACGGATATTGCACAAAAAATTGATGCTGCCCGAATGCCTTTTAATATCACTTATCCCTCTCAAATAATTGCCGAAACCGTTTTAACCGATGGCATTCAGGAAATTGAGGATCAAATCACCACAATCAAATCGGAACGTCATCGTATTTTTAAGGCGTTGACTGCCTACCCTGACATTCGTGTTGTTCCTTCTGACGCCAATTTTTTGTTTGTTCAAATTGAAAAAGGCGACCAGGTACATCAGAAATTAATTGAACGCGGCATTCTTGTTCGTAATATGAGCAAATATGCTTCGTTGAATAATTATTTGCGTATTTCTATAGGAACACCTCAGGAAAATTCATTCTTTTTGGAAAAATTTAAAGAAGTGTACGTGGATTTATCCCAATAGATGGGATGAAGTGAATTATAAATATATCACTGTAATCTGTTTACCTTCATATTCAATCACATCTTTTTTTCCCACCACGTTCCAGTCATCAATTTTTTTTCGATTAAAAATAATCAAATAGCCACAATTCAATTCCAGACGATTTAAATAGTTGACAAGCTGTTTTTTGCCATCATCTAAAGCCGATTGACTGCTTAATTTCAATTCAAAAGCAAAGCGTTCGCCTGCAAAGTTGACACACAAATCCAGACGTTTTAAACCCGCTGCATATTCTCTGTCAATCATGCCGCCACTATTGACAATGCGTTGGAGCCAGGCCATAAAAAATAAATGATGGGCGGCTTCTGTATAGGTTTTGCGCGCTGTAATCATTTCACTATGCTGTTTATAAAAAAGAATGTATTCATCAAGCAGTTTGTTTATATTTAATTTGCCATTTTCGTGAGTATACCAGGCTGGATTCTGATTGATTGACATTTGTGTCACAACTGTTAACTCTCTTGGAATGACTTCTCGATAGATTGAATTGGCAATCTCAAGTCCAACACTTCCTTTCTTGATTAATCCCAGGTCGATCAGATACTGGATATCATCCGGTAAAATATTATTTTCCTGATATTCACCCAGTAATATATTCTGGATCACGCGCATCACGCGCGGTTCTGATAACTTGTCAGCCAGTTGGTCCAGATGAACATCGCGCCTTTCAATCAATACCTCTTTGGCCCTATCGACATGGTCAACAGTAACAGCCAGTCCTTGAGCAATTCTGTCCTCAAAGCATATTTCCCTGGCCAGCGCATTGACCAGCCAGGGTTGACCATCTGTCAGGTCAAATACACGCGCGATTGCCTGACGGGTAAATGCCTGACCTGTCACATCTGTATGCTGGGTATACAGATCGTTTATCTGCGTCAGGGTAAAATTGTTTAACCGAAGGGATTTTTCTTTAATATTAAAGGCCGAGCCACCAATAATATACTTTTTAGAACTATCCGAATATATTCTATAATCTCGAATATCTCTAACACCAATCAAACCCATGGCATGGGGAAATGCTTTTGGACGTCTGGCATAACCGCTGCGTAACTGGCGAAGCACAGAGATTAAAGAATCGCCAATCAAGGCATCTACTTCATCCAGAAAAAGCACCAGGGGTTTTGGCAGTTCCATACACCATTTTGTCAGGAAAGTCCCTAAACCTGTATTTAATGAACGAAATTGATAACAATTTTCTGATGGTAGGTATTGTTCAGAAAGAAAAGTCATGGCAGCGTGTTCAAACTCACTGACAATAATTTCATTCACAGCTTCAACATCATTTCTACACGCCTGACCCGCTTCAACATTGACATATAATGCCAGGTATTGTTCCTGTGCATTGAGTTCTCGTGTAAATGCAATCATGTTTGTCGTTTTGCCCGTTTGACGCGGTCCATGAAAGATAAAATAACGTTTATTCTCAATTAATGAATATAAACTCGTCAAACGTTCTGCACAGTTAACCATATAATGATCTTCTGGTTCACAAGGGCCTGATGTATTAAAAAATTTCATTATATATAGACTCCTTTTTGCACTGTTGTACTGGGTCGTACCCCCCCCGTTTTCCGTTGATCTACGCCAGTTGCGCTTGTTCTCAAAGGCTTAATAAAAGCCAGCGGGCTTAATCGCCTTCAAGAATAAGTTCTTCTGAAATATCATCGTCAATATCTGGCCCTTTATAAACCTCAGGCTGTTTTTTTACACCAAAAAAATTCATAATACGGTTTAAAAATTGCGTGTTTAAATCATCTTTGTTCAATTGAGAGGTGCGATATTCATCTTCCAGGAGTTCACGGTTGCTACTTCGTTGGGTCAATTCATGGCTTAATCGTTGTGCTGTTTCAGGAAAGGATTCTATGATAGGAGCAAAATCTTTTTTGGTGATTTCATAGATAAAAGATTCTGTTTTGGTAATAATACTGGCTGTCCGAGGTTCTCCGGTCAAAAGGGCCATTTCTCCGAAAAAGGAACCTGCACCCAGACGGGCAACTTCAATGGCTTCACCATTTCCCATTTTTATCCAGACCCCGACAACACCTTCGCGAATGACAAATAAGGAATTTCCCATATCGCCTTGTTTAAATACAATGTCATTGCTTTGAAAATGATGCAAATGCATTCGTTGACTTAAATCGAGTTTTGCATCCTCAGATAAATGCTGAAACAAATCAATTTCCTTGATTAATGAAATGGGAAGTTTTGCTTCATCGGCATTTCTGTCTTCCCTGCCCTCGAACAGATATAACTCCTGACGGCTCACAGCGGGTCGAATGCCTGATCGAAACAGATGAATCCAAGCCTGTTCAAATACTGTACTTCTATAGTAATATTTCATATCATAATCGTCAAGGCAGTAAAAAAGCGTATAGACCGCAGCCCATTCATTCAATCCAAACCGAATGGAGGGATCTTTGGCTTTAACAATACCATTGACCGATAACAAGGCATTCATAAGAATTTTTTTAATATGTTCAGGGTTGTGTTTGGGATCAACAAAGACCTCAACCCGATTCCAGAAAAATCGATTGGGATGGTTATAATTATGAATGGGCGATTCAGATGCAATACTGTTGGGAAGGCTCAGCAAACTACCATCCATTGTCCTGAGCTTGATTGTTCGCCAGGTAATATCCACAACCTTACCCCGAAAATCCTCGCCGATTTTTACCCAGTCATTGATTCGAAAGGGATGTTCCAGATTGATGGCGATTCCTGAAAAAATATTGGCAATATTGACCTGAATGGCAAGCCCGATAATCATGGCGACCATACCTGATGTTGCCAGCAAGCTGGTCAATTTTTGATCAAACACATAGGCAACAATACCAAAAAAAGCGAGAAGGTAAAAAATAAAAGCCAAAAAATTCTGAAGGATTTTTGGTACTGAACGATTGCTTTTTATCTCAAGGGGAATCCATATAAATCGTTTGATAGCAAGATTAAGAAGATATGCAGGGATAATCCACCATAGAACATCAAATGCCAGCTTGATCATTTCCATGTATCGTGGATTTTTTTTGCTGGCAAACCATTCCAAAAGGACGCCTTCACCACTTAACAGCCATAATGACAAAAACAGTGTATGTAACATCCATGAAAACCTTAAAAACCGATGAACTAAATATTCTCGAAAAATATAGATAATAACTAACATACATGTTGCCAGGAATAAGAAAAACGCATTCCAGGAATAGCTGGTAATCACTCCTCTTAAAGTTATTTTGTTCTTTAATATCCATACTTCCAGATTGAAACATGAATAGTCAATCATCCCGGTTTTATCATTCAGATATTGAAGATTACCCAATGAATTTTTTTGAGCGACATTTCGATGGAATACCACTTTTTGTATCTGGCAGTCATATGCGTTGGATAGTATTTGAGGCTTGTCAATACGATCAATCAAAGGTAATTCGTCATTCAACCGCATACCAATGATATCTGTCACAAATATCAAGTTATTTTCATTGAGGGTTTGATGATGAAATTTAATACCAATAAGATGTTGCCCGGGTGTATATGCATGGGGGAGGTAATCCATTTTAAAATTTCCAGAAACATGAAATGCCTTGTAATGCACCTGTCTGCTGTGGTCTTCTTCAATTGGAGTATTCAATAGTATCGGCGTGATCGCATTGGGAAACACAATTTTTTCAATCTCCAATTGTCCCTGATATCGAAACCATAAGTAAAAATCGATGACACAGCGACGTTCCTTAAAATCAATTTCTTTGATTTCATTGACTTCGATACCGGTATACACAACATTGGTCTTATACATCAATTGATTGTCAACCGTAACAACCTGTTCTTTTTTTAAGGCCTGTTCAACATCAGCAATCTCTTTTTCATTAAATACAGCCTGAAGTTGCGTAAGGGCGGAAATCAGCTTGTTGTTTTTATAGATACCAATAGAAATAGGTTTGGGTGAATCACCATTTTCATCAAAAAAATTAAATCCTGTAATACCTTCTATTGCGTATTGAATTTGATTGATTTGTGAAAGGGCATCACGAATGGCCATTCGCTCTTGAACAAGGGTTTCCTGTGATCCTGTAATATTGGCTTTCTTAAATATTGATGCTGCTAACATTGCTGCATCATAGGCAAAGGCAGCCCTCCAATCGGGTTCAATTTTATATACTGTTTGATAGGATTCTTTAAATCGTTGGGCAGTCTCTCTGGCAGTGTCAAAAATAAACGGTGTGGCGACATAAATACCATCCGTATAGAACCCGGGAGACAATTGTTCCTTTTTCAAATCAGAAAAACCATCAACAAAGGATTGTGCTGCAAGGGCATCAGGCGTCATGATAGCATTTTGAATGCCCTGATCTTTGATCCTCTGAATCAGGCGGATCCCTTCTGGCGAGTGGACAGATAAATAAATAACCGTATTTTTATATCGTTTTTTGAGTTTTTCTTTTAGATGATCGACAATACGATCCAACTGGCTATCCAGATTGTTTGACTTGGTTTGAAACGTATCATGAGACAGGATCGTTACCTTCATTCCTGTCAGGGTTTTCTTGAATATTTGAGCGAGATTTGCGCCATAATCAAGATCCTCGGAAACGATACAGACCGCCTGGCATTTCAATACTTTACTGGCATAATTTGCCAGAAATCGACCTTGAAGATTGTCATTGAACGTAATGCGAAAATACCAGGGATTATCGATGGTCACTGATGGATGGGTTGATGTTGGCGTGATGGCAGGAATTTTATGGTTTCGATAAACATTTCCACCCGCACTTGAACAAGAACTGTAATTGTGTCCAATGACAATCAACGCGCGGTTGTTATCAATAATTTCCTTCGCTTTTTGCGTGGCGATATCTTTCTTGTTTTGATCATCATAAACATCAATGATTACATTTTTTTCATTTATCCCGCCCTGTTGATTAATCTGGGAAACAGCCAAATTTACACCCTGGAGATATGCTGCTCCGTTAATGGCGGTATCCCCAGTCATTGGCCCAACCAATGCAATGTGAAGCCCTTTGCTTAACTTTAATGGATTATAAGTGATTATCACTAAAGCTGTAATGATAATCAGCACCAGTGAAAGGGTATATTTTGATTTGAATTTCATGGGTACCGTGTTTCAATGTCCATTAAGAATGAATCTTTGGAAAAAAAGATTTACTGCGAAAAATAATTGTAATAAATTTACAATTGTTTTCCTTTATCATTATATAAAAAGGAACGTTATATAGTATAATTTATGTATGCATGCAATGTCTGAACCATATTTTTTTGATGACAAACTGTTTTATAAAAAAATAATGAATGAAATTGAAAATTTGGATGCGAAGATAAATAAAATGTTGGGCAATATTTGGGCGATTATTTAAAAATGAGCTTTACAATAAATACAAATACAGTCATAATTATCCCTGCCCAAAAGGACAATTATAGAAAATTTATCTTTTACCGAAAGACAAGATATGAAAACAATTATTCAGCAACGCATCGCGGACGCTATCAACATGCCATTGCCCGAATTGATTAAAAGAGATTGTCAGGTACCCGCAATTCCGAACAAAACATTTGCAATCATTGGCATGCGACGTTCTGGAAAAACATATTATCTATATCAGACAATGCAAGCATATCTTGATCGAGGGATTCATCGTGAAAGATTATTGTATATTAACTTTGAAGACGAACGTCTGTTGGATATGACAATCAACGATATGCATTGGATTGTTGACGAATACTTTGCGATATTTCCTGAAAACCGTGGGACTCAAACTTTTTTCTTTTTTGATGAAATTCAACGAATTGATCAATGGGAGATATTTATCAGGCGTTTAATGGATACTGAAAATATCCAAATATATGTCAGCGGATCATCGGCCAAAATGTTAAGCGCAGAAATTGCATCATCCATGCGCGGTCGATCAGTGGAAAGAGTTATTTATCCCTATAGTTTCCGTGAATTTTTACGGTGTCATGACATTCCCAGGCCTGAATCCATTCAACTTGTAGATAAAGGGATGCGATCGTTCTACGAAAACTATTCATTAAAATATCTGACAACGGGCGGCTTTCCGGAAGTTCAATTCTTGCCAGACTATGAACGTCAATTATTACTTCAACAATATGCAAACACAGTTACTTTTCGAGACATTGTGGATCGCTACAATGTACAAAATTTGAATGTATTAAAGAAATTGATTCATTTTTTGATTGTCAATGCCGGTGGGTATTTTTCTGTGAACAAATTTTATCATTTACTCAAATCAAATGGTATCAAAGTCTCAAAGAACACTTTGCATGAATATCTTGAATACATTCAAGGTTCATACTTACTAAAAATGATCACCATCCACTCGCAATCCGATAAAAAAAGAATGGTCAATCCTATGAAGCCCTATATTATTGACACCGGACTGGCAGCATCCTTTTCATCATCTCAGACGCTCAATTATGGTCATCATCTTGAAAACTGTATTTTTGTAGAATTATGCCGGCGAAATGCCAGAATTTCATATTTGAAAACATCATCTGGATATGAAATCGATTTTATTGCGGACTATCCTGATGGTGCAAGGGATATCATTCAAGTATCTGCTGACATCAGCAGTCCATCCACACGGGAGCGTGAGATTCGCGCTTTATATGAGGTCAACACGCAGATGTCTCATGGAAATCTGATATTAATCAATCTCAGCGAAGAAAATAATCTGATAAAAAACGATGTAACCATTCATATCATGCCTGCCTGGAAGTGGCTTTTGTTGTAAAGGGAAGAACTTTCTCCTTTGATGGACATTATGGACGCCATCCAATGACATCCATAATGTCTATTTGTTCCATTTTTTATAAGAAAAAATTATTCAATGGTAATTGGCTTAAATAAAACTTACGGTGTTGCAGTAATAATCGCTACTGCTCTTCGATTCTGTTTTCGTCCAGCTTTGGTTCGATTGTCTGCAATGGGCCTTGTTTCCCCATATCCTACAGCAGCTAATCGTGAACGATCTACCCCAAAAAAGTTGGATAAATAATCCACAACCATAGCGGCTCTTTTTTGAGACAGTTCAAGGTTATATTCTGCGGCTCCTGAACTATCGGTATGCGCTTCAATAACCGCAGCACTGTTTGGATATTTTTCCATTATTTCAGCCACTTCTTTAATTTTATTTAAAGAAGATGATTCAACTTCCGCTTTTCCTGATTCAAATTCTATTTTAAGATTCAGGCGGATATCCTCCTGAGCTGCTGCTTTGCAGCCTGTTGCATCAACAAACGTTCCCGATGGGGTATTCGGACACTTATCCTGGGCATCATTGACACCATCACGATCAGCATCTAATGGGCATCCATCTGACCCGACAACAACATTTGCCGGCGTATTGGGGCATTTATCTTTGCCATCCATAACGCCATCACTGTCAGAATCTTTTGAACAGCCAAAACTGTTGACACTAATGCCTGGAAGTGTTCCTGGACATTGATCAATGGAATCTGGCACGCCATCCTGATCCTGATCTGTGCTGGAGAACTGTTGAACAGCAGGTTTGGATTTCCCAAAAGTATAGGTAAATCCAACCGTTGTCATTAAATTGTTGAAAAGATCATAATCATTGCCCCTACGATCTGCTTTGTCAAAAGTCAAAGCATGACGAACATCAGCACGAATATCAATCTGATCGGACAATGCATATCTGACGCCTGCACCATAATGAAAAACTGATTCATTTTTATTATCAATGCCATAGTTTTTTTCATCATTGTCATTGTCATCATCCAATGCTATCGCACCCATTCCAACGGTAAGATAAGGCACCAGTTTATTTTGTGGAAAAATATCATATGCGACATCCAAATAAACACCGTATCCACCAATGAACTGATCTTCACCATTTGGATTACTTTCATCACAGGTATTGTTCTCAAAATCTCCATATGACATGGATAATTCTGTGGACCAATGATCACTGAAACGATACCCCAGGGCCAGACCATAAAGTGCTCCCCCCTTATAAGGTTCATTGCCTTCGAAAACGTATCCGCCGGCAAAGGGTGTGATGGTCAGTCCGTTGGGTCGGGTATCGGCTGCAACGGTAGAACATAAAAATGAACTCGTGACGAAAAAAGCTGTCATTAAACAAGAGATGAATCGATAGGTCATAAATCCTCCTTTTATTGATTGGGTAATAAGAAAATCCCAGAAATAGTAACTCTTAACTCTTCCTAACTCTTCCTGAAAAAATATTTATAATTTAGTAAAATCAATATGATGCACAAATTTTTTCCATAGGCAATCACACTGACAACGCTAATCTTATGGATCATCTTGAGCCAGTTCAATGGAAATAATATCCAGCTCTCTACCCGAAAGCATTTCTATTTTGGTATGGTGACACTTTTCGCATTCAAAAATAGGAGTATCTATTGTCCATATGTTCTCGCATTTTGAACATTTTAGAGTGACCGGCATTTCTTTGATATCCAATTTTGCGCCCTCAAGCGAGGTCTCTTTAACAGCAATATCAAAGCAAAAACTCAGACTTCTGGGAACAACAGCAGACAGTTTTCCAACCTGAACATGAACCGTTTCTACTGGAACCCCTTTAAGATTTTCAGGAATGGATGATTTTGCGATGTCAATAATTTGAAGAGCGATCCCCATTTCATGCATGATCTCATACCTAACTTAATTTTAGTGTCGAGTGCTTATTGAAAAATTGTCTTTGCCAGATTTCCCAGATTGCCCAGGTTTTCGCACACATGAACATCAGCTTCTTTCATGGCTTGAATTTTTGCTTGTGCTGTTCCACTATTACCACTCACAATGGCACCGGCATGTCCCATGCGTCGCCCTGGGGGAGCGGTTAAACCAGCAATAAAGCCAATGACCGGTTTGGTCATGTGTTTTTTAATATATTCAGATGCCAATTCTTCAGCATTGCCACCAATTTCACCAACCATAACGACACCCTGGGTATTATTGTCCTCTTGAAAGGCTTTGAGAACATCGATAAAATTAGTGCCATTCACAGGGTCTCCACCAATACCAATACAGGTGGTTTGGCCCAGTCCATTTTGAGTTAACTGATGAACCACCTCATATGTCAATGTTCCTGAACGTGAAACAACACCAATGGGGCCGCCGGGTTTGTGGATATTGCCGGGCATAATACCAATTTTGGCTTCACCCGGTGTGATAATTCCCGGACAGTTCGGTCCAATCAAACGGACAGGAAGGTTTTCAATATATTTTTTGACTTTCATCATATCCAGAACAGGAATACCTTCGGTAATGGCAACAATCAAATCAACACCGGCATCAGCAGATTCCATAATGGCGTCCGCGCAAAAGGGGGCTGGCACAAAAATCAAACTACAGTTTGCATCGGTTTGGTTCACTGCATCAATAACAGTATTGAACACCGGCACATCATCCATCATTTGTCCGCCTTTGTTTGGCGTGACACCTGCGACCACTTGTGTACCGTATGAAATACATTGGCGGGCATGAAAAGAACCTTCTTTCCCGGTAATGCCCTGAACAACAACGCGTGTATTTTTATCTACAAATATGCTCATGTTTTCCTCTCTTTTTCAAAATAATCAAACCTGTGCCATTTGAGCGACTTTTTGGGCGGCATCTTTTAAATCTGTTGCTGTCATAAGGTTTAAACCAGAGTCACTTAATATTTTTCGGCCTGCATCAACATTTGTGCCTTCCATGCGAACAACAACAGGTAATGTCAGCCCAACTTTTCTGGATGCTTCCACAACACCGGTGGCCAAAACATCGCATCTCAAAATGCCGCCGAAAATATTGATTAAAATCCCTTTGACATTGGTGTCGCTTAGCATGATTCGAAATGCGTTTTCAACTTGTTCAGCATTGGCGCCCCCCCCGACATCCAGAAAATTTGCAGGCTCAGCGCCTGCTTGCTTAATAATATCCATCGTTGCCATAGCGAGGCCAGCACCATTGACCATATTGCCAATGTTACCATCCATTTTAATATAATTTAAATTGTATTTGGAAGCTTCCACTTCAAGGGGATCTTCCTCATCAACATCACGATATTCAATAACTTCTTTTTGCCGATACAAGGCATTATCATCAAAATTAATTTTGGCATCAATGGCCATGAGTTGTTTTTCCTGAGTAATGACCAATGGATTGATTTCCAACAGAGAGCAGTCATACATCACAAAAAGCTCATAAAGGTTGCGAACCATAGCCATCAACTGACGGGTTAGTGAAGGGTCAAGATTCAATCCATAGGCCACTTTGCGTAACTGAAACCCCTGAATTCCGGATATGGGATCGACATAAACTTTAACAATTTTTTCAGGCGTCTTTTCAGCAACTTCTTCAATATCCATTCCACCGGCAAGGCTTGCAATAATGAGTATTTTTGCAGATGTGCGGTCTGGCAATATACTGAAATACAGTTCTTTTTCAATGTTGACACCTGATTCGATCAGAATCTTATTGACTGTTTTTCCTTGAGGCCCAGTTTGTTTAGTGATCAACGTCATTCCCAGCATTTCTTTCGCAAATCGTACAACTTCGCTGGAATTTTTAGCAACTTTTACCCCGCCTGCTTTTCCACGTCCGCCGGCATGAATTTGAGCTTTGACAATAACTGGAAATCCATGCAGTTCCTCTGCAATACTTTTTGCGCTGCCTGCATTGAACGCCACACCGCCATCAGGAATTGGAATGCGATGTTTTTTAAATAACTCTTTTGCCTGATATTCGTGAATATTCATTCATCTTTCTCCTATTACAACTTTTGGATATATTCATTCTTTTATTGCATTTTGGAAGATCCACCTTGAGGTGACGTTGTTCGTTCATACGATCTTTTATTACTGACCTGGCCTTTGACATAATTTAAATTTTCCACAAGCTTACCGGCTTCATCCCAGCGATACCAACTACCATGTTTTCGACCATTTAAATAACTGCCCTTTTCTTGCTGTTTTCCATTTGCAAACCATTTCATCCAGTTTCCATTTTTTTTGCCATGTTGGTATTCGCCCTGTATTAGCTTTTGGCCATTAGCATAAATTGAGTAACTACCGTTTTTATGACCTTTGGCATAATTGATTTCCTCAAGCAATTGACCGCTTTCATTCCATACAGACCATTTACTATCTTTTTCGTTATCTATATATTCACCCGATTCTTTTTTTTGTCCATTTTCAAACATTGATTCAAAAGGTCCATTTAATTTTCCTTGAATATAAAAACATTTTCTTTTTAGTTTTCCATTCTCGTAAAAAAATTGCCACTCTCCCTCACGATTAAAGTCCCCTTTTTCATTTTTTACCATCAGACCCGTTTCTTTAATATTATCATTTGGATATTTGATTTCATATTTTTTTTCTTTTTCTTCACCACATGAAATCAAAAAAAGAATAATAGAAATACTCACAATCAAGTGAATGCATTTTATTTTCCTCATGATACTGTCTCCCTTTAAAGTAAATGTCTGTTTGAAATTCTAAAATAGATCCTTTTCCAGCCCTTAATCCAACATGTTTATGCTGGATTAAGGGTGGAAAGTGCATCGGAAAAAAATTTAAGCAACGACACAAAGAACATCATTTCTAGAAACCGAGTCACAACTTGAGTCATTGATTGCTGTTAGCGTTCCAGTAGCAGGTGAAGGTAATGCATTTTGCATTTTCATAGCTTCCAAAATAACAAGCGTATCACCTTCGTTAACCGAATCGCCCTCTTTTTTCTCATAACTGACAATCATGCCCGGCATTGGCGCTTTGAGAGGGGTGCCATCAACACTGGTAGCAGCTTCTTTTTTAGGTTCTGGAAGTTTGGGCGTTGCTGCTGGCGGAGCTGGAGGTGCTGGCGGAGAAATAGCTGGTGATTGTGCAATTGTCGGTCCGGCAAAACCTGATGCTGAAACGGGTAAAGGAGAGGCAACAGATGCAGCAGGCGCTGCGGAAGCAGGTTGACCCATTGATGGATCAGCTGCTATTTGTTGAACATAACTGACAATGGGTGCCCCGCCCACTTGTTCGACGCCAACTTCAAAATAATCATCTTCAACAAACACATTGAAAACCCGAAGATTTTCCCCTTTTTCAGGTATATTTGCTTTTTCAGGAATGGAAATTTCACCTTTCCGAATCTTTTTCAAGGTATCGATCATGACCTTGGCATCGTCGAGTGTTCTGGGCTTAACATCATCTGGAATAGGTTCTTTGGCATATTTCCATTTTAGAAATTTTTTCCCGGTGACAGGATAAATGGTATACAAAATCAGATCATCTTGATCGACAGCAAGGTCACCGATTTCCTCTTTGGCGTTTTGCAATTCAGGATCCAAAACAGCAGCCGGACGACAAGTAATGGGGTCTTCCCCTCTGGCATATCCTTTCAACGCTTTCTTTTGAACCACAGAATCAATGGGGACAGCGGTTTTTCCGTACAATCCATAGCATAAATCTTTAACTTGAGCGGTGATCATTTTATACCGCTCTTTTTCATCATCAAATAAAACATTGTTAACCGTTTGTGTTCCAACAATTTGACTGGTTGGGGTGACCAATGGAATCTGGCCAAGTTCTTTTCGAACTCGCGGTAATTCTTTGTAAACTTCATCGAT
>PEAL01000303.1 GCA_002753725.1 Deltaproteobacteria bacterium
AAGGTGCAACAATGGAAAAAAAAAGCAAGGAAGCATTCAGGCTTTCTGGGAAAAGCTTCAAGAATAAATATCGCTCGTCTTTTTTCAACACTATCCTGGATAATTTTTGTTGCCATATCAGTAGAAAAGTGGTGAAAGGCATTAATGATTGTTCGTCCAGGCCTATCATGCTTTTCAGGGACGTGTGTGGCATCAATGGGCTCATCAATCATGGAAATACTGTCTGGATATTCATTAACCACACGTTTCATGGCATGCACTTTTGGAAATAAATCCGATGCTGTGAAATGAATCTGTTCTATTGTTGATTCTTGTTGCTGCATGCCTTCAACAAGGGCTCGTAAAGGTTCAGCGGTACCACTGCATAAATCAATAAATGAATAATTATGGGTTCGCTGACAAAAATCCTTAAATAGCGGTGCAACAGGGACAAAAATCTTGCCCCATCGAATGGCATTGCCTAAAATTTCAACGACAGAATCTCGCAGAAATGCTGGACATTCATTTCGTTCATTGAATTCAAAAGCCTGGACACGCTTCATTTTTTACTCCTTAGGGGATAGTTTAATTTTCAGGAGAGGCGTTAAGCCTTCGCTGATGCCGTTCTGATTTATAAATTAATAATCGAATAATTTAGCTGCCGCCAATCAGCATGAACAAACAGCTTGTTTAGGGTGTGGTTTCAAAAAAATGTAGAAAATACGATAGAACTATGTTACAATTCTTTATAATAAAAATCAAATTAATAATAGGTGTTGATTGTATCTTTGCTGATTATAATGAATTGTAAAAACTCATAATTTCACACTTATGGTTAAATAAAGAATATATCAATAATGAAATATCTTTTACCTAAAAATTAAATATTACTGCGTCGTTTTTATAAAAACGAATGGTGTAAAAAAAATTGACTTTAGGTTTCCCAAAAATTAATGTGCCATTTCATGACATTTTTTTCGGACTCTTATTGTTCAGGAGGAAAAATGAAACGTTTTTTTGTATGTTTTTTTTGTATAATTTTTAGTGTTATCGTATGGGTGAATGATGGCCATACCCAAAATGAAAATTTACAACCAATGGATACACCGCCATCTCAAATGCCATCAGCCAATCCGCCAATTTTTCAGGATGATTTCCCGTTGTTTCCCGATGAATATGAATCTGTAGATACTTCATATCAGCCACCTGCTCAGCAAGATTACCAGTTATCTGGTTCTTTTGAAACACGTCTGGGCCTCCGAACCCAATCAGCCATAGATGAAGATGAATTTTCCATTGGTGAGGCCCGCTTGCAAATGATTTATCAGCATAAAGTTGAAGGTCTGACATTGAATTGCAAGCTTGATTTTGTATTGGATCCTGTGCTTGACAAATATCCTATCAAAATCAAAGAAGGCACGGGCGTTATGGATCTTCGAGAATTAAACCTGTCAATTATTCCAACAGATTTTATTGATATTATTGTAGGACGTCAACGACTGTCCTGGGGAACCGGTGACGTGTTATTTATTAATAATTTATTTCCAAAAGACTGGCAGGCTTTATATATTGGCAGAGATGAAAGTTATTTTGATGCTCCAACCGATGCGATAAAAATGGGTTTTTACAGCTTGTTTGCCAATCTTGACATTGTTTATGTCCCCTGGTTTGATTCGGACCGAATTCCAACTGGTGAAAGGCTGAGCTACTACAATAGAGTTATTGGCGAACGCGTCGGTAAACAACATATTATGGATTTGAATAAACCCGATGACCTGTTTGAAGATACTGAATGGGCAGCACGTTTATATAATACTATCAGCGATTTTGAACTGGCTCTGTATACTTACAATGGCTACTGGAAAAGTCCTGGCGGCCTGGAACCCGTTACCTGGAAAGGCATATATCCCAAGTTAAATGTTTATGGACTCAGCGTGCAAGGCCCTATTGCCCAAGGCGTTGCCTGTTTTGAAATGGGGCTTTATGAATCCAGAAATGATAAAGCAGGTAACAATCCATACATAAACAACAGCCAGCTTCGTATGTTATTTGGTTATCGGTTTGACATGCCTGGACAAATGCAACTCAGTACGCAGTATTACATTGAAATTATGCGTGACCATAAAAAGTATCAAGAAACCTTAGCCCTTGTTTACCCTGAAGAAATTCCTGACGATGAAGGACGTCACGTCATTACGGTTCGATTGACCCGTCAAATGATTGATCCCAACGTTTATATGTCGTTTCTGGTGTATTACTGCCCAACAGATACGGATATGTACGTTCGGCCGACATTGCAGTATATATTCAATGAAAACATCACGTTCATTGGCGGTGCAAATTTATTTGTCGGCAATGAAGATCACACCCAATGGGGACAGTATGAACGAAACTCGAATCTTTATACTGGCCTGCAATATCGATTTTAACCGTTAGAAAAATATCATATCTGACCAGTGCGCTTGTGCAAGCGGTATCTTTATATATAAAAATGCCGCACTGCGGAAAAAGTTCTTGACAATTTGCCGCAGTGCGTTATTATAAGGACAAATGTTCTTTTAAATAATTTTTTTTCATTATTAACGAAGCCATCGGCAGTCAGTTTTTTTTATTCAAAATATTTTTTTTAACCAGCCAACCTTTATTTGGCTCGGCGTTTGACTGGTTAAAGAGAATGTATTGATCTTAATTAAGGAGAATAAAAATGATATATATGACGATTATCGCAAGTATACTGATTGCCATAGGGCTGAGTTTTTTAGAGTACATGACCGAAGGACATATCAGCTATTTTCCAGCTGTTATTGCATTTTTACTGATCATACCCATTCGTCAGATGACGATTCTTACACGAGATATTGATCGCATTTCAAAAAAAATGCTTCATATTCAGGACTGTCTCCAGGTCAATGCAAAAATGCCCAAACCAATGTTTCATGAACAGACAATGGTTCGGGAAAAACGCAAATCGTAAAGGAGGACAGAATGAAAATTTTACGTTTTTCACTGGTAGGAGTGATTGCATTTTTTTGTGTTGGATTGCTTTCCAATGCATCATCAGAAATGCATCAAATCAATGATCAATATTTATCAAATATAAACGCTCAAAATGCTGTTTATTCTGTTTCAAACAATGGTTCGAATGGGGCGGTAGATTTTTTCAATAGCCTGGAAGATGCTTACAATTTAAAAATATCGGATGATGTAAAAAATTCTGAGACAATTTCTGATGCCTTTGTTTTCCTAAATCAATTTTCATCAGAACTAAATAACAACAGGCACCCATTTGCCCCACGATTTTCATTATTAAAAGGAGATGATCGTACGGGGATTGATATGCAATTGGGGGGTCTTAAATTACATTTTCAAGCAATAGACATCAACGGAACAGTTTCTCTCCAGCCAAACTAATGCAGGCTAAATAACCGCTTGTCAAGCGCCTGATTGAATCAATGATTTCTTTCAGGCGCTTTTTTATGAATAAGCAATTCAGCGCCATCCGTACCATATTCTTTCGATCCCATATGAATTCAAATAATTAAATACCATTCGTTTTAAAAAGATGTCATCTTCCACAAGAAGAACACGACAATCTCTGAGGAGCCTGTCTACATTTTCATAAAAAATGATTGTAAAACCAGATGGTTTAAGTTCGAAATTTTAATATCATTGGTTAGAGAGAATGCACTCGCTGAAGGAAACGATCAATCAACTCCAGGCAGATATGGGGAAACTCCATAGGGATAAGATGTCCGGCATTTTCCACCAATTGGTACTCGCCTTTTGGGATCATTTCTGTGGCTTTTTTTAAATCAATAAAAGGTTGGTTTTCACTTTGTCCGCCTTCAATGACTAAGGTCGGGCATTGAATTTTTTTTAACAGTGGCCAGGGGTTTCGATGCATCCCGCCCATAAACAAAGCCGCTTCTTTTCTCGGGGAGCAGGTGAGAGCGAAACCACCGTCTGGTTTAGGGCTCATACCATGCTCAATATACAAGGATAGCATGCCTTCATCCCAATGTTTAAATAATGCCTTTGAACGCAAATAGGTTTTGACCTCCTTTAAATCCTGCCAAAAATTTCGGCGTCGAATTGCTTTTCCTGCCAAAGGATGCTGATCAACGGTCATTGTTTGTTCATACACCACGTCTCCTAAAAATATGGGCTCAATAAGAATCATCGATTGCGCAGGTAAATTGCATGCAGTATGAGAAAGGGTCGCTACAACCGCTCCCATACTGTGTCCAATCAAATGAGGCTCTTGAATATTCAATTGTTGGCACATTCTTTTGAGATCTTCTGCCAGTAAAGCCCAATGTACTCCGCCTTTTTCAGGATCAATATCACGATGATCACAAAAATAGGGTGCAATGATCTCAAAAGAATGATTTTGGTTTAAAAATTCAGCAATGGGATGCCACAGCCAGGGTAAAAAGCCAGTGGCATGAAGCATGATAATAACCGGACCTTGACCTGAATAGTGCAAATACTGAATGTGTGTGTCTTTCAGATCAACTGTTTTTAATACAGGCTGTGACATAATTTTCTCCTGTGCGATATTGTTTATCTGGGTTGTGCCCAAAATACAAAACCCGATTGTTTTTTACGAAACAATGGTATTTAATAGACCCTTGTTTCATGTCGTTTTAGTCAAGAAATCAATAAAATTCGTAAATTTTATTGATTTATATCATATATTTGATAGATACATTCTTTTTAACTTGCTTTCAAGATAAAAAAGATCAAGGGAGCTACCCAAAAAAACATGCAACATGCAATTGAAAAACTGACCGCCCTGTATCAAAAAGGCGATTTTTCCACAGGCCTTTGTCTGGCGAAGGACATCTTAAAAAAAGACCCTCAAAACCCTTATGTCAACCATTTTATTGGCCTTCATGCTTTTAACACGGAAGATTTTGATACAGCCATCACGTTTATCCATCGATCCATTGAACACTTCCCGGATAATGCTGAATTTCATTGCAACCTGGGTGAAGTGTATCGAGAACAGAAAAAATATTCAGAAGCGATCGCCTGCCATCAAAAAGCACTGGCAATCAATCCTGAACATATCCGTGCATATTATCAATTGGGACTTGTATTTCAACTTTTGAATGAACACAAAAAAGCGGTTGAATGCTACCAAAACTGTTTCACCTATCAACCCGATCATATGGATGCAGTCTACAATGCAAACTTTTCCTACCAGTCTATGGGCCAATATGTCAATGCCATCAAATGCTGCCCGAAAGCTCTTCAATCCAATCTCAATCATCACAAAGCCTGGAATGATATGGGCGTTGCCTGTCATAAACTGGGAGACTACTCACTGGCCAGGCATTGTTTTGAAAAATCTCTTTTAATTGAGCCATCATCCCCATTGGCGCATGAAAACCGCGCTGTATTAAAATTGCTTGCCGGCGACTACCCAAACGGTTTTTTAGAATATCAGTGGTTTCGAAAACAGGTGTTTGAGACCCCTCTTTCATTGTCTGACACTATCAACGGAAAGCGACTATTGGTGCATGCAGAGCGTGGATTTGGTGATACCATTCAGTTTGCTCGATACTTGCCCCTGTTGAAAAAAAAAGGCGCCTTTGTTATTTTTCAGCTTCCGCGTGAACTGTTTCGCTTGTTCTCAGGCTCACACATCGCGGATCAATACTTGATTGATACACAAAAAGAGTTGCCTACGGTTGACGCAACGACTGGAATCATGTTCTTACCTTGTTTTTTTCAAACAAGCATTTCGACAGTTCCTTCGGAAACACCTTATTTAAAAGCGCCTGAAACCATCAAGCGTCTGTTAAGGGAGACGATTCAAGAAAATCAACGCGGTTTCAATATTGGAATTGTATGGGCTGGAAATTCACAAAATGAAAATGATCTCCATCGGTCGACATCTCTGGAAATGTTTTTACCCATCGCTCGACTGCCAGGTATTCGTCTGTTTAGTTTTCAAAAAGACCCGGTCCATCGTCAGGAATTGAAATCATTACCTGAAGATATTTCCATAACAGATGTGGGCGCAGTGTTTGAGGATTTTGCGGACACAGCATCAGCCATACAGCAGATGAATTTAATGATTTGCGTGGAAACATCCGCGGCGCATCTTTCCGGATCGATGGGGCATCCCACCTGGCTGCTATTGCCCGCCATTCCGGATTGGCGATGGCTTCTGGAACAGGATAAAAGCCCCTGGTATCCAGAAATGAAGCTTTTTCGTCAAAAAAAGGATGGAAACTGGCAGGATGTGATTGATCGCGTTAAAACCGCTCTTGAACCCATAATGGTTGATTATTTTTATCAGAAAGGCATGGAACAGATCAACCAGAAAACCTATTCACAGGCCTGTCAGTATTTTGAATATATCACCCTGATTAATCCTGATCATTTTGATGCCTGGTTTCAAATGGGCAATGCCTGCATGAAACAACAGCATGTCAATCAGGGAATTGAATACTATGAAAAAGCCGTTAACATTCAACCCAACCATGCGATCTGTCAATATAATTCAGGTCGTGCATGGTATGCCAGGCGTGATTACAAAAAAGCCATTGAATTTTTCCAAAAAG
>PEAL01000304.1 GCA_002753725.1 Deltaproteobacteria bacterium
CCCATTATAGAGTTTGACACCTTCATTGTTCTCGCCTGCCCATTGAATCTTGCTGATCAAGTTTCCTTTGATTGTAGATTTAAACTGTATGACATAGGGCACACCGATGGTTAATCCCTTGACAATAAATTGCCCCTCATTATCTGGATTGGTTTTCATGGGCGGTGTTTTTAGTTTTCCATTATCCAGTTTTTCAAAAATATTGACAGATATCATATAGTTTTGTGGTGGAACGTTTCCATTGGCATCGACAATGGTTCCGGATAGTGTTCCGCCTGTACTCATTGAAAAGTCAACAACATCACCCACTTTAAGCTGGACTTTCTTTTGTGTTTGATAGCCCTGTGCTTCAACAGTCAACTGATAATTGGTAATCGTGTTGCCAAAGGTATCTGTTTTTTTCAACCCTTTTAATTCGAATTTTCCATTGCTGCCTGTTTCAATGACTGTCACGCCAGTAACATTGGTTGATTCCACTTTCACTCTTGCCCCACTGATAGGTTGTCCACTGACATTTTTTACCATTCCGGAAATGGAACCACTTCCCTCAATCTTAAAGACACTGTCATTTCCTCCGGGAGATTGATCGATCAATTTTTGAGATAAATACCCATCCGCCTGAACATTCAGCACATAGTCTGAGGCATCCGGCACATTATTGATTTCAAAATAACCATTGGTATCGGTTCGGTCGCCTTTCATAAAATTTTCTGACGATTGCGAAAAGGCGGATACCCAGGCATTTTTGACCGGTGTCTGGCCATCGGATTGATAAACATATCCGGTAAATTTCATGGCAGGAAGCAATGTAATATCTTTATCCGTGTTTGCATCAATGAGCAGTCCAAATTCAGAGAATTCCACATAATCCAAACTTTCAGGCGGGGTGGCAATGATTGCATAATCAGATGCCTGCGGTAAGCCATCGATTGAATAGAACCCACTGGTTTTGGTCATGACCCATTTTCCAACCGAAGCGGATGCACTGGAGATGCTGACTTTAACATTGCGGAGGGGAGATCCCGTGTTACTAAAAACAAAACCTTGTATTTTACTCCCTGTTGTCAAAGAAAAATCAACATTGCTTTGTCCGCTTGCAACGTTCTTGATGGTTGATGCCAGATAGGGTGAATCCGATGGTGGACGCGCTGCCACCTGATAGTCTTTTCCTGAAGGTAATCCGCTGATACTGTATGACCCATCCATTTCGATATAATCACCCACATCAATTTTTTTCGTTTCTGAACTGATATTGACCCATATTTTTGCATTCAAAATGGGATTTTGCAGGCTGTCTCTCACCATTCCAGCAATGCTTAACCCATCACTCAAAATAATCTCGATGTCTGACAGATCACCGGTCAAGGTGCTGAGTGATGATGCCAGGCTTCGATCCCGGACCGTTTGATCGATATGATAGAAGAAAGGTAAATCAACACCGGATTTAATGGCTTTGAGTTTATAGTCACCGGTTTTTCTCAAACCTTTGACAGCAAATTTACCATCATAGGCACTCATGGCCCCCCGGATGGAATTTGTACTGTCTGATGACGCTTCAACGTAAATATTGCTTAAAGCATTTCGGTATTCATCGACAATTTTTCCATAAATTGTTGCCCCTGGGTCAAGGGTAAAATTAATGCCATCTTTTTCATAGGTCAGAGTGGTGTCAATTAATTGGGCATTTTCCTGTGTATCTGCATTATCAAAATATTGTGTCAGGTACTTATCTGACCAGACATGAACCAGATAGTCACTGGCACGTTTTAGACCGGTAATGGTGTAAGCATCTGAAACAGCTTCTGTGGTATTGATAATTTTTTTCACCTCTGCGCCACCTTGAGAGCCTGTGGACTCTGATTGAACATCTACCCATGCGATATCTCCCAATGAAGCTGTAGATGGAAAGGTTACATTTCCTTTAATGATGGAGACATCCGAATTTAGAGTAAAATCAATACCTGTAGCATTGGCTGTGGAAAGATCAATGATATCAGCATCGTTGATACTGGTTTGATCATTATAGATCTGGTCGGGATAGTCATTGGAGTATAATTGCATTTTATAGTCAGAAAACGCTTTTAACGCATAGATGGTGTATGGCATTGGAGCGCCATTGCCATTAAGCTCGATAATCTTTGAATCATCCCCCTCAATGGAAAATACCAGAAGGTTCACTTTTTTGGCAGCACCCAACTGATAAACCATACCGGAAATATAACGTTCTGGAAGGATCAATTCAAAATCCACATTTTCAACATGATCACCATTGATCAGAATATTTTCGATTGTTGCATCTGCATAGCGATTGGATGGAACAAAAACCGTATACGTTCCATTGGGAAGGCCAATGATTTCAAAATTATTTGTATTGCTCTGGGTCGTGATGGCACTGCCATTGCCGCCATTTTCAGAATAGGCAATCACCTGAAGTCCTTTGATGGGTTCTCCCTCAAATGTGACCCTGCCTTTAATTGAAAACCCTTTGATAATGAGAAGATTTCTTTCTGTATCTGTTGATGGTGCGATACCTTCGGCCTCACTATATAAATAAACCGTGGTATCGGGTCTTGTGGGATGATAATATGCGGGTTGATAGCCACTGAGTTTCACTTTGATAATATAGTCTGAAATGCTGTCATCAAGACCTGTCATTTCATAATAACCATTTTGATCGGTCATGACCTGACCACCTTTATCATGCTGGCTTTGAGAATGAATATCCACCCAGATATTTTGAGCCGCGCGAATCACATTGTTTTCGCTTATTTTAACTGTCCCCTTAATAATGGCGCCTTCATCAAGAACAAAATTAATCCCTGAAACATTGCCATATGCAAGGCTGACTTCCTGAGCCTCATCCATTTCTTCATTGGTTTTCTGATGGTAATATTGCTCTGGAAAATAGGAGGAAAACGCAGCGACAATATAGTCTTTGGCAAAAGGAAGACCTGTCAGTGTATAAACGCCATTGGCGTTAGAATGGGTTGAACCTTGTTTGTTGGCAGGTAAAGCTTTTGACCAGGCAGTCACCTGAACATCAGGAACCGGATTGTTATAAATATCGGTCACCTTGCCAGATATCGTGCCACTTTGATTGAGGTGGAAATCAATCCCTGTACTCAGGTTGGCCGTAATTTTTGTTGCCGTTTCAATACTCCCTTTGTCTGGATAGGTCTGATAGGGATAATTGTTATCACTTACTTCAACAAAATACCCTTTTGTCAGAACCTCATGGTCACTCACAATGGTCAGGCCAGATATTGTATATTCTCCGGTTTCATCCGTAAGGGATCCATTTTCAATCGTGAGTGTTTCAGAGCGTGCGTTGACCCAAATATTTTGGAGGGGATGATTGTCATCATTGTAGACATGGCCATGAATGGTCCCAAACTGACATAACACCAGATCAATATTTGGTGTGGGCGGGTTCCTTTTTGGAGTCACATCCGTCGCTAAATCCCAGCGTGAAACGGTATCACCACAGACAGGTATGTATTCACCATAGGTTTGATCTTTGGGGATTGAATAATAGTATTCAGCAGAATCGTAATAAACATAAACACGATAATCCGATGCCCATTTCAATCCGTTCAGGGTATAATTGCCATTTTCATCCGTAATTGCCATTGCTGAAAAGTTAGTATCTTCTGAAAATACAGTCACATCAATATCAGCCAGACCATTCACACCATTATGAATTTTTCCGGAAATCCCATATTGTGGCACTTGTTTCAGCACAAAATTAATATCATCTCTATCCTGATAAATTAGATTGATGGTATTGGCTGTGGAACGGGATGTTTTACCTTTGTAGTATTGTTCAAAATAATCATTGGTACCATACGGTGGATAAGCGGCAACAATAAAGCCACTGTCAGCAGGAAGTCCTGTAATGGTATAAAAACCATTTTCATCTGTACTCGTGTAAGAAAGACTATTTGCAGTGGTGTGAAAAATTTCGATCCAATAGGATGCCAAAGGATTACCGGTATCATTGCCAAACATATCACCTGAGCGCACCTGCCCGCTGATTGTCCGACCGCCAACTTTGATATAATTGATCTTTTCTTTGACATATGTATTTCCAGCTACGATAAATGTCAGTTTGACCGTATATTGTCCGGCGCTTGAATAAAGCTTTTCAGGATTCTTTTCAAGGCTTGTGGTGTCATCACCAAAACTCCATGAAAAGCTTGCTCCCGTCGTGATATTGGTTTGCACACTGAATTGCACCGCATCGCCTTTGGTGATATCGGTTTTGTCAGCACTAAAATTGAAAGAAACAGATGATGGTTGAACAGTGATATACTGTGTTTTAATTTTCGTTGATGTCAGTCCACCGGTTCCGGTTGCAGTTAACGTTACTGTGTACTGACCTTCTTTGGTATAATAATGAATGGGGTTTTTACCGGAATTTTTGGATGTGGCATCGCCAAAATCCCATAGCCAATCGGTAATTTCATCACCAGCAGTATCATCAACAATATAGGATTTATCAGCAAATTGAACTTTAAGCGGTAAAAAGCCATCGTTTATATTGGATGTAAAATCAGCAACAGGCGGTGATGTCTGCCTGAACGTCGCCTGTATGGTGTGTGGGGTCATGACATCTGAAAATTTATAAAACACGACAGGACCAATGGATTTCGCATCAATAAAAACATCAACCAGATCATATCCAAAAAGGGTATTGATTTGAAAGAGCTGGGCATTTTTTTCTTTCACATACACCGGACCCGATGGAACAATGTACCCACCCGTATTGGCGATAGTGGTAATGGTATATTGTTCAGGCGGGCCAAATACAGCGGTCAGGCTTTTGGGAGGATCGATGCCATAAACAATGTACCTTGGCATCGGGCCTTTGGAAATGCCATCCACAATAACATCTTTAACCATGAAACCTTCAAAAGGTTTCATTCTGATAATCACCTGTTCATATTTTTTGACAATGGGGTTCACGGGTGTAATATTGCCACTGCCCGATACAGATGTTGTAATAAGGTATTCTGCCTGGGAGATATGAAGGGTAAACTCTTTTTTCATCACAGCATGTGAATCATCTTCAACAAATAGTGTAATGGATAAAGCACCATATTCACTTTTTGCTGGAGTAACGGTCAGGGAAATAGGATACGCAAATCCAGGTGTCAGGAAAACCAATCCATTTGAATCCGTACCATAGAGTGTGAGATTGGTGATATGATCAGGAACAATGCCAATATTTGATGATTTTGCCCAGATGGTCAACTGGTCACTGTCAGCATCGGCGATTGTGATTGGTAAGGCATTGGTTGAAGTATCCTGAAGAATCCATTGATCTGAGATATACGATATTGAAGGAGGATCATTGACTGGAATGACATGCACGGAAAAAAATTGTGTCGCCATGTTATGGCCATCATTGACAACAATGGTAACACTCAAAGATCCAAATTCATCAGCAGCGGGTGTGATCGTTACAAATCGGTTTTTACCTGAACCACTAAAAACAATATTATCATTGGGAACAAGGGTTTGATTGGTTGATTCTGCAAACAGGGACAAATCGTTTTCATCATCATCCAAATCATTGATTGTGAATGAAACAGGAAGGGAGACGGTGTCTTCATGAAGGGTCTGATCTGGAATCATGGATATTTCAGGAGGATGATACCCCACAAAAACATTTATTTCAAAAGCGTCTCGTTGTTGACAACTCGCAGATGCTGGCCATAGCAGTGAACATATGGCCAGTATTCCCCATATAAGCAATAAAGAATTTTGTTTTTTCATGGCATACTCGCTTTTTTTATATCAATTTTTTTTAGGTCGGGTGGTCGTAATCAAAATTTTTGCGTCACTAACAATATTAAATATGCTTGATGGTTTAAAGTGTTCTTCAACAGAAACCAAAAATTCCCAATTTTTGTTTAACCATTCTTTCTTGTTGGGTATTTCGATAAACATTTTTATTGAAACGGTCTCATGAGGATTGGTTGCAATATGTTTTTTTTCAAAAGAGACCCATTTTTTTGATGGTATATCTAAAAAACCATCATCAAGTGACAAACCCACCTGTGAAGGTGTCATGATTCGAATGGTATAACTGGTCAATTGATCCGATGGATTCTTTACGCTAATCGGAACAGGAAACGTATACTTTTTTCCAACCGGAACATCTTTGAAGTGATGCGTCGAAGGGGAAATTGAGAGGCCTTGTGCAAATGAAATTCGAGTGTTTACGGAAAATAAACTATTGAGAGCAATTATTGTACAGATAAAACAGTGGATAGAATGATTAATTTTCATGTTATCCTAAATTGTCTTCATAAAATATCAATTATAAATTGATTGGGGATGAATATAGTAAATATCGGCATGTTTCAAGATTTATTTAGTGTAGATTGACTTTTTTATTTAGGAATGTTCGAAAAATAAGTTCCCCATTTTAAATTGGAGTCCCAAAGCTTTAGCTTTGGGAGTTACAGAAAAACAACGCATTGAAAATCTAAGGAACTCCCAAAGCTAAAGCTTTAGGACTCCACTA